>JADZDN010000048.1 GCA_020851015.1 Alphaproteobacteria bacterium | reverse complement strand
TTGCCCGCCGCCTGCTCGATCTCGGCATCGGCGTCGACGAAGGGCAGGTGCAGGCGCTGGGCGACCCGCCGGCCGATGGCGGACTTGCCGGCGCCCATCAGCCCGACCAGCACGATCGTGCGCGGAATATGGGCGAGCCCGGCGGGCAGGTCGGTCGCCGTGGCAGCGGGAAAGGCGGTCATCGCGCGGGTGCCGGTATGGTGTGCTTGCCGTGAAAAAGCGAATCGCCGACGACAAGGACCGCCCGCGCCATGTCCTTCGGTCGGCGCGATCGCGTTGAGGCTTGGGCTCGATCGACCGGCGATTGACCTTGGCGGCGGGCCTGCCGCAATGTCGCCACAGGTCAACCCTAGCATAGCGGTCTACCCGGTCGCCATCGCGAGCTGTGCCGGCCGACCGCGCCGCCCATCCCCGTAAAGGCAAGATGCGACTAGGCATTTTCTCCTCTCTCGCGATTTTTCTTGTCGTGGCCCTGGCGGCCGGCGCGGCGTTCCTGGCCCTGTGGGAACCGAAGCCCCCCAGCCACGTGATCGAGCGGACGATTCCGGATGACAAGCTGCCGCGCTGATCGCCCGGTCCTGGGCCTTGCGGCGCTGCTTCTCGCTGCGGTGGCCGGCTGCGGCCCGGCCTGGGGCCAGGGACGTCCGGTCCCGCTGACCCCCTCGGCCCGCCCGGGCCCTAGCCCGACGGTCGCGCCCCTGGCGCCGCTGCCTGGCGCCGGACAGCCGGTCTCGGGCCAGCCCGTCTCGACCGAAACCGCCAAGCCGGGCGAGGCCAGCGTCCAGCCGGTGGCGAGCGATCCGCTGCGCGCGATCGATTCGGAATCCCTCGGCCTGCTGTCCGAGCCGGCCGGCGGGTTCGGCGTCACCTTGTGGGGCAACACGCGGCGCGACATCGTCGAGCTGCTGCTGGCGCGCATCCCGGCGGCGGTCGCGTCGCCGACGCAACAGAGCCTGGCGCACCGCCTGCTGCTGTCGATCGCGAGCCCGCCAGAAGGCGAGCGCGTGGGGCCGGGGCTGATGCCGCTGCGCATCGAGCGCCTGTACGCGCGCGGCGAGTTCACCTCGGCGCTGGAGTTGATCAGCGCCTTGCCCGCGCGCGACATCGACCCGCGCATCGCGCTGGTCCGCGTCAACGTGCTGCTGCTCACCGACGACGTCGCCGGCGCCTGCCAGGAGGGCCGCAAGCGCCTGACCGGCGGCCAGCAGGCGAGCGCCGGGGCGGTTCCGCCCGCGGGCGCGGCCGGCGCGTTCTGGGACAAGCTGGCCGTGTTCTGCGACCTGATCGACAAGGACAAGGAGCGCGCGCAGTTCGACCTGGCGCTGGTGCGCGACCAGGGCGACAAGGACGCGGCCTTCTTCGCGCTGGTCGACGCGCTGAGCGGCAACGCCAAGGCGGCGCTGCGCAGCTTCAAGGAGGCGACGCCGCTGACCCTGGCGATGGCGCGCGCGGCCAACCAGCAACTGCCGGCCGACACCGGGCCGCTCGACCAGCCGGCCCTGCTGCGCGGCATCGCGCTGTCGCCGGTCGCGCCGGCGGCGATGCGGCTCGAGGCCGCGCACCGCGCCGCGCTCTATGGCGCGCTGCCGCCGGAGGATCTGGCGAAGGCCTACGCGGCGGCCGAGATTCCGCCGGCGCAGCTCGCCAACGCGTTCAGCGAGGCGGCCAAGCAGGGCGGGGTGCGCGCCCGCACGCTGCTCTATCGCGCGGCGCAGGCCCAGACCCAGCCGCAGGGCCGCGCCGAGGCGCTGAAGGCGCTTTACGCGCTTGGCCGCCAGGAGGGCGACTTCGCGCTGCTCGCGCGCGTCAGCCTGCCGCTGCTGCTGGAGATGCGCCCGGCGCGCGAGCAGGCATGGTTCGCCGGCGACGCCGGGCGCGCGCTCTCTTCGGCCCGCCGCCTGGCCGAGGCCAAGGCCTGGTACGATGCCGCCGGCGCCGCGCCGGCGTCCGACCGCGACGCCGGCCAGTCGTTGCTCGCCCTGTGGGCGCGCGCGCGGCTTGCCGACGGCGATGCCGGCGCGCCGTGGTCGGGCGAGCGCTTCCGCCAGTGGCGCGCGGCGGTCGAGGCCGGCAAGCCCGAGACGGTGGCGCCGCGCCTGGCCATGGCGCTGATGCTGTTCGACGCCTTCGGCGAGCCCGTGATCGGGGTGGACTGGGCCGCGCTCTACAAGGCGCCGATGAGCACGAACGCGCCGGTGCCGTCGCCGCTGCTGTGGTTCGGCCTGCGCGAGGCTTCGGGCGAGGGGCGGGTGGGCGAGACGGTGCTGCACGCGCTGGTGGCGCTGGGCGACGCCGAGCTCGGCAGGCAGAGCCCGGTAGTGGTCGCCTATGTGATCGGATCGCTGAAGGCGCTGGGCCTGGAGCGCGAGGCCCGCGCGCTGGCGGTGGACGCCGCGATCGCGGCGGGACTCTAGGGCCAGGCCGCCGCCCTGGCGGCGCGTTCTGGACAGGCCCCAAAAATGCCCCTATAAGCCTGCCCCGGCCCGGTCTTAGGGGCCCGATGCCCAGGTAGCTCAGTTGGTAGAGCACGTGACTGAAAATCACGGTGTCGCTGGTTCGATTCCGGCCCTGGGCACCATCTTCTCCCGATTGGAGGTTTGAACGACTCGTGCGCCACGCCCGCGCGCCTAGGCGCGTGCTTGGGGCGGTTCACTTGGCAATGCACTGCTGTGATCTTTCGGTGAGCCGGGAGCGGTTGGCGCTATTGCGCTGGACTGGGGGAGCGCGCTGGGGCGCAATGGATTGCGTTGTGTCGCCCCTCGACGCAACGGAATCGACCTACAACGACTTGAGGCCTCGTCCGGCGCAGGACGGGGCCTTTTTCTTCGCGAGGGGATATAGTCCGCCGGCGTGGCGGGCCGGTGTGCCGCGGCGAATGCCGACATGCGACGGTTTCGCGCGTGCCATCGGATCGCCACATCAGGGGTCCAGGGTGGGACCCTTCGGCGGGCGGTGCGTTGACAAGGTAGGGCGCTGCGGGCGCCGCGATCGGGGATCAAGCCAGAGGTGAGTGCGTGACGCGAGCGCTGATCATGATCGTCTCCGCCGGCCTGCTGCTGGCCGGGATGATCGGCCTGGTATTCGGAAGCTAGGGTTCCGCCCCGCGCGGCACGGCCGCGCGCTATTCCTTGGGCTCGGCCGCGTCAGCCGCGCCCGCGTCCGGCTTGGCGCTGTCGCCGCCGTCGGGCGCATTGCGGAACGCCGGAAGCTGGTTGCGGAAGAACTTGCGGATCTTCGCCGGCGGCTCCAGGAAGCCGACCCGCACGACCGCCTGCTCCTGGTCCAGCAGCTCGACCTGCAGGTCGCCGAACCGGTCGATCGACAGCACGAAGCCGCCCGGGAGGTCGATCGGCAGCCGAAGCCGCAGCTTGGCGCCACGCTCCGACACGTTCAACACCACGCAGGCGACGCTCGGGGCCTGCGAAATCATGATACGCCCGTGCCACGCGACGGCGCTGCGGCCGTGCCGCCGCCGTTCGTCGGTCACCGCCTTCGCCGGACGACCGTTCACGCCGGGCGCGTGCGGCGCTGCCTCGCGATTGCGCTTGGGCGGATGGATCATGGACGGACCGGCTCCCGCATTCCCTGTCGCGGCGTTGTGGTGAAAATACGGGCGATGGCTTAACCCCGCGTTAAGAAAGCGGGATGCGACCCCAGCCGGGAGCCGGCGGTCAGCGCGCGGCGACGCCGACCGCGCCGCCCTTGGCCGGCTGGGCAGTGCCGGCGCCGAGAATCAATCTGGCCAGCGCTGCGCGGTCGGGCAGGAGCTGCATGCCCGGCAGGTCGGGCCCTGTCAGTCGGCTGCCATAGACGCCCTGCACCGGCGCCGTGCCGAGCGCGAGGGGCGCCAGCGCCAGCGCGCTCTCGCCGACGCAAAGCGACAGGCGCGGCGACCAGGCGAGGATCGCGTCGCGCAAGGCTTCGAAGCGCCGGGCGACATGGTTCGCGGTCAGGCCGCCCTGGTCGGGCGCCTCCGTTACCTCCGCGCCGCGACTTCGCGCCAGGGCGAGGAACGCCGAGTCCGGCGTGTGCAGCGGGAATACGCGGACCTGCGGTTGGGACGCGCCGGACCCCGCGATCGCCGCGAAGACCTCGGAAAGCCGCTCCGCGCCCGGGTCGACCGATCGGCCGAAAGGCGCGCTCGCGAGAATCGCGATGCGTCCATTGTCGGCCGGCGCCTGCGCCGCCGGCGCGGGCCGCTGGAGCCGGCGCAGCGCCGGCAGCACGAGCCGCGTGCGCAAGTCCGCCAGCGCCCGCTCGTCGCTTCGCCAGGGACCGCGCGCGATGGCGAAGTCCGCGACGCACAGCGCGATCCAGGCGGCGAACGGATCGGCCGAGTCACCGCCCGCCAGCCGCTCGCCGGCATAGGCGACGACGCGCTCGGCAAGGGCATCCAGGCTCTCCCCCGCGGCACCGCGGCACAGCGCCAGCATCGTGCTGACGGCCTGGCCCACCGGCTCGTCCGGCATCCGCCCGGCTTGCTCGAGAAAACCCTCGCAGGCACGCAGAATCGCCTCGGCGGATTGCGGCGCCCAGGGGCGGGACATCACCTCGGCGGCCGCCACGCGCAGCAGGGCCAGGTGTGCCACGAAGGGCTGCGGATTCTCGGGGTCGAGCGCCAGGAACTCCGCGAGCCGCTGGTCGAAATCGCCGGTCAGCTTGGTCAGGGACAGGACCGCCACGTCGTGCCACGCGTCGGTCGACTTCCGCTTGGGCGCGTCCTCGGCGACCTTGGCGCGCTGCTCGTCGCCCAGCAGCCGATGCGGCTCGGCCTGGTCCAGCATGTCGACCGGCAGCCACTTCTCCGCTTCGGTCATCAGGTGCTTGGCCGCCGATTGCTCCAGCCGGTCGGCATCGGCCCGGCGCTGGCGCAGCACGTCGATCGTGTCGGGCTTGATGGTGCCGTGGCGGACATGCGTGCAGTAGGGCGTGACCGTCTGGCCGACGATCGTGTCGACCTGGCCCAGTAATTCCGTGGCGATCGTGTTGACGAGCACGATGCGGCGGGCCGGCCGACGCTCGGCCATCCGGCGGCGCTCGGCCGCCGCGATCTTGAAGCCCGCCGCCTGGACCGCCTTGACGAACGGCAGCAGGGGCTTGGCCTTGGGATTGTATTCCAGGCTGAAAATCTTGTTCTTCCAGCCCGGTCCCTCCTCGACCCCCAGGTCGAGGACGAACAGCGCCGCACGCTCGACCATGTAGTCGAGGTCGGCGACGACGAAAGGCGCGTCGCTGTCCGGGGCCGGCTCGCAACCCGGCTTGATGCCTGCGGTGTCGCGATGGACCAGCAGCCGGCCGGTGAAGCCCAGCGCGCGCCAGGTCTCTGCCAGCAGCGCGCGCGTCGTGTCGTTGAGGCCCGCGTAGCCCAGGTCGATGTCACGCGGAAAGGTCGCGATCTGGTCGGCCAGGTAGGGGATGACGTGGCGCGCGGGATAGGTGATCTGGTTCCAGCTCTTCTCGGTATAGAGCGCCTCGTAGACCGGCTTCGGCATCGGCCCGAGGATCGGCGTCAGGGCGGCGGCGAAGCCGATGTCGCGGCCGGGCGGCACGCGGATCTCCTCGATCGCCGCGTCGGGCGCGCCCCAGCTGTCGGCCTGCTGCGGCATCTCGGGCCGGCGGACCTCGCTGATATGCTCGACCATGTCGTTCTGCTGGCGGTCGTGGCCGTGCATCGGCGTGACCACCTTGGTGTGGTCGCAGTGATAGCCCGCGACCTTGTGGAACAGGCTCTTGGTCTCGCCGTAGAGCAGCAGGCAGCGCTTGGCCAGGTTGCTGTCGACATGCCAGCCGCGCAGCATCGCCTCGCTGAAGCCGTGGATCTTGATGAGGTCGGCACGCGGCACGAGCTGGAAGTCGCCCGGCGCGTCATAGAGAATCGACTTGTGCGAATGCACCACCTCGTCGAGGTGCAGCGCCTTGCCCCAGCGCGCGAAGGCGTCGATCACCGCGCGCGGGTCCTTGCGGTCGAGCGATTCCCACAGCGATTCCGGCATCTCGAAGCGCGGAATGCCGTAGTCGCCGCGCGGCAGGTCCTTGACCGCGGCGGAAAGCGACTTGGTCCCGTCGCGCATGACGAACACCATGTCGGTGTTGGTCGACAGGATCCAGCGGTTCTTCGGGTTGCTGCGCCGGATCGCGATGTTGCGCGCCTGCGGCTCCAGCGCGTTGAGGTGCGTCTTGCCGCGCCAGCGCTCGTGGACCGACGGGCGCGCACGCAGCACGCGGATCATGCCGCGAGCACGATCGGTCAGCGTATCGAGGATCGCCTCGACGAAGGTCGGCATGTCGTCGGGCGTGTTGTAGTCGACGAACAGGATCTCGTCCTCGGGATCGTCTAGCAGCTCGGCCATGCAGTTCAGGCTGATGGCGGCCCGCTTGTGCAGGTTGTAGCCGTAGTTGTCGTTGCGGCCGTAGAGCACCAGCGAGATCATGCGATCGCCCGTTCGGGCATGGCCGGCGCGGCGGCCTCGGCGTGGAGCCGCTCGATCAGCCCGCCGAACGCGGTGCCGAAGCCGCGGCTGTCGAAGAACGGGGCCTTCTGCATCGCGGCGCGGATGCATCCCGACGTCTCCTTGCGCAGGGCCGCGTCGCCGGCAAGCCGGACGGCCAGATCGACATACCGATCCAGGTCGGGCGCCACGAAGGCGTCGAGTCCGATGGCGCGCAGGGTCGACGGTCCCTGCAGCGCGCGCTGCGACGCGCCGTCCAGCGCGACGACCGGGCAGCCGGCGGCCAGCGGCTCCATCAGCGAGGCATTGCCGGAATAGGGGAAGCTGTCGAGGAACACGTCGGCCTCGCCGGCGAGCTGGATCAATTCGCCCATGCTCATCGACGCCAGCAGGCGCACGCGCGCGGGATCGACGCCGGCCTCCTGCGCCTCGGCGGCGAGGCGCTGGCGCAGCGCGTAGTGCGGATAGGACGGCCACCAGTTGGGATTGAACGGGTAGAGCGCCAGCACCGCGTCGGGAACCCGCGCCAGGATACGCATCCAGGTCCGGGTCAGCGCGGGCTGCAGCTTCGGCATGCTGGCGCCGCCCAAGAACAGCGTGCCGCGCGGCGGCAGGCCCTGGGCCTTGCGCGAGCCACTTGCCACCGGCGCGCGGCCGGCATTGGCATAGCTGAACACGTTGAACGTGGCGTCGATCAGCGCCAGGCGTTCGGTGTAGTGGTCCGCGGCATCGCCAGGTTCGGTCGACCGCGCCGAAACGAAGACGTCCACGCTGTCGAAGCCGGTGGTGGAGGGCTGGATCGCCGCCAGCGCGAGCTGCACCGGGGCGACGCGGCAGGCGGCGACGCGGCCGAGGCCGCGATTGTCGAAGCACACGATATTGCCCAGGACCGCGATGTCGAGGTTCTCGGCGCGCAACTGGTCGACGGCCCGGGCCGGATCGTTGTCCAGCACGACGACCTTGCCGAAGCGCTGGTTCACGGCGGCCGAGAAGGCGCCCTCGGCCGGGCGCTGGGTATAGAGCGCCGTCTCGAAGCGGCGCTTGTCCAGCCCCTCGGCATGGGCCAGCACGATGAAGCTCTCGGTGCGCGGGTCCATGTTGCGGACCAGGAACCCGACGCGCAGGCGGCGGCCGCCCGCCGGCAGCGCCGGCCGGTCGAGGCGGCGGGCGAGCCCGGTCAGGTCGATCGCGCGCTCCAGCAACCGGCCGCGCTTTTCCAGCAGCGGGCGAAGATTGCCGTCGTCGTGGAAGGCCATCTGGATGTCGAGCGGCCCGAGCGCCGCTTCGAGGATCGCATGGGTCTCGACCGCACCGGGCGCGGCCTCGGCCAGCGCCGCGATGGCGTCGAGCATCTTCAGCAGATAGGCGTGGTAGCGACGCGCGTCGTCCGGCGCGCAGAACAGGCGCGGCGTGCGCAGCCAGTAGCGCATCAGCATGGGCAGCGCGGCGGGCGGCGCGGCGGCGAGCCCGGGCGCCGGCTCGAGCGCGAAGGCATGGCGATAGCCCGCCGCGGCAAGATGGGCGCGCAGGTCGCCGGCATCGGCGCGCAAGCGCGCGGCGATCGCGTCGAGCACCGGCCGGTCGCGGCCATCGGGCGGCAGTTCGGGCAGCTCCGCCTCGATCCAGCTCCGCAGAATGTCGCCTGCCGGCGCCGTCATCGCGGCCAGCAGCGCGGGCTCCGGCAGCGACAGCAGCAGCTCGGCGAAGAAGCGGCGGTAGTCGCGCACCAGGCCGAGCGTCTGGTCGTTGGCGCCGCGCAGCCAAGCCTGCGCCAAGCGCAGCAACGGCCGGCGCTGGGCCAGGAAGATCGATTCCGGGGTGGGGTCTGCCAAGGTCGTCCCTCCGCGGCCCTTTCCCCCGCCTTGCCCGTGCGGGTCCCTCGGAAACGGCCGTCGTCGGCTGGAGTCTGACCGGCGTCGGCTAATTGTTCGTTAACCCTGACCGGGCAAGCTTCGCCGGGAATAGGGCAGGGGGCCGGAGTCTGTTCGCATGGCGGTCGCCATCATCACCGGATCGGGCGGGCTGGTCGGCTCGGAAGCCGCGCGGCATTTCGCGGCGCGCGGCATGGACGTGGTCGGCGTCGACAACGACATGCGCCGGCACTTCTTCGGGCCCGAGGCAGCGACGCAGTGGCAGCGCCGCCAGCTCGAAACCGAGCTGGGCCGCCGCTATCGCCATGCCGATATCGACATCCGCAGCGCGTCGGCGATCGACGCGCTGTTCGCCCGCTATTCCGGCGGCATCGCGGTCGTCGTTCATGCCGCTGCCCAGCCGTCGCATGACTGGGCGGCGCAGGAGCCGGCGACCGATTTCGCGGTCAACGCCGGCGGCACGCTGAACCTGCTAGAGGCAACGCGCCGCCATGCCGCGGACGGCGTGTTCATCTTCTGCTCGACCAACAAGGTCTATGGCGACCGGCCGAACCACCTGCCGCTGGTCGAGACCGAGACGCGCTGGACGGTCGCCCCCGCGCATGCCTGCGCCCGGGGGATCGACGAGACGATGTCGATCGACCAATGCACCCACAGCGTGTTCGGCGCGTCCAAGGTCGCGGCCGACGTGATGGTGCAGGAATACGGCCGCTACTTCGGCCTCAAGACCGGCGTGTTCCGCGGCGGCTGCCTGACCGGGCCGAACCATTCCGGCGCGGCGTTGCACGGGTTCCTGGCCTACCTGATGAAATGCGCGGTGACCGGCCAGCCCTATACCGTGCTCGGCTACAAGGGCAAGCAGGTGCGCGACAACATCCACAGCCGCGACCTGCTGGCGGCGTTCCAGGCCTTCGTCGACGCGCCGCGCGCGGGCGAGGTCTACAACATGGGCGGCGGCGTCCATGCCAACTGCTCGATGATCGAGGCGATCCGGCTTTGCGAGACGATCGCCGGCCAGCCGATGCAGTGGAGCTACGAGCCCAAGAACCGCGTCGGCGACCACATCTGGTACGTCAGCGACCTGCGCAAGTTCCAGTCGCACTATCCGGGCTGGCAGCCGCGCATGGACATCGCGGCGACCTTGCGGGAAATCTACGGCGCCATGCGCGAGCGCCATGCCAAGGAACGGGCGGCCTAGCGCTGCTGCGTTCCCTCATCCTTCGACAAGCTCAGGATGAGGAAAACTTTTTCACCTAGTCCTGAACCTGTCGAAGGACGGTACCGCGGGCTTCAGCGCACCACGTCCTCCGGCTTTTTTTCCACCAGCTTGAAATAGAGTTCCGGATCGGTGGCGCCCTCGCTGCCGACCAGCATCACGCGGCTGGAGCCATCCAGGCCGAGCGCGCGCGCCAGGGCGGGGTGCTCCTGCGCCGCGATCAGGCAGGCGATACCGGCCGCGCCGGACTCGCCGGCCACGACGGCCGGCTTGGTTTCCGCCAGCAGCCGCATCGCGCGCGGCGCGTAGGCGTCGTCCAGCGTGACGAAATCGTCCGCGCCCGCCTTCAGCACGGTCCAGGCGAGCGGCGATATCTCGCCGGCGGCCAGCCCCGCCATCACCGTGTCGAGATCGCCCGGCGTCGTCGTCGGCTTGCCGGCGACGGCCGAGCGGTAGCAGCAATCGGCCTTGTCCGGCTCGACCACCACGAAGCGCGGCCGCCGCTCGCCCCAGCGCAGCCAGAAGGCGGCGCAGAACGCGGCGGCCAGTCCGCCGACGCCGGCCTGCAGCAGCACGTGGGTCGGCACGGCGCCCGCGGGCAACTGGCGCGCGGCTTCCTCGGCCAGCGCCATGTAGCCGTGCATCACGTCGCGCGGGATCGCCATGTAGCCGTCATAGGAGGTGTCGGAGATCACCTGCCAGTCGTTCGCCTTGGCGTCGGCGGCGCAGCGCCGGACGGAATCGTCGTAGTTGCCGGGCACGCGCCGAACCTCGGCGCCATAGCGGGCGATCGCCTCCTCCCGCCCCTTGCTGACATGCTCGTGGATGTAGATCACGGCGCGGCAGCCCAGCACCTGCGCGCCCCAGGCCACGGCGCGGCCGTGATTGCCGTCGGTCGCGCTGGTCACGACGACGTCGCGCGTCGCGTCGCGGTACTTGCCGGCGGCGATGTCGCCGACCGTCGCCTCCGCGGCGCCGCCGCGCCTGGCGATGATCCCGCGCAGGAAGCGCAGCACGGCATAGGGCGCCCCCATCGCCTTGAAGCTGTTGAGCCCGAAGCGGTGCGCCTCGTCCTTGTACCAGATGCCGCCGATGCCCAGCCGCCGCGCCGCTTCCGGCAGGTCGAGCAGCGGCGTCGGCGCGTAGCCCGGCCAGGCCTCGAGGTCGCGGCGGGCAGCCTCCATGCCGGCCCGGTCCAGCACGGCGCTTTCGGCCGCGCCGTAGCGTCGCGCGGCCGAGGCTTGCGGATTGTGAAAATGGCGCGGTGCGGTCACGTCGATGCCCCTATGCTGTTTATCTGCTAGCGCCGCTCGACGCCCCACAGCGCCATGACCGGCGCGGGCGGCGGATCGGTGATCGCGGTATGGCGGTAGGCGACGGGCAGGTTGAATTGCACCAGCGGCACATAGGGCACGGTCTCCGCCGCGCGGCGCTCGATCCGCGCGATGCCCTCGGCGGAGGGCGCATCAAGCCAGTCCTGGCGCAGCTTTTCCAGCGCTTCGTCTTGGGGCCAGCCGGTCCAGGCCTGCGCGCCGGTCGCGCGCAGCGCCTCGTTCCAGGCCGGCGAGGCGAGGTCGAGCGCGGGCCAGCGCGTCACGAAGGCGCTCCATCCGCCATCCTCCACGGATGCCGGCGATTGCCGCCGGCGCACCAGGTCCGGCCACAGCATGTCGTTGATCGTCACGGCGAAGCCGACGCGGCGCAGCTGGTCGGCGGCGTTGCGCGCCAGCGCGTCGACCAGGGGCTGGTCGTGCGCGGTCAGCAGGATCAGCGGCTTGCCGTCGTACGCGGCCTCGCGCAGCAAGCGGCGGGCGGCGGCGCGGCGCTCCTCCGCCGGGCGCGGATCGGCGAGCGCCGCCGGTCCGTCGGGCAGGCCGCAGGGCAGCATCGATACGCAGACCCGCGCCGCGGATGCGAGCCCGCCCAGCGCCGCGACCATCGCCTGATGGTCGATCGCGAGCGCGGCCGCCTGTCGCACCCGTTGGTCGTCGAAGGGGGCGCTGCGATGATTCAGCCGCAGCATCGCCGTCTCGCCGAGCGGATCGCTCGCGCGGATGGTCACGTCGGGGTTGCCGGCCAGGCGCGGCAGGGCCTCGGCCGGCGGCGCGCGCCAGTAATGCACGGTGCCGGCATAGAGCTCGAAGGTGGCGATCGCTTCGACCGGGATGTAGAGCCACTCCAGGCGATCGACGGCAGCCCGCTTGCCGCCCGCGAACAGGCTGAGCGGTTCCGGCCGCGGCACATAGGCGGCATTGCGCTCGTAGGCCTTGCGGAAGTTGCCTTCGGCCTGCGTGGGCGCGAAGCGGAACGGGCCCGAGCCCGTGGCATCGTCGACGGGGCGGTCGGCCGGCAGCCGCGCCAGCCGCGCCGGCATCATGAACGGCACGGTGCCCATCGGCTTCGCCAGCGCCTCGACGAGCAGCGGGAAGGGGCGCGTCAGCGTGATCGCGATCGCGTCGTCCCCGTCCGGCTCCAGCCGCGCGACGCGGTCCATCAGGTCGCGGCCGAGCCCGTCGCGCGCGGCCCAGCGGCGGATCGACGCGATGCAGTCCGCCGCCGTGACCGTCGTGCCGTCGTGCCAGCGGAGACCCGGACGCAGCGCGATCCGGTGCGAAAGCCCATCGGCGCTCGCCGCATCGCCATTAGCCATCTGCGGCCGCGCGCGCAGCCCGGCATCGAGCGCGAACAGCGTGTCGTAGACCAGGTAGGCATGATCGAGCGTCGGGTAGCCGGGCGTGGCGATCGGATCGATGCCGGTCAACGGACCCTGCGGCATGACGCGAAGGACCGTCGGCTCGGCCGCCGACGCCGATGCGGTCACGAGCATGCCGAGGGCGAACGGGAGAAGACGCAGTCGCATCGCGGCATTTAGCCCGGATCGGCCCCGGGCCGCCAGCCTCGTTGCGCGGGGCGGTGCACCTGGACGATAGTGGCGCCGATCCGCAACCAGGGGGCGCGCGTGAGCTTCGATCTGATCCTCAAGGGCGGCCGGGTGTTGGACCCGAGCCAGAACCTGGACAAGCTGGCCGACGTGGCCTTCGCCGGCGGCAAGGTGGCCGCGATCGGCGAGGGGTTGGCGGACGCCAAGACCGTGCGCGACGTGAAGGGCCGCATCGTGACGCCGGGCCTGATCGACTTCCACACCCATGTCTACTGGGGCGGGACCTCGCTGGGCATCGACCCGGTGGCGCTGGCGCTGCGCAGCGCCGTGACGACGGTGATCGACGCGGGATCGGCGGGCGCCGGCAACTTCCACGGCTTCCGCCGCCACATCATCGAGCCGAGCCCCATACGCATCCTGGCCTATCTCAACATCTCCTATCCCGGCATCTTTGCCTTCTCGAAGCCGGTGATGGTCGGCGAATCGACCGACGTGCGGCTGCTCGAGCCGAGCGAATGCGTGCGGGTCGCCGGCGAGCACAAGGACCTGATCGTCGGCGTGAAGGTCCGCGTCGGCGGGGTCGCCAGCGGGCCGGCCGGCGCCACGCCGCTCTACCTGGCGATCGACGCGGCCGACGCGGCCGGGTTGCCGATGATGGCCCATCTCGACAAGCTGCCGCCGGCGCGCCACGAGGTGCTGCCGCATCTTAGGCGCGGCGACGTGCTGACGCACTGTTTCCGGCCGTTCCCCAACGCGCCGGTCCAGGGCGACGGCCGCGTGCGGGCCGAGGTGCTGGAGGCCCGGGCGCGCGGCGTGCTGTTCGACATCGGCCACGGCGGCGGCTCGTTCGCGTTCCGCACGGCGCGCGAGGCGCTGGCGCACGGCTTCCCGCCCGACATCGTCAGCAGCGACGCGCACATCCTCAGCGTCGACGGGCCGGCCTTCGACCTGTTGGTCACCATGTCGAAGATGCTGTGCCTGGGCATGAGCCTGAACGACGTGGTGCGCTGCTGCACCAGCGCCCCGGCGCGGGCGGTGCGCCGCGACGAACTCGGCACGCTCAAGGTCGGCGGCATCGGCGATGCCTCGGTGCTCGACCTCGTCGCCGGCGATTTCGAGTATGTCGACGTGGTCGACGAGATGATCGTCGGCAAGCAGCGCCTGTTCCCCGCCGGCATGGTGATCGCCGGCAAGTGGATGGACACGACGCGCTAGCGCGCCGCTTTCTTCCGCGCCGCCAGCAGTGCCTGGACATCCGGGCGCGCTAGCACGTCCTTGTTGACCACGTTCGCCGGCGTCTCGCCGCGCGCGACCGACAGGATCGAGCCGATCGCGCTCGACGCGATGCCGCGGAAGCATTCGTCGGTCCAGCACAGCGAATGCGGGGTGACGATCACGTTGTCGAGCTTGAGGATCGGGTTGTCCGGCGGCGTCGGCTCCTGGCCGAACACGTCGAGTGCGGCGCCCGCGATCCGGCGCGTGCCGAGCGCCTGGTAGAGCGCCTTCTCGTCGACGATCGGGCCACGTGCCGTGTTGATCAGGTAGGCCGTGGGCTTCATCAATCCCAATTCGCGCGCGCCGACCAGATGGCGCGTCTCCTTCGACAGCGGCGTGTTGATGCACACGAAGTCCGATGTGCGCAGCAGCGTGTCCTTGTCCACCAGCTTCAGGCGGATCTCGTCCATGTCGGCCTGCTTCGCATAGGGGTCGTGGCCGATATGCGCCATGCCGAGCGGGGCCAGCAGGCGGAAGGCCTCGCGGCCGATGCTGCCGACGCCGATCGAGCCCACGGTCTTGCCGCTCAGTCCCTCGCCCATGTGGCTGGTCCGCTCGTTCCAGCGCCCGTCGCGGGTGATGCGGTCCTTGACGAACAGCTTGTGCGACAGGGCCAGGATGAACAGCAGGATGATCGTCGCGACCGGTCGGCGCACCCCGTCGGGCGTGTTGGTCAGCATCACGCCCGCCTCGGTACAGGCATCGACGTCCACCGCGTCGAAGCCGACGCCGAAGCGCGCGACGACGCGAAGCCGGCGGTCGTTCTCCGTCAGCGACGCGCGCTCCACGCGCGGTTTCTGGACGACGATGGCGTCGTAGCGCGCCGCCTGCCACGGCGTGATCGACGGCGTGTATTCGTCGATGAACTCGAACGCCACGCCCCTGGCGCGCTCCAGCGGCTCCAGCGCGGCCGGGTCGAAGGTCGGCTTCCCGTCCCGCCCCAGGCAATCGCGGGTCAGCCCGACCCGGAAAACTCCCTCTGCCACGCCCGGCCCTCCATCCCTCCAGCCCCGCGCAGGCCCGGCATCGCAAAGCGCAGGAGCATCGCTCGGGCAGGCGGGCCCGAGACGGCGCGGCGCCACCGGCCATGCATGACGCGAAAACAACTCCGGGCGCGCCTTCGCTCAAGCGAAGGATCGCGCCCGGCGAAGCGGCCCGGCGCCGGCCGGAAGCCCGGCCAGCGCAATCGCGCCTCTAGCGCTTGTTCAGCTTGTCCTTGACGGTCTTCGACGCCTTGAAGCGAACCGTCTTGCTGGCCTTGATGTTGATCGTCTCGCCAGTCTTTGGATTGCGGCCCTTGCGGGCGCCGCGCTTGCCGATGTTGAAGCTGCCCAGCGTCGTGCGGACGGACTTGCCCTTCGCGAGCGCATCCTCGACGGCGCTGAGCACGGCTTGCACGGCGCTCTTCGAATCCTTGGCGCTGAAGCCGGTCTTCTTGGTAACGACGGCAATGAGATCGGTTTGGTTCACGGTCGTATCCTCAGGCGGTGTTGTGCCAACCCTTCGAAGGGTCAGGGCTTGATATCCCATCCGGCGCCGAATGCAAGCACCACGGGCGTTTCTGCGATGCCCGCGCCGCAAACCCCCGTAAAATCAAGACTTGTACGCTTTGCCGGCACGGGCGAGCGTGGGGAAACGCCCGATTTAACGGGCTTTCCGCGAGGTCGGACGAACGGCGATTCGTCGCGCGCCGCCGCAACCGCCGCGCCATGCATTGAGGGTCCATTAACCACTTCCCCCGTACTTACTTGGGGTTCGGCCGGTTTCCGGATTCCGCCGGAGGAGAGCAGGTTCATGCCCACCCTGGGGGCGCAGGGTCATACTGGCGCCGCCATGGCGACGCGCGGCTTTTGGCGCGTCCGCGCGGCGCTGGTGTCGATCGCGGTGATCGCCGGGGCCTTGGCGGTCGGTGCTCTTGGCGCGGTCGCATGGGATGCGCGCCGGTCGGACCTGGCCGAGGCGGTCATTGGCGCCGACAATCTCGCCATCGCGCTGGACCAGCACGCCACGCAGAACTTCCAGACCCTGGACTTGGCGCTCCGGCTGGTCGAGTCGGACTACGAGGATCGCTTGCGCTTGGGCGCCCCCGACCTGCCGAGCCTGCACCGCTCGCTCCGCGAGCTGATCGAGATCGCCCCGCAGATAAGCGCCATCATCATCCTCGATGCCAACGGATTGCCGATCGCCGATTCCGCCGCGGTTGCGCCGCGGCCCTACTCGGCCGCGGATCGCGACTACTTTCGCGTTCACCGCGACCGCACGGTGACCGGCACCTTCATCGACCGCCCGGTGCGCGGGCGACTGGCGCCGGATTGGCGCATCGCGGTCAGCCGCAGGCTCCACGGGCCGGATGCCGCCTTCGCGGGCGTCGTGTTCGCCACGCTGAGCACGCGCGAAATCGCGGCGTTCTGGGCCGAACTCGACAAGGGCCGCGGCTACCGCATCACGATGTACAACAACAGCGGCGTCAAGCTGGTCAACTATCCCTTCGACGTGGACGACATCGGGACGACCGAAGCCGCCCTCGACGCGATGCCATGGAGCGCGGCGCGCTCGGGCGAGGGCTGGGAGGAAACGGCAGGTGGGCGGGTCTACACGGCTTTCCGCGCGCTCGCCGGTGCGCCACTGACGGTGGTGGTCTCCTTCGATGCCGACCGCATGCTCGCGCGCTGGCGCCAATCGCTTTTGGGCTATGTCGCGGCCGGCGTCATCGTGATCCTGATCGTCGCCGCGCTGACCGCGGCTGCCCTGTCGCAGCTACGGCGGCGCGAGGCGACGGCGAACGCCCTGGCGGCCAGCGAGGAGCGGCTGGGCGACCTGGTCCAGTCGCTGTCGGACTGGGTGTGGGAGCAGGATGCGGATCTGCGATTCACCTACTTCACGCCCGGCAGGCTGGAGCAGTTCGGGCTCGACCCGCGGGCCATTCTCGGCAAGCGCCGCGAGGAGTGCGGCTTGGAGATCGACCCCGCCACGCTGCGTGCCCATCTGGCCGACCTGGCCGCGCGCCGGCCGTTCCGCGACCTGCGCCATCGCCGCTGCCTGCCGGACGGACGCATCCTGCATCTCGTGGCGAGCGGGAAGCCGCTGTTCGACGCGGGCGGCAGGTTCGTCGGTTACCGCGGGGTAGGCCGCGACGTCACGGCGGAGATCGAGGCCGGGTTGCGCGCCGAACACTACGAGCGGCGGCTGTTCGACGCCGTGGCCAGCTTTCCCGAGCCGTTCGTCCTGTGGGACGCCGAGGACCGGCTGGTGGTATGCAACGAGCGCTATCGCGAATTGTTTCCGCCCGCGATGCGCGACCGCCTGACGGGGCGCGGCTTCGAGGAAGCGCTGCGCTGGCGGGTCGAAGCCGGCAGCATCGTCGAGGCGGTGGGAAACGAGGAAGCCTGGATCGCCAAGCGCGTGGCGATGCACCGATCGCCGCACGGGTCGCACGAAGTGGCCCAGGCCGATGGGCGCTGGATGATGCTGAGCGAGCAGCGCACGGCCGATGGCGGCATCGCGGCGTTCTATATCGACATCACCCGGCTCAAGGAGGCCGAGCAACGCGCCGAGGCGACCGCCGAGGAACTGAAGCGCAATCGCGACCTGCTGCAGGCCGTGCTCGACAACGTGCCGGCGCGCATCAGCGTCAAGGGGCGCGACCGGCGCTACATCCTGGTGAACAGGCACGGCCTGACCATGTGGGGCCTGCCGGCGCAGCAGGTGCTGGGCCATCGCATGGAGGAGTTCACGCCGACCACCATCAAGCCGGACGAGCATTTTGCGCACGCCAATTCCGTCGCCGTGCGCGACCAGCAGGTCCTGGACAGCGGCCAGCCGATCCTCGACGTCGCGTTCTCGAATGCCGGCCCGGGCGGCGAGATGGCCCATCTGATCACCAGCAAGATTCCGCTGCGCGACGCCAGCGACCAGGTCGACTCGATCTTGAACGTGTCGATCGACATAACGTCGCAGAAGCGCGCGGAAATGCGGGCCGCCGCCGCGGCGCAGGCTTTGGAGCGCAGCCTCGACATGCTGCGCGCGGTAATCGACAACGTGCCGGCGTCGATCACGGTGAAGGATGCGCTTCGCCGCTATATTCTCGTCAACAAGGCGCAACTGGACTTCTGGGGCGTCTCGATGGAAGCGGTCCTGGGACGGCGGCTCGACGAGTTCGCCACGCCGCGCCTGATGCCGCACGAAAGCGCGGGCTTGGTGGCGCGGGCCGGCGAATACGACCGCCAGGTTCTCGACGAGGGCCGGCCGCGGCCGTTCTACGAGGAATGCTTCGCGACGCCGGAAGACAGCCAAGCCTACTTCCTGACCAGCAAGTTGCCGCTGCGCAACGAGGCGGGACAACCCTATGCCGTGCTCACGATCTCGATCGACATAACCGACCGCAAGCGCGCCGAGCTGAAGGTGCTGGAGGCGAATGCGCGCATGGCGGACTATGCCGCGACGTCCTCCGACTGGCTGTGGGAGACCAACGCACAGCACCATTTCACCTACATGTCCGAGGGCGTGCGCATCCTTAACGTCGATCCCGAACGGGTCATCGGGCGCTCGCGCTTCGACCTCTCGCTCGATCAGTCGAGCGACGCGCCGAAATGGCGCGGGCACATGGCGGACCTCGTGGCGCGCCGGCCGTTCCGCGACCTGGTCTACGCGGTCGAGTTCGACGGCCAGCGTCAGCACATCTCGGTCAGCGGCAAGCCGATTTTCGCGCCAAGCGGCGCCTTCCAGGGCTATCGCGGCACCGGCAAGCTGGTCACCGCCGAGGTCCGCCTGCAACGCGCGCTGATCGAGGCGAAAACCGCGGCCGAGGTGGCCAGCCGGGCGAAGAGCGAGTTCCTCGCCAACATGAGCCACGAGCTGCGGACGCCGCTCAATGCCGTGATCGGCTTCTCGGAGATGCTGTCCACGCGCCTGGCGGGGCCGTTGACGCAGAAGCAGGGCGAGTATCTGCGCGACATCCGCGATTCCGGCCGCCATCTGCTCGATGTCATCAACGACGTGCTCGACCTGGCCAAGATCGAGGCCGGCCGGCTGGATCTGCGCGAGGAGGATGTCGACGTCAAGCAGGTGATCGCTGAATGCCTGCGGCTGGTGCGCGAGCGGGCGGCCAATGGCGGAATCGAGGTGTCGAACAACGCGCTGGTGCCGATCCATCTGCGGGCCGACGAGATGGCGATGAAGAAGATCCTGACCAACCTGCTGTCGAATGCCGTGAAATTCACGCCGTCCGGCGGCCGCGTCGTCGTCGAGGCATGCGTCACCGGCACGGGCGATTGCGCCATCACGGTGAGGGACACCGGAATCGGCATGGCGCCCGAGGACATTCCGAAGGCGCTGGAACCGTTCGGCCAGGTCGACAGCGCGCTGACGCGCTCGCACCAGGGCACCGGACTTGGCCTGCCCCTCGCGCTGTCGCTGGTCCAGCGCATGGGCGGCGACCTGACGATCGAAAGCGAGAAGGGCAGGGGCACCAGGGTGACCGTCCGGCTGCCCTGCGAGCGCGTCTACCGGTCGGCCGCCTGACGTGGGTCTGTCGCCGCGCCTCGCGCGGCGAAAAGCGACACCCCCAGCGCCATCGCCCCGGGTTCGATCCGGACGGCAGGCATCGCGTCGTCCGGCCCGGCGACCAGCGTGTCGCGGGGCCCGAGCGTCGCCGCCCGGTCCGACGCGTCCTTCAACGCGACCTTGCCGCGGAACACGAACAGCAGCCGCGTCGACGCCGCGCCGCCGTCCGGCCAGTTCGCGCCGGGGCCAAGCATCGTCGCGCGATACGCCAGCCGGGCGCGCGCGACCATCAGGTTCAGGTCCTCGCAGGGTCCGCCGAGCAGCCGGCAGGTCGTCGCGCGTTCGCCCGCGAAGCCGTAGGGCCGGAATGCGCGGTCGAGCCGGTGTTCCTCGCGCGCATCCAGGCGCAGCAGCATGCCGTCGCCGCTGAGCAGCGTGATCAGCCGCTCATAGCCGGCGAAGGCCGAGAACGGCCCGTCGCTCGCCACGCTGGCGATGCTCAGTCGCCAGTCGAAACCGCCGGCCACCGACGCGCCCGGCGGGCCGATCGCGATTTCGGCGGTGGCGCCGCCGCCGTTCTTCCATGGCATCTTGCGATGCTCGCTCGCGCCGACGATCCGCCATGCCATGGCCTAGCGGGCCTCCGCCGCCGGCAGACGCCGGGTCCATGCCAGCAAGCGCGGCGGGCGCGGCGCGTGGCGGTCCTGGTCGTACAGCAGCCAGGCGCAGAAAAGGCCCGGCACCGCGACCACGAGGTGGATCGCGGGCAGCAGCGCGATCGAAAGCGACGCGGCGTTGACGACCAGCATGTGCGCCACCTGGATCGTCGCTACGCTCGCGCCGGCCGCGACGAGGCGAAAGGGCGATCCGCGGCGGTTGAACGCGCCGGCGAACAGCGCGGCCAGCGCCACCGCCGTGTAGGTCAGCGACAGGAACGGGCTCGACAGGCGCTGGTGGCCTTCCGCCAGCGCCTTGCCGCGCAGCTCCAGGTCGCGGTGCGTCGCGGTCGGCGGGTTCAGCAGCTCGCCGATATGGCGCTCGGCGATGCCGCGTTCCCGCCTTCCGCCGCCCTCCAGCTCGTTCGAGTCGACCTCCAGCACATAGCGGTCGAAATAGACGACCGAAACCTTCTGCGTGGCGCGATCGAAATCCTGGATGTTTCCCTGCTCGAGCCCGATGCGGTAGACGTCGCCCGAGCGCGTCAGCACCGCGCTCTCCGCCAGCACCGTGATCGATTTCTTCGGATCGCGGTCGTCCTGGATGAGCACGCCGACCAGCATGCCTTCGCCCAGCCGCTCGCGCATGTATATCGTCACCTTGTCGCCGATGCGATTGAACTGCCCCTCGCGGATCACCATGTTGGCCAGCCTGAAGCGCACGAAATACTCGATGTCCTTGAACTCCTTGAACGACAGCGGGATGAAGTAGAGGGACATCGCGAAGCCCAGCGCGATCGTCGCTGCGGCCATGATGCAGGCGGGGCGCGATAGGGCCGTCAGGCTGATGCCGCAGGCCCGCATCGCCAGGATCTCGCTGTCCTGCGACAGCTTGCCGTAGACGAACATCACGCTGATGAACAGGGCCACAGGCAGCACCAGCAGCATCAGGCTCGGCATCAGCAGCACGATCAGATACAGGTAGACCGTCACCGACAAGCCGTGGTTGACGATGTAGTTGATGAACTCGAGCGACCGCACCAGGCAGACGACCGACACCGTGGTCGCCAGCACCGCCGCCATCACCTTGGCGAGGGTGACGAGAATGTAGCGTTCGACGCCGTTCACGGCGTTGCCCGTACCGAAGGCGGTTGACCGGGCCAGGGGACGCCCGCCATCCTCGCGCTCCTGCATCGAGGGGGCTTGGCGCGCGATCCATGAACGTCCGGAACCCGATCGCGGCGGCCGTGCTTGCCGGCGCTCTCGCCGCTGTTGCCGGGTTGATCCTGGGCGGTGGCGACGAGGCCCTGGCACGCGCGCTGCGCGACGTCGATCCGGCGCTGAAGCGCATGGCCTCGTGGGTCAGCCGCGCCGGCGAGCCGACCGCCTATTTGATCGCATCGGCGGCGGTGGCGGCCTATGGGCTTCTTCGCGGCCGTCATGACCGCGCGCGGCGCCTGGCGGTGCTGGTGTTCGCCGCGATCGCCGCCTCGGGCATCCTGGTCAACCTGCTCAAGTTCCTGTTCGGCCGCACCCGGCCGGGCAGCCTGCTCGACCGCGGCGTGGTCGAGTTCCTGGGCCCCACGCTCGACAGCGCGGTGCGCTCGTTCCCGTCCGGCCATGCCGCGACCGCCGGCGCCGTCGCGACGCTGGTGTGGCTGTTCTGGCCGCGCGGGCGCGCCGCAGCGCTGCTGTTCGCGCTGACCGTCGCGATCAGCCGCCTGCTGGTCGGCTATCACTTCGCCAGCGACGTGATCGCCGGCCTGGCCGTCGGCTGGGTGTCGGTCGCGCTGACGCGTCATGTCTTCGTCCGGCAGGGCTGGTGGCAGGCCCAGGCGGGCGCCTATGCGCCGCCGAGGAACGACCGGTGAGGGTCGTCGTCGGCGACCTCGTGGGCGAAGGTCACGCGCGCGCGGCGCGACAGGTTCACGTAGGCCAGCGCCCACAGGCAGAATGCCACGGGCAGGACGTAGTGCACATAGGTCTGCCACGCCGACAGCGAGAAGGCCGCGGTGTCCGTCAGGTGGCGGAAGGCGAAGACGTAGGGCACGACGTATAGAATGTAGAGCCCGCAGCCGATCGTCGCGAGCTCGCTGAAGCTGCGCGTTCCCGGCCGCAATCCGGCGACGAACAGCCAGGCGAACAGCACCACCAGCGCGGCGTCGGCCACCGGCATGTAGGTCAGGACCATGTCGGACAGGCGCAACCCCGCGCCGCGCCCGAGCGACAGCCCGTAGGCGAGCAGCCCCAGCCGCGCCAGGCTGCTGAGTCCGCACCAGGCGAAACCCGCCAGCAGCACAAGGTGCAGACCCTTTATGCCGTAAAGCGGATGCGCGACGGCCAAGGCGGGCTCGATCGCGACCCATCGTGCGGGCGCGCCCTGCGGGGCTATGGCTTCACGTTCCATGCGGCCGCGACCCTAACAGACCCTCCCGCGCCACGAAAGCCGCGCGCGCTTTCACACGGCGGCGGCATTTCCGCTATGGTGCCGGCGCGAGGAGGCGGCGATGGCCCTGACCGTGACGCTCAGCACCGGCCGCTGGGAGGCGCAGATCGCGTTCCTGTGGCAGATCGAATACTGGCCGGTGCTGGTGCGCTGGAGCGATCCCGACCAAACCGGGTTCATCTGGAAGTTTCTTTGCGTGGCGCTGCGGTACACCAGGGACCGGCGGTGACGCCGCCGCTTGTCTTCGTGGTCGCGGGCGAGCCTTCGGGCGATCAGATCGGCGGCCGGCTGATGGCCATGCTCCGCGAGAAGCGCCCCGACATCGCGTTCGCCGGAATCGGCGGGCCGCGCATGCAGGCCGAAGGACTGGCAACCCTGTTTCCGATGGAGGAACTGTCGCTGGTCGGGCTGACCTCGGTCATCCCGCATATACCCGGCCTGCTGCGCCGCATGGGCGAGACCGCCAGGCGTATCCGCGCCCTCCGGCCGCGCGTGG
Source organism: Alphaproteobacteria bacterium (assembly GCA_020851015.1). The sequence goes on along the minus strand of JADZDN010000048.1, from coordinate 7,592 downwards.
TGCTGTTCATCGACGCCAGCGGATTCGCGCGCGGCGTCGCGCGGCGGCTGAAAGGATCGGGCATCCCGATCGTGCAGTACAAAGCGCCGCAGGTCTGGGCTTACTGGCCGTGGCGGGCGCGCAAGATGGCGCGGTATTTCGACCGCCTGCTGGTCATCCTGCCGTTCGAGCCGCGCTTTTTCGCCCGCTACGGCGCGCGCGCCACCTTTATCGGTCACCCCGCGACCGAATCGGATGCCGCCAAGGGCGACGGCGCGGCGTTCCGCGCGCGCCACGCCATCGGACCAGGTGAACTCCTGCTATGCGTGCTGCCCGGCAGCCGGCGCAGCGAGATCGCCTGGGCCTTGCCGATCTTCGCGGCGGCACTGGGCCTGCTGCGGGCCTCGATGCCCGGCCTGCGCGTCGTGGTGCCCACCATCGAGCCGGTTGCCGCCACGGTGCGGGCGGCGGCGGAGCGCTGGCCCGGAAGCGCGATCGTGGTCGAAGGCGACGCCGAGCGGTTTGGCGCCATGGCCGCCAGCGACGCGGCCCTGGCCGTGTCCGGCACGGTTTCGGTCGAACTTGCCCTGGCCGGCGTGCCGATGGTCGTCACCTATCGCGGCAACTGGCTGTCCTATCTGGCGGTCCTGCTGATGGCGCAGGCGCGCTACGCCACCATCGTCAACCTGGTGCTCGACCGTCCGGTGGTGGATGAGCGCCTGCAGACCGAATGCCGGCCCGACCGGCTGGCCGAGGCCTGCCGGCGGCTGCTGGACGATCCTGGTCGGCGGGCGGCGCAAACCCAAGCCTATGCCGAGGCCGTGGCGCAACTCGATGCGGGCCTGGCGCCAACGCGGCGCGCGGCCGAGGTGGTGCTGGAATACCTGAAGGACTAGACGGCCGCGGGCGCGCCGGTTGGTCCGCCCTGGCAATCATGCTAGAACCGCCGCATCGGGCTGCCGCGTCGCGGCGGCCGTTTAGGGTCCAACCCATTGCCGGACAAGGGGATGCAAGGGGCAATGCAAGACCGGGCCGGGGCTGCGTGGCATACGCTGGGTGATCTTGCCCAGGCGTTGGACGCGGCGGTCCACGGCGAGGCGGGGTTGCGGGTGCGCGGTCTCGATCATCCCGCCCGGGCAACGGCCGAACAGATCGCGCTGGCGGTCGAGCCGGCTGCGCTGAAGCACCTCTCCCAGACCAAGGCGCGTGCCGCCGTGGTGGCCGAGGAAGCGCCGGCCGAGGCGCTCGCCGGACTGGCCGGCTGGATCGCGGTCAAGCGCGGGCGGGTGGCGTTGTCCACCCTGACCCGTCTGTTCGCGCCGCCACCCGCGGCGACGCCGGGCGTGCATCCCCGGGCGGCGGTCGATCCCAGCGCGGCGGTGGCGCCCGGCGCTTCGATCGGGGCGCTTGCCTATGTCGGACCCGGGGCGCGGATCGGCGCCCGCACGATCGTGATGCCGCAGGCCAGCGTCGAGGCCGATGCGGAGGTGGGCGAGGACTGCGTGCTGCATTCCGGCGTGCGGATCGGCGCGCGGGTCCAGGTCGGCAACCGGGTGATTCTGCATGCCAACGCCTGCCTGGGGGCGGACGGCTTCAGCTTCGTGACGCCCGAACCCGGCCCGGCGGAGATGCAGCTTACCGTCACCAGCCACGCGGTGGTGGGGCGCAATGACGTGATCTTGAAGATCCACTCGCTCGGCACCGTCGTGATCGAGGACGATGTCGAGATCGGCGCATGCACCACGGTCGATCGCGCCACGTTCGGCGCGACCGTCATTCGCCGCGGGGCCAAGATCGACAACCAGGTGCAGATCGCGCATAACTGCGCGGTGGGAGAGAACTGCCTGATCGCGGCACAAGTGGGGATATCCGGCAGCGCGCGCATCGGCAATCGGGTCGTCCTGGGCGGCCAGGTCGGCGTCGCCGACCACGTGTCGATCGGCGACGACGCGCTGGTGGGCGCCGCCGCCGCGGTCGGACAGGACGTGCCCGCCGGCGTGGTCTATCTGGGCTACCCGGCTGGACCGGTGGCGGAAAAGCTGCAGGAACGGATGGGGCTGATGCGGCTGCCGCGGCTGCTGAAGGAGTTCGTCGGCATCGGCAAGCGGCTGACGGCATTGGAGCGGCGCCTCGATTCGGCGCGCGGCGGTTGAAACGAACAGGGGCCTTTCCGAAAATGGCGGAAATCGCGGATCGCATCATCGACATCATCGCCAAGGAGGCGAAGCTCGAACGCGACAAGTTGACCTTGGACACGCGCCTGCAGGAGCTGAAGATCGAGTCGCTCGACCTCGTGCAGATTCTCTTCGCGATCGAGGACGAGTTCGATGTCTACGTGCCGTACAACGACGAGGCCTACAAGCTCGACACGCTGCGCGACGTGGTCAACGGCGTGAACCGCCTGATCGCCGAGAAGCAGGCCGAAGCCCCCAGCAAGTCCTGATCCGCGGGAACAACGCAGGATGCACCGCGTCGCCATCACGGGCCTGGGCTGCATCGCGGCGCTGGGCAACGACGTAGCCTCGTTCTGGGGCGCGTTGAAGCAGGGGCGCAGCGGCATCGGACCCGCCATTGCGGTGCCGCACGACAAGCTCAACATCAAGATCGCGGCGGAGGTCAAGGACTTCGACCCGGCGAAGCACTTCGAGGAGAAGCGGCTGGTGCTTCTCGACCGCTTCTCCCAGTTCACCTTGGTGGCGGCGCGCCAGGCCGTGGCTGCGTCCGGCATCAAGTTCGACGGCGCGCTGGGCCCGGATACGGCGGTGATCATCGGCACCGGCGCCGGCGGCATGAACACGCTCGAGGAAGCCTATGCGCGCCTGCATGGCGGCAATGGCTCCTCGCGCCAGATTCCGCTGACCATCCCGCGCATGATGGTCAGCGCCGCGGCCAGCCACGTGACGATGGAGTTCGGCATCACCGGCCCGTCCTTCGCCGTGTCAAGCGCCTGCTCCTCGGCCAACCACGCGATCGGCGAGGCGTTCTGGATGGTCAAGAGCGGCCGGGCGCGCGCCGCGCTGGGCGGCGGCAGCGAGGCCTGCGTCACGTTCGGTACGCTGAAGGCTTGGGAGGCGCTGCGCGTACTGGCGCCGGACACCTGCCGGCCCTTCAGCGGCGGCCGCCGGGGCATGGTGCTGGGGGAGGGGGCGGGGGTCGCGGTGTTGGAGCGGTTGGACGACGCCAAGGCGCGCGGCGCGCCCATCATCTGCGAGTTGGCGGGATTCGGCATGACCGCGGACGCTGGCGACATCGTGATGCCGTCCGATCTCGGCGCGGCGGGGGCGATGACCAAGGCGCTGGCCGACGGCGGCATCGATCCGGTCGAGGTCGGCTACATCAACGCGCATGGCACCGGCACGCTCGCCAATGACGCGACCGAGACCAAGGCGATCAAGCGTGCATTTGGCGATCACGCGGCAAAGCTGATGATCAGCTCGACCAAGTCGATGCACGGCCACGCGCTGGGCGGCGCCGGCGCGATCGAGCTGGTCGCGGCGGCGATGGCGGTCAAGGACGGCGTCATTCCGCCGACCGCCAATTACCAGCGGCCCGATCCGGCCTGCGACCTCGACTATGTCCCCAACGAGGCGCGCCCGGCAAAGGTCAAGGCCGCGCTGAGCAACTCGTTCGCGTTTGGCGGGTTGAACGCGGTGCTGGCGCTGCGGCGCGTGGACTGACCGCGGTATCAGCAGGACCGTACAAACGCTTGATTTTACTGGTTTTGATCTAGGTCATATCGCAGCGCGCCGAAAAGCCAGTACGGGAAGCATGGAAGGCGTTCCGTGCACCTAGGGTCGCGGCCGCCGTTCCGTCCAATTCTCGATGGCTGGGTTGGAGTCGTCATGCACGGTTTTGACCAACCCCAGGGCGCGGGCGTCGGCGCGGGCCAGCAGGGCAAGCTGGCGACGCCCGGCCGTGACCGGCCCGCGTGGATGAACGCGGGCGCGCGGCTGTGGCGGTGGCGGTATCAGTTGCTGGCGGTCGCCGTGGCCGGCGGCGCGGCGTGGTACCTGGGCGCGTCGATGCTGCTGGGTCCGATCGTCAACGCCGACGTCGTGGTGCGCGCGGAGTTCGTGCAAAGCGTCGTGGCCAGCGGCCATGTCCAGGCGCCGTTCCGCGTCAATATCGGCAGCAAGATCATCGGCGTCGTCACCGCCATACCGGTCGACGAAGGGCAAACGGTCAGGACCGGCGACACGCTGGTCGTGCTCGACGACTACGAGGCGCGCGCCGCCGTGGTCCAGGCCGAAGGCGCGGTCGCGCAGGCGGAGGCGCGCCTGCGGCAGATGCGCGAGTTGGTGCTGCCGTCCGCCGAGGAGGCGCTGCGGCAAGCCAAGGCCACGCTTGTCAATGCGCAGCAGACCTACGACCGCACGGCCAAGCTGGCGGCGAACGACTACGCCACCAAGGCGGCGCTGGACGATGCGACCAAGACGCTGGACATCGCCCGCGCCCAGGTGCGCAACGCCGAGTTCCAGGTCTATACCAACCGTCCCGGCGGCAGCGACTATGTGATGGCGGAGACGCAGCAGAGGCAGGCCGAGGCCGCGCTCGCGACCGCGCGGTCGCGGCTCGGCTATACGGTCATCAAGGCCCCGCGGGACGGGATACTGATCGCGCGCAATGTCGAGCGCGGCAACGTCGTGCAGCCCGCCGACGTGCTGATGAAGCTGTCGCCCACGGGCGACACCGAGCTTGTGGTCCAGATCGACGAGAAGAACCTGGGGTTGATCGCGATCGGGCAGAAGGCGCTGGCCTCGGCGGATGCCTATCCCAAGGATTCCTTCGCGGCCGAGGTCGTCTACATCAATCCGGGGGTCGACCTGCAGCGCGCCTCGGTCGAGGTGAAGCTGCGCGTACCGGACGCCCCGGCCTACCTGTCCCAGGACATGACGATCTCGGCCGACATCGAGGTGGCGCGGCACCCCGAGGCGCTCGTCGCGCCGGCGAGCAGCCTGCGCGGGGTGGCGGCCGGGCGGCCCTGGGTCATGAAGGTCGCCGCCGGACGGGCGGTGCGCCAGCCGGTCAAGGTCGGCCGCGTCGGCATCGGCAAGGCGGAGATCCTGGAGGGGGTCGCGCCCGGCGACGTGGTCCTTCCGGCGACGGCGACGGTCAAGGAGGGCGCGCGGATCAGGGCGCAGGTGGCGCCGGCGACATGAGCCGCTGGGCTCCATTCGAGTGGATCGCGGCGCTGCGTTTCCTCAAGGAAGGGCGGATGCAGACGATCTTCATCGTGACGGCGGTCGCGATCGGCGTCTCGGTCATCGTCTTCATGTCGGCCATGCTGTCGAGCCTGCAGGCAAACTTCATCAAGCGGGTGCTGACCTCGCAGCCGCATATCCAGTTGATTCCAGCCGAAGAGGTTGCGCGCCCGCTGCGCGGCCGAGCGCCTGGCCGCGTGGTGGAGTCCATCGTCCAGCGGCCGGCCCAGCGCATCCGGTCGATCGACCAGTGGCAGAAGATCAGGGCCCAACTCGGCGAATGGCCCGAGATTGTCACCGTCTCGCCGACGATGACCGCCTCGGCGCTCGCGGTCAGGGGCGACGCCAACCGCTCGGTCAGCCTGGTCGGCATCGACCCGGAAGCCTATTTCCGGATCGTCCGCATTCCCGACTATATCGTCAGTGGCCAGCCCCGCGTTCTGACCGATGACATCCTTGTGGGCATCGAGCTGGCGAAGGATCTGGGGGTCACGCTCGGCGACAAGATCAACGTCACGACGGCGACCGGATCGTCGCGCGCGCTCACCATTACCGGCATCTTCGATCTCGGAAACAAGGGCGCCAACCAGCGCACGGCCTATGTCGCCCTCCGCACGGCGCAGGCGCTGTCGAACATCGTCGGCGGCGTGACGACCGTCGACCTGACGGTAACCGACGTCTACGCGGCGGAGGAGATCGCCCAGCTGGTCCAGGCCGCCACGGGGGTAGAGGCCGACAGCTGGATCAAGACCAACGCGCAGTTCTTCACCGCCGTCAACGCGCAGCAGACTTCCAATACGCTGATCCGCGTTTTCGTGGGTCTGTCGGTTGCCTTCGGGATAGCCAGCGTGCTGATCGTCTCCGTCATTCAGCGTTCGAAGGACATCGGCATCCTGCGCGCGATGGGCACGTCGCAAGGACAGATCCTGCGGGTATTCCTGTTGCAGGGCGCCGTGCTCGGTTTCCTCGGCTCCGTCGTCGGCGCGGCGGCGGGGGGATCGGCCGTCGTCGTCTGGCACGGCTATTTGCGCCAGCCGGACGGCAGCGAGCTGTTCCCGCTCATCCTCGAGCCGTCGCTGTTCGTCAATGCCGTGCTGATCGCGGTGATCACCGGCGTGGCCGCCGCCGCCGTCCCGGCGCTGCGGGCAGCCAAGCTCGATCCGGTGGTGGCGATCCGTGGCTGACAACCCGCCGGTCCTTCGCCTGGACAAGGTCTGCAAGTCCTACAACGTCGGCACGCCGGTCGAGGTCGAGGTGCTGCATGACATCGACCTCGAGCTGAAGCGGGGCGAGTTCGTGGCGCTGATCGGACCGTCCGGATCGGGCAAGAGCACGCTGCTCAACATCATCGGCCTGCTCGACCGCCCGACCAAGGGACGGCTGTTCATCGAAGGGCACGACACTGGCAGGCTGGACGACACCGCGCTGACCAGGCTGCGCGGACGCAGCATCGGCTTCGTCTTCCAGTACCACTATCTGATTTCGGCCTTCACGGCCTACGAGAACGTCATGATGCCGATGCTGGCCGAGCACACGTTTCTCACCGAGGAGATGGGGCAAAGGGCGCGTGCGCTGCTGGGAGAGGTGCAGCTGACGCCCTGGGAAAACAACCTCGCCAACAACATGTCGGGCGGCCAGCAGCAGCGCGTGGCGATCGCGCGCGCGCTGGCAATGAATCCGGCGCTGATCCTGGCCGACGAGCCGACCGGGAATCTCGACACGAAATCGGCGAATGCGGTGTTCGAGATGATGCAGCATGTCAATCAGGCGAACGGAACGACCTTCCTGGTCGTCACCCACAATCTTGCCCTGGCCCGGCGCTGCCATCGCGTCGTCGAAGTGGTCGACGGCCGAATCGTGGCGACGGACATCGCCCGCCTGTCGGACTGAAAAGACGTCGCGCCCGCGTCCGCGTCAGCGGGCCGCGGCGACCGCGGGCTCGGACAGGGTGTCGCGCCAGGCCTGGAGCTGCCGGCTGATCTGAAGCGCCGCGTCCAGCGCCCGCCTTGCGTCGGTCGCGGTCACCAGCGGCTCGCCGCCGCTGGCGATGCAGGTCATGAAGCTTTCGATCTCGCGCTTCAGGTTGTCGACCGGCTGGAAGAGCTGCTCTTCCTGCTTCAGCTCGGGCAGGGTGCCCTCGCCGCCGCCGATCACGCGCCGCATGACCGCCAGCTTGCTGGCGTGCAGGTCGAGCACGATGTAGGCATCGGGCTGGAAGATGCGCATCGTGCGCTCGGTCTTCCAGCTCACCCGGCTGGCGGTGATGGTGGCGACGCAGCCGTCGGCGAAGCGGATGCGCGCATTGGCGATGTCCTCGGCCTCGCTCAGGACCGGCACGCCGATCGCGTCGATCTGCGCCACCGGCGACTTGACGATGTTCAGCACCAGGTCGATGTCGTGGATCATCAGGTC
>JADZDN010000047.1 GCA_020851015.1 Alphaproteobacteria bacterium | reverse complement strand
TGGAAACCATCGCCCCTCTGAGCGATGATCCCATCGTCAGCCTGCCCGTCGTGGCAGCCTGACTAAGCAGCCAACGCTGCTCAGGATAGCCCGCTCCTACACCACCCCATGGGGCGCGATCGCGGCGCAGGCCTTGACTTAGCCTCCGTTGGCCTCGCGGGACGATTTCACAGAACCTGCTGCATCGGATTGATCGCGCTTCTCCTGCGCATGCATGCGCACATTCCGTGATCGGACGTCTGGTGCTGCTTGCCAGTGCAGCGTCGAAGCACCGACGGCTCGGCGGCACGGCATACGGGGCCATGCGCCGAACCGTCGGTGACGCGAACTCAGTCCCGGTCGTAGCTGAACTGCAGTCCCGCCGTGCCCCCGGTCTCCACAAACAGGCTCGTGAATGCTGGCACCGTATCCTTTCGCTGCCAGTCACGCTGCAGCTCGCAGAAGAGCTGCGGAACGCTGATCATCTTGCCGCCGGCCTGCTCAATGCGACGCAGCGCCATCTCGTGGGCCGTGACGGACGTGCCGCCGACCGCATCCGCGACCACGTACACCTCATAGCCGGCCTTCAGTGCGTCCAGCGACGGAAACGTCAGGCAGGCTTCGGTCCAAAGCGCCGTCATGATGAGCTTCCTGCGCCCTGGGGCCTCGACGACCTTGCGAAACTCGACATCCTCCCAAGAATTGATCGTCGTGCGGTCGACGGTGGGTACCTTGTCGAGCACTTTTCGCAGCTGGCCAATCGGCGGCTTGTTGAGGCCGGTCTTCACGTTCACCGTCGAATGAACGATGGGCAGGCCGTAGGCAACGGCCGCCTTGGCCACGCCGACGATGTTGTTTACCAACAGCTGTCGGTCCATCGAGGCGATGGAGTTCACATGCACGGGCTGGTAGTCGATGACGATCAACACCGAGTTCTGCGGGGTCAGCAGGTGGTCCGCCTTGGGATCGCGGATGGGTTCACTCGCCATGTCAGTCTCCTTGGTTCTGTTTTTTTGTGGAGTCGTCTGTCGTCTCAGCGCTGGGAATCCAGCAGTTCGCCCTTCTTCGCTACATCCTGTGCCTTGCCGTAGCTCTCGATGAGCAACTGGTAGGCCGGGAAGATCTTCGCGTAGATCTCGGCCCACTGCATGGCGTCGTCGCGGTGCCAGGTCTTCTGCAGCTCCGAGGCCACTGCGGCGGTGTCGATGGGCACGACGCCGGCCTGGACCACGCGCGCGAGGGTGATCTCCTGCGCCATCTTCGAGTAGGTGCCGGACGCGTCCACGACCGCAAACACTTTGTAGCCGTCGTTCACAGCGCTGATGGACGGGAAGGCCATGCAGACGCTGGTGATCGTGCCGGCGATGATCAGCGTCTTGCGGCCGGTCGCCTTCACGGCGGCGACGAAGTCGGGATTGTCCCAGGCATTGATCTCGCCCTTGCGCGCGACGTACTTTGCATGCGGGGCATTGGCGTGGATCTCGGGAATCAATGGGCCGTTGGGGCCCTGCGGCACCGAGGCCGTCGTGATGACGGGCAGCTTGGACAGCGTCGCCATCTTGGCAAGGGCGGCGGCGTGGTTGCGCAGCACGGGCATCGGCATGTCGCCGACCGTCTGGAAGAGGCCGCTCTGGTGGTCGATGAGCAGCAAAGCGGCGTCATCGGGGTTGATGACAGGGCGTGCGCCGTTGAAATTGGCCGGAGCAGTCATGGCGGGTCCTCCTTTTTTGTTGGGTTACCTTGCGAAGGATGTGGATGAAATCACGGGCCTCGACATTGCGATCACCATTCGCGTGGAAGTGCTGGATGTGCGGGCCGTGGTTGTGATGCCGCCGCTGGTCCTCGTGGTTGGCCCAGTGTTCGATGAACGCGAACTGGCCTGGCCGGTTCACGTTCTCGAATAAGCCGTAGCGTAGATTCCCGGGCTCTTTACGTTAGGGTTCGACCAGCGCGAAGAGGTCCTCGCGCAGCGCCTTATCGGAGCCCGGTCGGGCATGCAGCGCGGCGCTGATGTACAGCTCGGTCATACTGCAGGTCCCGTTTGGGCAGGGGCCACATGGCCGGCTTCAACCGGCGGGATTTCTCCGAAGCGGCCAGAGTTGTAGTCCTCGATGGCCTCGCGGATCTGCGCCTCGGTGTTCATCACGAACGGTCCGCAGCCGACGACCGGCTCATCGAGCGGCTGCCCGCTCAGCACGAGGAGTGTCGCGTCCGAATCGGCCTCGACGATCACCGCGTCGCCCTCGCGGTCCAGGACGGCCATCTGCGCATCGCGCATCGTCTCGCTGCCGTTGACGCGCAGCGCCCCCTGCAGCGCCACGAGGGCCAGCGTGCGCTCCTCAGCGAAGTGCATCTGTGTGCTCTCGCCCGCGTTCAACCGGACGTCCCAGACGTCGACCGGGCTGAAGGTCTTCGCCGGGCCGGTGTGTCCGGCGTATTCGCCCGCGATGACGCGTACCTGCCCGGCCTTCTGCGGCAGGGCGATTGAGGGGATGTCCGCATTCAGCAGCGTCTGATAGCGCGGCGCGGTCATCTTGTCCTTCGCGGGAAGGTTGACCCACAGCTGCACCATGTGAAGGGTGCCGCCGCTCTTCGCGAAGGAGCGCGAGTGGAATTCCTCGTGCTGGATGCCGCTGCCGGCCGTCATCCACTGCACATCGCCCGGGCCGATCGTGCCGCCGGCGCCGGTCGAGTCGCGGTGCTCGACACCGCCGTCGTAGACAATCGTGACCGTCTCGAAGCCGCGATGCGGATGCTCGCCGACCCCGAGCTTGGCGGTGGTGGGCTTGAACTGCGTGGGGGCCGCGTAGTCGAGCAGTAGGAAGGGGCTCAGGTGCCGGCCCTGATTGTTGTAGCTGAACAGCGAGCGCACCGGAAAGCCGTCACCGACCCAGTGCCCGCGCGGGGCGCTGTAGACACCGATCAGCTGCTTCATGTCGTTCCTCCTGGCCTGGAGTTTGCCGGCGAATCGGGCCGCCTGAATCCTTGGATGGAATATATAGGAGCGACACAATGAGGCCGGAAGATGTCATTGCGGCAATTGAGCGTTGCATAAGGCTTTTGATCGGGGGTAGGGGCGGCTGCCGGCGGTCAACTTGCCGACCGCGTCGCACCAAACGTCTTCAGGTATTTCATCCCCGTGTCGCACATGACGGTGACGATCGTGGCGCCGGACCCGAGCCGCCCGGCCAGGCGCCGCGCGGCCGTCACATTGGCGCCGCGCGCGCCAGCCGCAGCGCCATCGCGGTCGCCTCTTCGGTGGAGACCCGCCCGATCCGGTCGGCGATGCTGCTGCCGGTGGGGTTTTCGCTCTCGAGCTTCAGCAGGATGCGGGCGCCGCCTGAAGGCGCCAGGCGGCGAAGCGGCACCATCCGCGTGTTGCCGATGCACGCCAGGATGCCGGACGGCGCATCGGTCACTTCCGTGTCCGTTTCTTCAGCCACAGGCGCAGCGCGGCGGCATTGTTGCGCTCCTGGTCGCGCGCGGCATAGAGCAGGGTGACGGCGCCCTTGCGCTGGAGGCTACGCAGTTCCTTGGCGGCCGCCTGCGCGTCCGGCCGTTCGAGCTCCTTGAAATACGCGGCGCAGAAGTCGTCCCATTTCTCGGGCTTGGCATGGAAACGCCGGCGCAGCGCGTCGCTGGGGGCGATGTCCTTGAGCCACAGGTCGATCTGCGCGCGCGCCTTGGCGATGCCGCGCGGCCACAGGCGGTCGACCAGCACCCGCGCGCCGTCCGCCGGCGACGCCGGGTCGTAGATCCGCTTGAGCGCGGGCTGCTTCATGGTCAAGGCGCCGACCCCACAATTGCAGTGCCATGTATCTACAAATATTGTACATACATACAATGCACCGATCGACCATGCAACCGCGAAAAACCCTGCGCGCCGACGCCCGCGCGGCGGTGGAGGCCTGCGCCGGTTTGAACGCGCGGCTGGCGGCGCGGCGGATCACGCAGTTCCTCGACGGCGCATTGGCGGAAACCGGGCTCAGCGCCGCGCAGATCGGCCTAATGGCGCGGATCGCCGCGGCCGCCGACGACACGCTGGGCGCGCTGGCCAGACGCGCGGGTCTCGAGCAATCGACCCTGTCGCGCAACCTGCGCACGCTCGAGACGGAGGGCCTGATCGAGATCGCGATGGTCGAGAACGACCTGCGCCGCCGGGCGGTATGGCTGACCGAGGCCGGCGCCCGCCGGCTGGAAGCGGCGATCCCCCCGTGGCGCAAGGCCCAGGCCCGGCTGGCGCGGCATGTGTCGCCTGACCTCGCCCGGCGCCTTGCCGACGCGGCCGGCGCGTTGGTCGTGGATTGACCGCGCCCGCAGGCGCGGGCGTTCCCATGCCGGCGGTATTCCGCTATCTGTTGTCAGGGGTGAATTGCCCGAAATCCCGCAGGAGCCGCAAGGATGCAAGGTCCGCTGAAGATCGCCGTGCTGGTGGGAAGCCTGCGCAAGGAATCCTTCACCCGGAAGATCGCCAGGCAGATGATCAAGCTGGCGCCGTCATCCCTGTCCTGCGCGATCGTCGAGATCGGCGAGCTGCCGCTCTACAACGAGGACGGCGAGGCCGATCCGCCGGCGGCATGGAAGACGTTCCGCGCCGCCCTCGCGGGGGTCGACGGCGTCCTGCTCGCGACGCCGGAATACAACCGCTCCATCCCGGGCGGCCTCAAGAACGCGATCGATGTCGGCTCGCGCCCCTATGGCAAGAGCGTGTTCGACGGCAAGGCCGGCGCGGTGGTCAGCGTATCGCCCGGTGCGATCGGCGGCCTCGGCGCCAATGTCGCGGTGCGCAATGCGCTGGTGTTCCTCAACGTGCCGGCCATGCAGCAGCCCGAGGCCTATATCGGCAACGTCAAGGACCTGCTCGACGACAAGGGCGAGGTGAAGGCCGAGGCGACGCGCGCGTTCCTGGCCAGGTTCATGGCGGCCTTCGCGGACTGGACATCGCTGGTCGCCCGCCGCGGCAAGTGAGCGTGGGATCGGCGCCCGGATCGTCCGGTGGATGAAGCCGCGCTTCCGCCGCAGGAATCGCTGCGGCGCGCCATCGCGGCGCACCAGGCGGGCAGGCTCGGCGAGGCCGAGCGATGCTATCGCGCGGTGCTCGCGGCCAAACCCGACCAGTTCGACGCGCTGCATCTGCTGGGCGTGATCGCAAGCCAGCGCGGTCAGTATGCCGAGGCCGACCGGCTGATCGGCCAGGCGCTGGCGATCAATCCCAATGTTCCCGGCGCGCAGTACAACCGCGGCAACGCGCTGCAGGAATTGAAGCGGCCGGAAGACGCGCTGGCCAGCTATGACCAGGCCCTGGCGCTGAAGTCCGACTATGCCGAGGCTTGGTACAACCGCGGCAATTGCCTGGTGGCACTCGGGCGGCTGGCGGACGCGGTGGCCAGCTTCGACCGCGCGCTGGCGAGGCTACCCGCGCTGGCGGAGGGCTGGAACAACCGCGGCAACGCGCTGCGGGCGCTGCAGCGGCCGCAGGACGCGCTGGCCAGCTACGACCGCGCGATCGCGATCAAGCCCGACTATGCCGAGGCGCACTACAACCGGGGCACGGTGCTGGAAAGCCTGGCCGGGCTGGAACAGGCGCTGGCCTGCTACGACCGCGCGCTGGCGATCAGGCCCGATTTCCCCGATGCCTTGAACAACCGCGGCAGCGCCCTTCTGGTGCTGAAGCGCCAGGCGGAAGCGGCGGCCTGCTTCGCGCGCCTGGTCGCGGTGGCGCCGGATTACGACTACGCGATCGGCAAGTGGCATCACGCGCTGCTTCACTGCAACGACTGGACCCGCCATGCCGAGGCGACCGCGCGGGTCGCGGCGGCGGTAGGGCAGGGGCGCCGGGCGGCATTGCCCTTCTCCTTCATGGCCGCGTCGGACTCGCCGGCCGCGCAGCTCGAATGCGCGCGCATCCTGGCCGCCGACAAGTACCCGTTATCGCCGACGCCGCTATGGAGCGGACAGCGCTGCGCCCACGACCGCATCCGCGTCGCCTACCTGTCGGCGGATTTCCGCGACCATCCCGTCGCGATCCTGATCGTCGGCGTGCTGGAACGCCATGACCGTGCGCGGTTCGAGACCATCGGCGTCTCGCTTGCGCCGGAGGACCAGGGCGCGATGGGCAGGCGGATCAAGGCGGCCTGCGACCGCTTCATCGACGTCACGCGCATGGGCGACCGCGAGGTTGCCGTCATGCTGCGCGCGATGGAGGTCGATATCGCGGTCGACCTGACCGGCTACACCCATGGCAACCGCACCGGGATCCTGGCGCATCGTCCCGCGCCGATCCAGGCCAACTACCTTGGCTTCCCCGGCACGATGGGCGCCGACTACATCGACTACATCATCGCCGACCGCCACGTGGCGCCGGCCGAGCATCGCTCGTGCTACGCCGAGAACGTGGTCCATTTGCCCGACATGTACCAGGCCAACGACGACAAGCGCGCGATCGCGGCGGGCGCGCCGGCGCGCGCCGCGGCCGGCCTGCCCGACACGGGCTTCGTCTTCTGCTGCTTCAACAGGAACTACAAGATCATGCCGGGCATGTTCGACCGCTGGATGCGGCTCGTCGCGCGGGTCGAGGGCAGCGTCCTGTGGCTGCTCGAGGCCAACGACACCGCGACGGCGAACCTGCGGCGCGAGGCCGAGCGGCGCGGCGTGGCGCCCCAGCGCCTGGTGTTCGCCCCGCGCGTGCGGCCGGACGAGCATCTGGCGCGCCACCGGCTGGCCGACCTGTTCCTCGACACGCTTCCCTACAACGCGCATACCACCGCGAGCGACGCGCTGTGGGCCGGGCTGCCGATCGTGACCTGCATGGGCGGCGCGTTTCCGGGCCGCGTGGCGGCGAGCCTGCTGCGTGCGGCCGGACTGCCCGAGCTGATCGCGCCGGACCTCGACGCGTACGAGGCGCTGGCGCTCAGGCTTGCAACCGAGCCGGGTCTGCTGGCCGGAATCCGCGCCAGGCTTGCCCGCAACCGCGCGAATTGCCCGCTGTTCGATACGGACCGCATGCGCCGGCACCTCGAATCGGCCTATACAACAATGTGGCGCCGCCATCAGGCCGGCGCCAAGCCGGCCGATTTTGCGGTCGAGGCCATCGCCGGAGAAACCGGCTCGGAAGGGGGATCGGAACCATCATGACCAACGTCAACAAGGCCGCCATCGTCACCGGCTCGGCCACCGGGATCGGGGCGGCCACGGCCAAGGCCCTGGCGGCGCGCGGCTGGCACGTGCTGGTGAACGCCTCGAAGAACATCCAGGAGGCCGAGGCCACGGCCAAGGCCTGCGCCGAACTGGCCGGACCGTTCGGCGCCAAGGTCGCGCTGTGCATGGCCGACGTGGCCGAGGACGCCGACTGCCGGCGGCTGGTCGAGACGGCGACGAAGGCTTTCGGTCGGCTCGATGCCCTGGTGAACAACGCCGCCATCACCAAGTTCGTGGCGATGCCCAACCTCGACGGGCTCACCGCCGAGGATTTCCACCATCTCTACCGCGTCAACGTCGTCGGCACGTTCCAGATGGCGCGCGCCGCCGCGCCGGCGCTGCGGGCCTCCGGGCACGGCGCGATCGTCAACATCTCCTCCAACTCGGCCAAGACCGGGTTCGGCAGCTCGATCGCCTACGCGGCGTCGAAAGGTGCGGTCGACACGCTCACGCTTTCGCTGGCGCGCGTGCTGGCGCCCGAGGTCCGTGTCAACGCGGTGCTGCCGGGCTTCACCATGACGCCCTGGCACGGCAAGGGAATGAAGCCCGACCGGGTGGACAGCCTGGCCGAGCATCACCGCAACACCGCGCCGCTGCGTTCGGTCACCCAGCCGGAGGACGTCGCCGACGCGGTGCTTTGGTTCATCGAGGGGGCGGGCAGCGTGACCGGGCAATTCATCACCGTGGATGGCGGCAACCACCTGCACGTCAATGCGCCGCCGCGGCGCTAACCCGTGCGCATCGCCTTGATCCATGCGCTGAAGCATTCGATCGCGCCGATCGAGGCTGCCTTCGCCGCCCTTTGGCCGGAGGCGCGCCTGGCCAACCTGCTCGACGATTCGCTGTCGGCCGATCTGGCGCGGGACGGCGCGATCACGCCGGCAATGACCGGGCGGTTCCTTGCCTTGGCACGCTACGCGGCCGGGGCGGGGGCACAGGGGATCCTGTTCACCTGCTCGGCCTTCGGCCCCTGCATCGATGCCTGCGCTCGTGCGCTCGCGCCCATGCCCGTCCTGAAGCCCAACGAGGCCATGATCGAGGAGGCGGCCGCGCGCGGCCCTCGCGTCGGGCTGCTGGCGAGCTTTCCCGCCACCCTTGCCTCGATGCCGCCGGAATTCCCCCGTGGCGTCGAGGTGGTCACGGCCCTGGCGGAAGGCGCGCTTGCTGCCCTCGACCGGGGCGAGGGCGAGCGCCATGACCGGCTGGTGGCCGAATCAGCGCGCCAGTTGAAGGACTGCGACGTGATTGCGCTCGCCCAGTTCAGCATGGCGCGTGCCGCCGCAGGGGTGGCGGCGGCGACCGGCCGCCCCGTTTTGACCACGCCGGAAAGCGCCGTGCGCAAGCTTAAACAAGCGCTTTCAGGCGCTTAGGGCGGGATGCGGATCGAACCTGTCAGGCGAGTCGAGAATCACGCAAAAATCCCAAAAGTTTCATTGCGTTCTGCCACGAAGTTACCAAAATCGCGTGGCAAACGGGGGTCAAGATCGATTCCAAGGTCAAGGAGGTCTTGGCTATGAGCTACAGGGTTGCACTGACTGCCTTATTCGCGGGATTGCTCGTTTCCGGGCCGGCCTTGGCAGCCGATCCGACGTTCGAGGATGCCGGCCGGTCGATCAGCGGGGCGTTCGTCGGCGCCTATCACGACACGCGCGATGGCGTGCTGAAAGCATGGGATTGGACCAGCCGCAATGCCAGCAAGGCCTGGCAGCAGACCAGCACCACCTCCACCAAGGCCTGGGAAAGCACCAAGCAGACGTCCGAGCAGGCAATCGACAGCACGCGCAAGGCGTTCATGGAGCGAAAGGCGCGGGATTGCGCGAATTGCGACCTGCGCGGCGTCGACCTGGCGGGAACTGACCTGACCGATGCCGACCTGCGGGGCGCCGATTTGCGCGGCGCCAACCTCAGCAACGCCTCGCTGGCCGGCGCCAAGCTGCAGGCCAACGTCGTGAAAGGCGCTGACGGCAAGGAGTTCATCCGCCGCACGGACCTGCGCGACGCCAATCTCAGCAATGCCAGCTTCCGCGGCGCCGATCTGCGCCGAGCGCAACTCGATGGCGCGCTTTTCACCCGCACCGATTTCACCAACGCCGATCTGTCGAATGCCGATCTTACGATGGGCGAGTTGACCGAGCGTGGGATTGCGTCCAGCGGCCTCAACCTCTGCCGGGCGGTGATGCCGGACGGGATGCGCTGCGACAATCTTGCCGACCCGCGCTGCGGCTGCGCCGCGACCAACTGATCCGGCGTCAGGGAACGCGAAGACGGCCGGTAGCGAAACCGCTGCCGGCCTTCTGTCTATTTTCGTCTTGCCGCGTAAGGCGCGGGCGTCAGGCGGCCGCGTTGTCCTTGGGCCGGTAGGCCATCGCGCAATGCTCGTCGCAATAGGGCCGGCCGGGATCGGCCTTCTTGCAGCAGAACCGGAAGCTGGCCTCGCCGGGATGGCCGATCGGCCAGCGGCACATATTCTCGGTCAGGCGCATCGCCTGGGATGCGTCCCAGGTCGGCTGCGGCTGCCGGCTCGCCAGTCCGAGACGATGGACCTTGCCGATGACGGCGTTACGCGTGGTGCCGCCCAGGCGGCGCGCGATCTGGCTGGCGCTCAATCCTTCGGACCAGAGCCGCTGCAGATCATTGACCCGTTGTTCCGTCCAACTCATGTCCTGACCTCGTCGCTAGGGATAGGACCGGTCCCCGGAGCATGCCCCCACACCCCCAAGACCATCGCAGCGATGGTACATCGTGCCAAAAAAGAACACAAGATGCGGTATATCCACAGGCTAACCCACTAAATCTAGTGAGGAAACCTTCGGCGGCTCGCCGGTTCATCCCGGATTAAGCCCCGGTTCAGCGGGCGTTCAGGCGGGAACCGTATAGTCGGGTCATCGTTTACGCCCGGCAATCGCAATTCGAGCGGTTCGGCGGAAGACGCGGCGGTGCAGGGAGTGCCGCGAACGCTCAGATCGAAGCAAGCGCCTCGTTTGTGTCCCCCCGAGTCGTAGGCTTCGTGAAGGAGGAAGGGTGGTCCAAGGATGGGCCACCCTTTCTTCGTTTCAGCCCGGGCAAACAGAAAACCCCGGGCGCAGGGCCCGGGGCTCGTCGAGGTTGATGCTTGCCGGTTCTACGACGGCTTGCGGCGGCGCCAGCCGGCGGCGCCCAGCCCCGCCAGCGCCGCGCCCAGCAGGCCCAGCGTGGCCGGCTCGGGCACGTAGCCCACGGCGACCGAATCGCCCGCGGCGGTGAGCGCGATGTTCTGGAACCGGAAGTCCGACAGTCCGCCGAAATTCGTGACCGTGATGTGGAAATGGATGTCGGTGTAGCTCATCGTGCCTTCGGTCCGGTCGTTGCCGCCGAAGGCGCAGGTGCCGCCGATCCCCACGCCGCAGGGCACGCCGGTCACGAGGTCCAGCCCGGTCGGGTCGGGCGCGGAGTTGATTTCGCCGGTATAGGCGATCTGGACGGAATAGGTGATATTGCCGGTGCCCCCGCTCGAGGTTGGCGCGAAGAACAGAAAGCCGCCGCGCTCGTTGTCCCCGGCGTTCGCGACCGGATCGACCAGCGTTACTGCCTGACCAGGCAGGAAATTGAAGTGGATGTCGATCGCGTTGCTGCCCGGTGTCAGGATTTGCAATCCGACATCCATCAGGTTCGACGCATACAAGGTCGGCGTATTGATCAGCGCGTTCAACAGGTCGAAATTGTTGAGCGTGACCGTGGCCGCGGACCCTGGCGTCGCGCCGAGCGCGGCCAAGCCGATCGCGGACGCGAGTACGGTGCGGAATCTTGCCATTGACACCTCCCAGCGGCGCCCTGCGCCGCCATTCTTCCCCGAGGCACCGAAGGGCAACAAACGTGCCAGGCCGGAAAGGCGTTGGATTTCAGCGACTCCATGCCACGCTGTAAATTCATGGAGACATTGCCTGTAAGCTCCACCAACACTCCTAATTGGGAGGTTGTTTAAATGGACTTGGAGATGATGACACTTTTCGACGCGTCCTCATCCTTGTTGCCGCCTTCCATCCGCGAGCGAATACTTGTCGAAGGAAATGGCGTCTCGTGCTCCTGGTCCTGAACGCCGGCTCATCCAGTCTGAAGTTCTCGCTCTACGACGATGCCCCGGCCGGTGCCGATCCGGCCGTGCGCCATCGCGGCCAGATCGAGGGGCTGCTGAGCGAGGCCCGCTTCCTCGTCCGCGACGGAGCGGGGGTCGAAGTGGCGCGGCGGGAATGGCCGGAGGCGATCAGGCTCGGCCATGACGGCGCCATGTCCTTCCTGCTCGACTGGATCCGCACGGACGTCGGCGGCGCCGGGCTCCATGCCTGCGGCCATCGCGTCGTCCATGGCGGGCGGGAATTTCCGCGCGCCGTGCTGGTCGACGAGGGGGTGCTCGAGCGTCTACGGGCGCTGGTGCCGCTGGCCCCGCTGCACCAGCCGCACAACCTGTCGCCGATCCGGGCGATCCGCCGGGCGCTGCCCGGCTTGCCCCAGGTCGCCTGCTTCGACACGGCCTTCCATCGCACCCAGCCCTGGCAGGCCGAGACCTTCGCGCTGCCGGCAAGATTCACCGACCAGGGCATCCTGCGTTACGGGTTTCACGGGTTGTCCTACGAATATATTGCCGAGGCCCTGCGCGGCCTTGATCCGGCCTTGGAGCAGGGCAAGGTGGTGGTGGCCCATCTGGGCAACGGCGCCAGCATGTGCGCGCTCGCCGGCGGGAAGAGCGTGGCGACGACGATGGGCTTCACGCCGATCGACGGGCTGCCGATGGGCACGCGCTCCGGCGCGATCGATCCTGGCGTGATCCTCCACCTGCTGCGCCAGCGCGGCATGTCGGCCGACCAGGTCGAGCGCCTGCTGGTGCACGAATCCGGCCTGCTCGGCGTATCCGGTATCTCCAGCGACATGCGCACGCTGCGCGAGAAGGCGGCGAGCGCGCCGGGCGCCGCCCGGGCGCTTCGGTTCTTCGCCTATCGCATCGTGCGCGAGGTCGGCTCGCTGGCGGCGGCGCTGGGCGGGCTCGATGCGCTGGTCTTTACCGCCGGCATCGGCGAGAACGACCGCGCGCTGAGGGCCGATGTGTGCCGCGAGCTAGCCTGGCTCGGCATCGAGCTGGACGAGGTCACCAATGCCCGTGCCACCGGCACTGCACCCCCCGTTTGCATCTCGCGTCCTGGCCGATCCGCCGCCTGGGTCATCCCGACCAACGAGGAGTTGATGATCGTCCGGCACACGCGCGAGGTGCTGGCGCCGGCGGGGGCGTGACGCGCGCTGGCCGCGCGACGGTCACTCGCACTTGTCCGGATCCTTGCTGGCGCGCTCGAGATAGGCGATGAGATCCGCTCGTTCCGACGGATCCTTGACGCCGGCGTAGCCCATCTTGGTGCCGGGCACCGCCTTGAGAGGATTCTCGAGGAACCGGTCGAGACTCTTTTTGTCCCACACAATCCCGGATTTCGCCATTGCCGGCGAGTAGGCATAGCCGGGCAGGCTGCCCGCGCGGCGGCCGAACAGGCCGCAATGCTTCGGCCCGGTGCGGTTGCGGTCCAGCGAATGGCACGCCATGCAGCGCTCGTAAATCTGCGCGCCGCGCGCCGGGTCGGGTTCGGCGCCGGCGGCGTGCGCCAGGCCGGCGAACAGCGCCATCGCGGCAAGGACAAGGTGTCTCATGGTGCGCAATGCCTTGCGGGCGGGCGGAATGGCCGCGCGCCGTCGCGCCCCGCGATGGGATGCGGGACGCGGCGGCGCCGGCGCGGGCATCCTAGGATGCGAACGCGGCGGGCACCGGGTTCTGCCCCAGCGCCTGGCGCAGCACGGCCCAGTGCATCGCCTCGTCGCCCAGAATCGACGCCGCGACCTTTGCCAGCTCCCGGTCGCCGAGGATCGGCACCGCGCCGAGATAGGCGCTGACCGCGCCCTTCTCCAGGCTGGCCGCGAAGGTCAGAACGTCGGCCTGGCTCTTCAGCTTGTCGGTCGGGAAGGAATACTTGCGCTGGGCCTCGACCGGGGTTCCGCCGAGTTTCCGGACCGTCTTGGCAAGCGCGTCGGCGTGCTGCTTGTGGTGGTCCTGGAACTGGACCGCGAGGTCGAGCACGGGCTTTTGCAGCAGCCCGCTTTCGGCGCCGACCTGGTAGGCGGCGATGGCTTCCCGCTCGGCTCCCAGGGCCGTGTTCAGGATGGTCACGTCGTTGTTACCGGCCGCGGTACCAGCCGCGAGGGCGAGGCGATCGCGGCCCGCGAGCAGAGCGATGGCCGTCGCCGACAGGGCGACCTTGCCCCAACTCGAAAGGAAGCTGCGTCGGTCGGCACGCGGCGGAACCGGGAACGGATTGACTGCGGACATGGGTTTCTCCTTGGGAGGGACAAGCGACGAAGCGTCACCTGCTGCCCTCTGGAACCCCTGGATGGCCCAATTTGGGTGCTCTGCCGTCGCATGCCAGCCATGCCCCTCCGCGCTGGCCGGCCTGCATCCAATGTCGCGTACTCGGGGTAGTGTCCTGAAATGGAGGAGTTGCCATGGCGGAAATCGTCAACCTCGCGCATCGCTCCGATCTTGCCCGTCCGTCGGCCGCGCTGTGGGCGACGGACGCGACGGCGCTCTCTCCTCCGCCCGACGCGCTTGCCCTGCTGCTGGCTGAAACCGCCAAGGGCGACGAGCGGGCGTTCGCCCGGCTCTACGAGCTGACCGGCGGCCGACTCCTCGCCGTGGCGCGCGGGATTCTCGGCGCCGCCGACGCGGCGGAGGACGCGCTGCAGGAGTCGTTCATCCGCGTCTGGCGCTCCGCGCACCGGTACGACCCGGCCAAGGGGGCCGCCTACGCGTGGTTGGTGACCGTCGTTCGCAACCGCGCTCTTTCCCTAAAGATGACGCAGCGCCGGCGCGAGGGCGGCACCGGGCTGGATTCCGAAGGGCTCGCGTTCGACGGCCCCGACGCGTGCAGCCTGATGATGCGCAGCGAAGCGGCGCGCTGCGTGAAGGCCTGCCTGGAGAAACTGCCGATCAATCACCGGCGGTCGGTCACGCTGGTGTATTTCGAAGGACTGACGCATCGCGAGCTGGCAGGGCGGCTGGACGTGCAGCTCGGAACCGCGAAGAGCTGGGTACGGCGAGGTCTTGCCCAGATGGGGCGCTGTCTTGCCGGCCACGACAACGCCGACTGGCGCGATTTAGTGGCGGCCGAGTATGCGATCGGCAGCCTGCGCGGCGCGGCGCGCCGCGGGTTCGAACGCCGCCGCGAGCGCGATGCGCGCTATTGCGGCGCGGCCGACCGGTGGGAGGGGCAGCTCGCGCTGCTTGCCGAATGCCTTCCCGACCATGGGCTTCCGCCCGCGCGGGTCTGGAACCGCATCGCCGATGGGACCGGTCGTCGCTCCGCGCTGCTCGGGCACGCCGGTGCCTGGTGGGCGGCCGCGGCCGCGGCGGTCGCGCTCGCGTCCCTGCTGGCGGTGGTGGTTTGACGCCGCCCCCGGCGGTCTGACGATCGCGCATTGCCTGCAACTCGCCGGCTGCATCGACAGGTGATACAAGGCCGGGTCGCCGACGGCCCGTTCCCGGTCGCTCCGCGCATTGCACCCTTCACGACCGGTCCCTAGGATCGGATTTCAACAAGGGACAAGGCGATGGCGGAAACCTGCATCAAGACACGCGTGGACGGCGGCATCGCGGTCATCACGCTGGATCGGCCCGATGTGCTGAATGCGCTCAACTCGGTGCTGATGGCCGAAGTGACCGAGGCGATGAAGCGCTTCACCGCGGCGCCCGAGGTGCGGGTGATCGTGCTGCACGGCGCGGGGCGCGCCTTCTCGGCGGGGTTTGACCTCAAGGAATCCGCCACCAAGAACTACCAGGGCATCGGCCAGTGGCGTTCGGTATTGGAATACGATTTCAATTTCCTGATGCAGTTCTGGGATTGCCCCAAGCCGACCATCGCCGTGACGCACGGGTTCTGCCTGGCCGGCGCGTTCGAGATGGCGCTGAGCTGCGACATCACGGTCGCGGCCGAGGGCACGCGGTTCGGCGAGCCCGAGGTGCGCTTCGGCTCGGGCATGGTCGCGCTGCTGCTGCCGTGGTTCGTGGGCCCGAAGGCGGCCAAGGAACTGCTGCTGACCGGCAACGACAAGATCGACGCCCAGCGCGCGCTGGCGCTGGGCATCGTCAATCACGTCGTGCCGGCCGGCAAGGAAATGGACAAGGGCATGGAGATCGCGCGCGACATGGTGGCCGCAGCCCCGCTGTCGGTCGAACTGACCAAGCGCGCGCTGAACCGCACCTACGAGATGCAGAACATGCGCCAGGCGCTGCTGGCGGCGCTGGACATCGACGCGCTGATCGAGGCCGGAGCCGGGCCGGAGCGCACCGAGTTCAACCGCATCCGCAAGGAGCAGGGGTTGAAGGCGGCGATCGAATGGCGCGATGCCCGCTTCAAGCAGAAGGCCTGAGCGCAACGTCGCGATCCTGAACGCCGGCTCCCGGCCCGATAGCAAGCATGACCCATCCGCTCACGCCCCTGATGTCGCCCCGCTCGGCCGCTTTCATCGGCGCCAGCCCGCGCGCCGACTCGCCGGGCAACGACATGCTGCGCATGTTGAAGAAGTCCGGCTTCAAGGGCGCGGTCTATCCGATCAATCCGAAATACGAGGAGGTCGAAGGATTCCGCTGCTACCCGTCGCTGGCGGCGCTGCCGGAGAAGGTCGACCATGTCGTGCTGAGCGTCGCCAATGCGCGGATCGAGGCGTCGCTCGACGAGGCCATCGCGCACGGCGCCCGGGCGGCCACGATCCTCGGCAGCCTGTACCTGGAGAACGACAGCCACCCACCGCTGCTGCAACGCATGGCGGCGAAGACCAGGGCGGCCGGCATGGCGGCATGCGGCGGCAATTGCATGGGCTTCTACAACGACGAGGCCGGGTTCTGGGCGGTCGGTTTTCCGGCCAATCGCGCGCCGCGTCCGGGCCATATCGCCTTCATCAGCCATTCCGGCTCGATCTTCGGCTGCCTGGCGCACAACGATCCACGCTTCCGCTTCAATATCTGCGTCTCGCCGGGCCAGGAGATCGCGACCACGGTCGCCGACTACATGGACTACGCGCTGGAACTCGACAGCACGCGCGTGATCGGCATGTTCATCGAGACGGTGCGCGATCCGGCGAAGTTCGTGGCCTCGCTGGAACGGGCGGCCGAGCGCGGCGTGCCGGTGGTCGTGCTGAAGGTCGGGCGGTCGGCCGAGGCGGCGCGCATGGCGCTCGGCCATTCCGGCGCGCTGACGGGCGACGACGCGGCCTACGACGCGCTGTTCCGGCGCCACGGGGTGATCCGCGTCGATACGGTGGATGAATTGGGCGCGAGCCTGCTGACCTTCGCGCAGGGACGGAAATACGCGCCGGGCGGCATGGGCGCCATCCTCGATTCCGGCGGGGAGTGCGAGATGATCACCGACCTGGCGGCCGAGCTCGACGTGCCCTTCGCCCGGATCGGCGACGCGACGCGCGCCAAGCTGGCGGCGCGGCTGGACTACGGGCTCGAGGCGCGCAACCCGCTCGACGCCTGGGGCACGGGGCAGGACTTCGTCGGCATCTTCCGCGACTGCATCCAGGCGCTGCACGACGACCCGGACACCGGCGTCATGGTGCATTTCGCCGATCTGCGCACCGGCTACTACGTGCACGAGGGATTCCTCGAGGCGCACAAGCTGCTGTCGGGCCATCTGACCAAGCCGAGCGTCGTCGCCACCAGCTACACCCAGCTTCGCCACGACGACATCGCCGCGCGCTTCGACGCGATCGGCGTGCCGGTGATCGACGGCTCGATCGCCGCGCTGAAATCGGTGCGCCACCTGCTGCATCACCGCGATTTCCTGGCGGAGCGCCGCGGCAGTCCGCCCAAGCTGCCCGCCGGCGCCCGCGCGCGCTGGGCGAAGCGCCTGGCCGAGCCGCGCGCGCTCGACGAGGCCGAGGGGCTGGCGCTGTTCGCCGACTACGGCATCGCAGCGATTCCGCATCGCATCGCCGACAGCGCGGCGGCGGCGGAGAAAGCGGCGGCGGAACTGGGCTTTCCGGTCGTTCTCAAGACCGCGGCGCCGGGCGTGCTGCACAAGACCGATGCCGACGGCGTGCGGCTGAAGCTGGCGGATGCGGCGGCGGTGCGCGCCGCCCATGCCGATCTGGCCGGCCGGCTGGGACCTCGCGTGCTGGTGGCGCCGATGGCGGACAGCGGCGTCGAGATCATGCTGGGCATGAGCGTCGACCCGCAGTTCGGCCCGGTCGTGGTGATCGGCGCCGGCGGCATCCTGGTGGAGGTGCTGAAGAGCGTGACGCACGAGCTGGCGCCGTTCGATGCCGCCACGGCGCGCCGCGCGATCGAGCGCCTGGCGCCGGTGAAGCGCCTGCTGGCAGGGGCGCGCGGGCGGAAGGCAAGCGATATCGACAAGCTCTGCCGGACGATCGCCGCTTTCTCGGCGATGGCCGCCGACCTGGCCGACCTGGTGGCCGAGATCGACGCCAACCCGGTGATCGCCGGGCCCGGCGGCGCGGTCGCGGTGGACGCGGTCGTCGTGCCGCGCGCCGCGCGGGAGAAGCCGTGATGGACCTGACGATCGCCAAGCCGGACCTGGAGCTGAAGGCGCGCGCGCGCCGCTTCGCCGAGACCGTGCTGTTCCCCCTCGAAGAAGAGCTCGAGTTGAACGGCCACCTGCCGGACTCGACCAAGGCGAAGCTGAAACAGGCGGTGGTGGATCACGGATTCAACGCGATCAACCAGGCGCGCGAGCACGGCGGGCAGGGCCTGTCGATCTTCCAGCAGTCGCTGGTGAACGAGGAGCTGGGCAAGGCGACCGGCGGGCTGTGGGCGGCCGCCTGGCACCCGGCCGTGGCGCTGAAGTACGGCACGGCGCAGCAAATCCGCGACTACCTGGTGCCGAGCTGCCAGGGCAAGCGGCGCAGCGCCTTCGCCATCACCGAGGAAGGAGCCGGATCGGACCCCCGCCGCGTGCAGACGCGGGCCGACTGGCGCGACGGCCGCTACTACCTCAGCGGCGAGAAATGGTTCGTCACTTCCGGCGACGTCGCCGACTACCTGATCGTGCACGCGCATGTCGACGGCGATCCCGCCAAGCCGACCCTGTTCCTGGTGGACAAGAACCTGCCGGGCATCCGCGTCAAGCGCATCCCCAAGTTCATGCACAACTACGTGTTCGAGCACCCGGAAGTCGGGTGCGACCACGTGGCGTTGGGCGAGGACAAGGTGCTGGGCCGGGTCGGCGGCGGATTCGATCTTACCAAGGACTGGTTCGTCGAGGCGCGGCTGCAGATCGCCGCCAACTGCCTGGGTGCGGCCATCCGCGCCGCCGAGGTCGCCAACAAATACGCCTCCGAGCGCGTGCAGTTCGATCGACCGATCCGGGATTTCCAGGCGGTGGAGTTCATGATCGCCGACATGGCGGTGGAGATCATGGCCGCCAAGAGCATGATCTACCGCGTCGCCTGGGAGATCGACCGCGGGCTCGACCGCAAGCTGGTGCACGCGCGCGCCTCGGCCGTGAAGCTATACGCGTCCGAGATGGCCGGCCGCGTGGTGGACCGCGCGCTGCAGATCCTGGGCGGCCGCGGCTATATGCGCGAGAACCCGGTCGAGCGCCTCTACCGCGACATCCGCGTCGACCGCATCTGGGAAGGCACCTCGGAGATCCAGCGCGCCGTCATCGGCGGCCAGATCAAGAAGCGGGGGCTCGGCCCCTACGTGGACTGGGCCTGACCGCGCGATCTGGCGCCGCGCAAGCGCATCAGCCGGTCTTGGCCACCGTCGGGCCGATCACGCGCCAGGCGGGCAGGCGGACCGTCACGGTGGTGCCGGCGCCCGGCTTGCTGTCCATCAGCAGCGCGCCGCCATGGACCTCGGCAAGCGACTTGCTGAGGCTGAGGCCCAGGCCGGTGCCCTCGTACCGGCGCGACAGCGAATTGTCAACCTGCTCGAAGGGCTGCAGCGCCTTGGCGATGTCCTCCTTGCGCATGCCGATGCCGGTGTCGGCCACCCGCAGCAGGAATCCGCCATCCGGGCCGAAGGCGGTGCTGGCGCGGATCGACTTGCCGGGCGTGGTGAACTTGACCGCGTTGGACAGCAGGTTCAGCAGGATCTGCTTCACCCGCACCGGATCGGCCCGCAGCACGACCGGCTGCGGCGGCAGCACCATCTCCAGCTCGACGTCGCGCAGCCGCGCCGTCTCCGCCAGCAACCCCTTGCAGGACGACATGATCTCGCTGACGTCGAAATCCCGCTCGGCGATCTCCAGGCTTCCGGCCTCGACGCGGATCAGGTCGAGGATGCCGTTGATCAGGTCGAGCAGGTGCTTGGCGCTGGAATGGATGCCGTGCACATAGTCTCCGTAGCGCGGATCGCCGAGCGGTCCGAAAAGGCCCTCATCCAGCACCTCGGAAAATCCCAGGATTGCATTCAGCGGCGTGCGCAGCTCGTGGCTCATGTTGGCGAGGAAGACCGACTTGGCCTTGCTCGCGGCCTCGGCAAGCTCCTTGGCGCGATGCAATTCCGCCTCGGCGGTCTTGCGCTGGGTGATTTCCTCCACCGTGCCTTCGAAATACAAGGTCGCACCCGTGCTGTCCTGCACTTCGCGGCAGCTCTCGGAAATCCAGATGATCGACCCGTCGCGGCGATAGACGCGGGATTCGAAACCGGCAACCCGTCCTTCGGCGCGCAGCAGGCGCACGAACTCGTCGCGCCGACCCGGCTCGACATAGAGCTGGCGGCCGATATCGGTCATCACGCGCAGGAGTTCCTGGGGCGAATCGTACCCGTAGATGCGCGCCAGCGCCGCGTTGGCGCTCAGATACTGGCCATCGGCCGTGGTCTGGAACAGGCCCCAGACCGCGTGCTCGAACATGTCGCGATAGAGGAGCTGCCCGTCGTCCGCGCCGGTCGGGGCGCCGGTCGCTTCCGCGGCAAGGCGAAGGTTGGTCTGCCGTTGCACGGTTGTCTCCCGGCCGGCGAAAGCGCGCTGTTGGGGCCTGGGCGTCCCGCCGGCCCCAATACCATCGAAAGTATTGGTTTCGAATACCTTAAGGGCAGCGGTTCCGGTCGCCAAATACCATGCCGCTGCACATGGTTGATTGCTGTAAATAAAATTATGCGCGCATTTCGCGAAGTTGCGTGCGGCGCTGCTCGGTCGCCTTGGCGTCCGCGCGTCCCCGCCGCAGCACCACGCCGTAGACGTCGCGGGCCTGGCGCGTCGACACCAGCCCGGCCTGGACGTCGTTGGCGACACGCTGCGGATCGCGCTCCAGCGGATCGCCGTAGCCGCCGCCGCCCGAGATCTCCAGCACTACCGAATCGCCGGCGCCGATCGTCTGCTGGCCCTTCGGCTTGATCTTCTTGCCGCCGCGCGTGCCGACCTTGGCCGCGCCGCCGGGGTGGCCGCCGTTCAGGCCCTGGGGCGGGTTGTCGATCCGCTCGGCGGTGAGGAAAATGCTGAACGGCGCCTCGTCGATCGTCCCGACGATCAGCCGATGGCCCGGTCCGCCGCGCATCTTGCCGGGGCCGCCAGTGTCCTGGCGCAGTTCCTTGCGCCAGAAGACGAGGGGCGAGATGCTTTCCGTGATCTCCACGGCGATCGTGCGCACGCCGCTGGGAAAGGCGGTGGCGCCCAGCCCGTCCTTGGTCGGCCTGGCGCCCATGCCGCCGGCGTGGAAGCTCAGCACGTCGAACTTGCGCAGGTTGCCGCCGGCCGCCGCCACCTCGCCGGGATCGACCGCGAACTCGCCGCCGCGGAACGTCGGGTTCCACAGGCTGGCCGAGCTCTGGGCCGGCACCGCGCCGGGCATGGCCTGGTCCAGGCAGGCGAACACGAGGTCGGGCAGGCAATGGCCGATCGCATGGCGCATGGCGACCGGCGCGGGATGCTCGACGTTGAGGATGCAGCCCCTGGGCGCCACCGTCTCCACAACCGACAGCGAGCCGTAGTTGTTGGGGATGTCGCCGCCGATGATGCAGTTGATGCCGAAGCTGGTATAGGCCTGGGTGTAGTTCAGCACCACGTTGATGCCGAACTGGCTGGCGGACGAGGTGCCGGCGTAGTCGACCAGGATGCCGTCCGGCTTGATCGTCACGGCGGCAGCGAGCGTGATCGGCTTCTCGTAGCCGTCCATGCCCAGC
This sequence comes from Alphaproteobacteria bacterium, assembly GCA_020851015.1. Next base: position 1,976 of record JADZDN010000047.1, on the reverse strand, counting down.
TTTCCGCGATAGGTGCCGGGCTTCAGCTTGGCGATGCGCTCCAGCATCGTCTGGCGCGAGCTGTCGATGATGTAGTCGGCCAGCGCCTCGATGTCGGTGATGGAATATTCGCGCATCATCTGCACCAGGCAGCGCGCGCCTTCCTCGTTCGACGCCGCGCAGGAGAAGATGTCGCCCAGCACCTGGTCCTGCTCGCGCACGTTGTGGCGCACCATCTCTAGCAGGTCGTCGTTCATCTTGCCTTCGCGCGCCAGCGCCATGATCGGGATGAAGATGCCTTCCTCGTAGACCTGCCTGCCGTCCGGCCCGAAACCGCGCCCGCCGATGTCGACGACATGGATCGAGCCGGCGAACAGCGCGATGTTGCGCCCCTCGACGAAGGTCGGCGTCACGACCGTGATGTCGTGCAGATGCCCCGAGCTCAGCCACGGGTCGTTGGTGATGAAGTGGTCGCCTGGCTTCATCGAATCCATCGGGAACTTCTTCAGGAAATGCCCGACCGCGTTGGCCATCGAGTTGACATGGCCCGGCGTGCCGGTGACGGCCTGGGCCACCATGCGCCCGCGGCGGTCGAACACGCCGGCCGACAGATCGCCGGACTCGCGCACGGAGGTCGAGAAGGCCGTGCGCATCAGCGCCTTGGCCTGCTCCTCGACCACCGCGATCAGCCGGTTCCACATGATCTGGCGATAGAGGCCGGAAAGGGCGTGATGGGCCGCTGTCATGGCTTCATGCTCCCTTCGCCGCGTCGCGGCGATGCAGTTCGATATGGCCGAAGCGGTTGATGATCGCATCGAACCGCGACGATACCACGGCCGTGGTCTGGGGCTCGGAGATGAGCGCGGGGCCGGGGACGCGCGCGCCGGGGCGCAGATCCTCGCGGCGGTACATCGGCACCTCGATCGCGGCCGCGCGGTCCGGGTCGAAGGCGCGCGCGGTGGCCGCCGGCGTCGCCGCGTGCGCGGCGGCCTCCGACGCTGCCGCTTCCGCAAAGCGGGCGGGGGCGGTCACGGTGACGCCGAAGCTGATCAGTTCGATCGCCGAGCCCGGCACGATGCGGTTGTACTGCTTGCTGTAGGCGTCCTCGAACGACTTGCGCAGCACGTCCTGGCCGTCCAGCCCGAAGGGACGGTTCTCCAGCGGCACGACGATCTCGGTGCCCTGGCCGACATAGCGCATGTAGGCGATGCGGCGCTCCTCGAGCTTCGCCTGCGGCGCGGCCAGGCGCACGGCGTGCTCCGCTTCCGCGCGCATCTCGTCGATCACCTTGTTGGCGCCGCGGTGGTCGAAGTCGGCCAGGCGCTGGTAGTGGCTGCGCACCACCTCGAAGGCCGTGGGCGCGCGCAGGAAGCCGACGCAGGAGCCCACGCCCGCGGCCGAGGGGATCACCACGCGGTCGATGCCCAGCTTCTCGGCGACGCGCGCGGCGTGCAGCGGCGCCGCGCCGCCGAACGCGATCAGGGTGCGGCTCTCCAGCTCCTTGCCGCTTTCGATCGCGTGGATGCGCGCGGCATTGGCCATGTTGGTGTCGACCATCTCGCTGACCGCGAAGGCGGCGAGGGGACGGTCGAGCCCCATCTTCTGCCCCACCACGCGCTCGAGCGCGGCGCCCGCCGCGGGCGGATCCAGCTTGACGCGCCCGCCCGAGAACCGCGCCGCGTCGATGCGGCCGAGCACCACGTCGGCGTCGGTCACGGTCGGCTCGGTGCCGCCCAGCCCGTAGCAGGCGGGACCCGGCTCGGACGCCGCGCTCTCCGGGCCCACGGCGATGCGGCCCAGCGCGTCGATCGATGCGATCGAGCCGCCGCCCGCGCCGATCTCGACCATCTCGATCACCGGGATGCGCAACGGCAGGCCGCTGCCCTTCTTGAAGCGGTAGATGCGCGCCACCTCGAAGCCGCGCGCGGTCTGCGGCGTGAAATCGTCGATCACGCAGATCTTGGCCGTGGTGCCGCCCATGTCGAAGGACAGCACGT
>JADZDN010000046.1 GCA_020851015.1 Alphaproteobacteria bacterium | reverse complement strand
CGCATATCGACGTGTTCATGCCGGGCGGCGAGACGAAGGAGGAATGGAAGATGACCGAGGAGACCAAGAAGATCCTCGATCCTTCCATCAAGGTGCAGGCGACCTGCGTGCGCGTGCCGGTGTTCGTCGGCCATGCCGAGGCCGTCAACATCGAGTTCGAGAAGCCGATCTCGGTGGAGGACGCGCGCCGGGCGCTGGCCAAGGCGCCGGGCGTGATCGTCGACGACCGCCGCGAGCCGGGCGGCTACATCACGCCGCAGGAATGCGTCGGCCAGCCCGAGGTCTTCGTCAGCCGCATCCGCAAGGACCCCACCGTCGCCAACGGGCTTTCGATCTGGGTGGTGTCGGACAATCTGCGCAAGGGGGCGGCGCTGAACGCGGTGCAGATCGCCGAGCGCCTGATCGACGGCATGCTCGACTCCAAGCGCGCGGCCTGATCCGCCCGGGCATCGTCGCGCATGGCCGCCGGGGACGAGACGGGCGGTCGGGCATCGGGGCTCGAGGCCCTTGCCGTTTCCTCGGCCGATATTCCGCTGCCAGGCGCGCCGCCGGCCAGTCCGCCGCTACCGGGCCCGGCCATCCGGGCCCCCGCAAGCGCGCCCAAATCCGCGCTCGACCAGGCCGTCGCGCTGCACCGCGCCGGCAAGCACGCGGAAGCCGCCGCGGCCTACGACGCGATCCTGCTGGCCGCGCCGACGGACGCGCGCGTCTGGGTCAACCAGGGCGTGGTGCTGCGGGCGCTCGGCCGGCTGGAGGCGGCCGCCGCCTGTTACCGCCGCGCGCTGGCGCTGGAGCCGGGCAATGCCGGCATCCACAGCAACCTCGGCAACGTGCTGCGCCAGCTCGAGCGCTTCGCCGAGGCGATCGACTGCCAGAAGCGCACGCTGTCGCTAGACCCCGCCAACCACGCGGCCGAATACAACCTGGCGCTGGCGCTGCGCGATCTCGGCCACCGCGACGAGGCGCTGGGCTATTTCAACCGCTGCATCGCCGGCGGCCATGCGCGCCCGGAAGTCCTGGTCGAGCACGCGGCGACCTTGCTGGCGGCGGGCGACTACGCGCGCGGCTTCGAGCGGTTCGAGGCGCGCCTGAAGCTGCCCGATGCCGCACCCGCCGGGTCGGATGCGCCGGTCTGGGACGGCGCGCCGCTCGACGGCAAGTCGATCCTGGTGCAGGCCGAGCCCGGCACGCGCGATACGCTGACCTTCCTGCGCTACGTGCCGGCGCTGGCGGCGCGCGGCGCGCGGGTCACGGTATCGGCCCCCGCAGGGCTGGCCACCCTGGTCGGCGCCGTGCCCGGGGTGGGGATGGTGGTTCCGGCGGGGCGCAAGGCGCCCGCGACCGATCTTCGGATCCCGCTCAACAGCCTGCCGCGCCTGTTCGGCGCCCAGCTCGACACCGTGCCCCAGGAGGTGCCCTACCTCGCGCTGCCGCGGGGCCGGGCGGCGCGCCAATGGGTCAACCCGGCGCCGGGAGGCGGACGCAAGGTCGGCATCGTCTGGTCGGATCGCGGCGTTCGCGACCGCATCGCGCGGGCCTGCCCCCTGGCATGCTTCCTGCGCCTCGCGGGCATCCCGGGGATCACGCTCTATCGGCTGCAGACCGGCGCAGCGGCGGCCGAGCGCGACGAGCAGGGCGCCCGAGCGCTGGTGCGCGACATCGACGGCGCGTTCGCCGACCTGGCCGACGCGGCGGAAGCGATCCTGGAACTCGACCTGGTGATCGGTGTCGACAGCGCGGCGCTCGTGCTCGCGGGCGCGCTGGGCAGACCGGGCATGGTGTTGCTGCCGATGGGCGCGGACTGGCGATGGGGCGCGGACGGCGAGCGGTCGCCCTGGTTTCCGACGCTGCGCCTTTTCCGGCAGGCCGCGCCGGGCGACTGGGACGGAGTATTCGCGCGCGTCGGCGCCGCGCTGGGCGAGCGCGCGCCCCCGCCGGCATCGCCCATGCTCAAGGCATCGCCGCCTGCCACGCAACCCGCCGCGCGGCCGCCGCAAGCCGCGGCAGCCGCTCCGGCGCAGCCCCCGCCCAAGCCCGCGGCGGCGGCGGCACCGCCGAAACCGAAGCCGCCGCCAGGTCCGGCAATTGCCGCGCCGGCCGGGCCGCGCCAGGCCGTGCGGAGCTTTCTGCACGAGCATGTGGCGCCGGGCGACATCGTCGTGGAGGTCGGCAGCGGCGACGAGGGCTTGGCGCTGGGCGCGGCAATGCGCCATCCCGGGCAGGTGCGGGTTCTCGCCTTCGGGCTGCAAGGCGAATGGCAGACGGAGTTGCGCGCCAGGGCAGAGCGCGCGGGAATCGCGGCCGCGGTCGAGACGCTGCGTGCCGGGCTGGGCGCCAGGACCTCGCCGGCCCACGCGACGGTGGCGCCGCGCACCACGCTGGATGCGGTCCTGCGCGACCGCGCCGAGCTGACCGGCCGCATCTTCCTGTGCCTGTCGGCCGGCGAACGCGCGGCCGAGATCGTCGCCGGCGCGATGGACCTGCTCGCCAAGGGCCGGATCGCCGCCCTGCTGTGGCGCGCGGATGCATCGGATCAGATGGATGCGGCGCGCCAGACGGGCCTGCTCGGCGATCTGGCGCGGCTCGGCTTCGGCCATTTCCGCCTGCCGGACGACGACCTGGGCGGCAAGCTGCTGCCCTATGTGGCGTTGCCGGAGCCCGCGACCGTCTTCAGCCTGGCGCGCGGCTTCGAACGCCGCGCCGGCTATGTCGGCGCGCCGCGCGGCGGCATGCCGCTGCTGGAGGGCAGGCGCTTCGCCACGCTCGACCCCGCCCAGCGCCGGGCCCGCACCGCGGTGCTGGTGCGCGCACGGGGCACCGACGCGGCGCGCTGGGCCGATCCGGCCAGCCTGGAGGATGGCGCCGAGCATCGCGCGAGCTTCGCCGGTCCGCATCTGGTGCCTGCGGGCGCCGGCGATCCGCGCGTGCTGGACCTCGGCGCCGGGCTGATGCGCCTGGCGCGCCACCTGCCGCCGGCCGCGCGCTACGTGCCGACCGACCTGGCGCTGCGCAGCGCGGATACGCTGCTGGTCGACCTGAACCAGGGCGATTTTCCCGCCGGGAGCTTCGAGGCGGTGGCGATGCTCGATGTGCTAGAGTTCATGCACGACGCGCCGGGGCTGCTGCAGCGCGCGCGGACCGCGTCGCCGCGGCTGGTGCTGACCTATCGCCTGTCGGACGGCACCGACCACGACGCGCGGGCCGAGGCCGGCTGGTTCAACGCCTTCACCCGCAGCGTGCTGGAATCGCACCTGGCGATCGCCGGCTGGGTGGTCGGCGCGCATCACCGCTCGGGGCCTTACGACCTGTTTGTCTGCGACGCGGCCGGCCCCGCCGCGTGACGCCTAGCGCAGCTTCATCACGTCGAAGCGGCGGCTGGGCTTGGCGATCTCGTCCTGGGCGGCGATCAGGGCCAGTTCGCGTCCGCCCGCGCGCCTTGTGGCGTCGAACACCGCGAAGATGCGTGCGGCCGTGTCGCCCAGCGCGCGCGACACGCTCATGGTCTCCAGATAAGTCGCCAGGAACAGCGCCGCCACCACGTCGCCCGCCCCGTTCGGCAGCGGGTCGAGCTTGAGCCTGGGCGTCGCGACCAGCCATGCCCCTTCGGCGGAATCGGCCAGCATCTCGATCGTGTCTTCCGGCGCCTCGCGGCGCATCAGGCTCGTCACCATGACGACGCGCGGCCCCAGCGCGCGGGCGGCGGCCGTGGCCTCGATCGCCTGGTCCAGGGTCGCCACCGCCCGGCCGGTCAGGTATTCCAGCTCGAACTGGTTGGGGGTGATGATATCGGCGGCCGGCACGCTGCGGTCGCGCATGAACTTGGGGATGCCCGGTCGCACGAACACGCCGCGGCCCACGTCGCCGATCACCGGGTCGCAGCAATAGAGCGCGCGCGGATTGGCCTTCCGGATCGCCGCGACCGCATCCAGGATCACCGTGCCGATCGCCGCGTCGCCCATGTAGCCGCTCAGGATCCCGTCGCAGCGCGACCAGACGCCGCGCTCGGCGATCCCGGCGATGACCGAAGCCACGTCGTGCGCCGAGAAAATCGGCCCGCGCCACTGGCCGTAGCCCGTGTGGTTGGAGAACTGCACGGTATCGACGGGCCAGACGGTATGGCCCAGGCGCTGCAGCGGGAACACGGCGGCGCTGTTGCCGACATGGCCATAGGCAACCGAGGACTGGATCGACAGAATGTTCATTCCTGGCCGCTCCCGCCGGGCCACGGGTCTGTCCCACAGGGTCCGGTTGCCTATCACGGGCCCGCGCCTGACGGCTATGCTTTCCGCACCGGGGCAGTCATGCAGCGAAGGCCGTTCCCGCGCGGAACGGATTTTCGATGCGCCTGCACGCCCGCGCATGGCAGGTTCAGGACCGTCAGGCCCGGCAGCCAAGGGGAGGTCTTGATGTCCATCATCGTCCGGCCGCGCCGCAGCATGCTTTACATGCCCGGCTCGAACGCGCGGGCGTTGGAAAAGGGGCGCGCGCTGGCGGCCGACGGGCTGATCCTGGACCTCGAGGACGCGGTCGCCCCCGATGCCAAGGCCCAGGCGCGCGAGCTGGTGGCGGCGGCGCTGCGCGGCGGCGGCTATGGGCGGCGCGAGCTGGTCGTGCGGGTGAACGCGCTGAACACCGCCTGGGGCCAGGCCGATCTGGTGGCGGTCGCCCGCTCGCGCGCGCACGCGGTGCTGCTGCCCAAGGTCGAGAGCGCCGACACGGTGCGCCAGGCCGAGGCCGCGCTGCTGGCGGCCGGCGCGCCGGCGGAACTGGCGATCTGGTGCATGATGGAAACGCCGCGCGGCGTGCTGGCGGCGGCCGAGATCGCCGGCGCCACCCCGCGGCTTGCCTGCCTGGTGATGGGAACCTCGGACCTGGCCAAGGACCTGCACGCGCTGCACACGCGCGACCGGCTGCCGCTGTTGACCGGGCTTGGCCTGTGCCTGCTGGCCGCGCGGGCCAACGGGCTGGCGGTGCTGGACGGGGTCTATCTCGACCTCGCGGACGACGCGGGCTTTGCGGCTTCGTGCCGCCAGGGGCGCGAGCTGGGCTTCGACGGCAAGACGCTGATCCATCCCAAGACCATCGCCGCAGCCAACGCCGCCTTCGCCCCGGCGCCGGACGAACTCGACTTCGCCCGCAAGCTGATCGCCGCCCATGCCTCGGCCGAGGCGGCGGGCAAGGGCGTGGTGGTGGTGGACGGCAAGCTGATCGAGGCGCTGCACGTCCAGAGCGCGCGCCGCCTGGTGGCGCTGGCCGATGCGATCGGCGACATGAATCGCGCGGGGGCGTGAGCGTGGCACGCCATCCTTCGAGACGGCTGCTTCCGCGCTCCACATCCTTCGAGACGGCCGCTGCGCGGCCTCCTCAGGATGACGCGTTTGTTTGGTGTTCAATGAAAGAACGCGTCATCCTGAGGAGGGCCGAAGGCCCGTCTCGAAGGATGTGGAGCGAGCACAACGCCCGTCTCGAGGGGCGAGGCAATCCATGACCACGCCCAAGACCAGCGCGGGGAACTTCTTCGAGGATTTCCGGCTCGACCAGGAGATCGTCCACGCGACGCCGCGTACGCTCACCGCGGGCGACGCGGCGCTCCATGGCGCGCTGTTCGGCGCGCGCTTTGCCGTGCCGGCCTCCGATCCCTTCGCGCGCTCGATCGGCTTCGTCCGCGCGCCGATCGACGAGCTGCTGGTATTCCATAGCGTGTTCGGCAAGTCGGTCCCGGACGTGTCGCTGAACGCGGTGGCGAATCTCGGCTATGCCGAGGGGCGCTTCGGCGCGCCGGTCTATCCGGGCGACACGCTGACGGCGCGCTCGACGGTGATCGGGCTCAAGGAGAATTCCTCGCGCGAGACCGGCGTCGTCTATGTCCGCACGGTCGGGCGCAACCAGCACCGCGAAACCGTGCTCGACTATGTGCGCTGGGTCATGGTCAACAAGCGCGACAAGGCGGCAAAGCCGCCGGAGGAGCGCGTGCCGGCCCTGGCCGGCGCGGTGCCGGCCGAGAAGCTGATCGTCCCGCCGGAGATCGAGTGCCGGCTCTACGACAACGCGCTCGCCGGCTCGGCGCAACGCTGGGACGACTACCAGCCGGGCGAGCGCATCGACCATGTCGACGGCGTGACCGTCGAGGAGGCGGAGCACATGATGGCCACGCGCCTCTACCACAACACCGCGCGCGTGCATTTCAACGCCTTCGCGGCCCGGCAGGGGCGGTTCGGCAAGCGCCTGGTCTATGGCGGGCACGTCATCAGCCTGGCGCGCGCGCTCAGCTTCAACGGCCTGGCCAACGCCTTCCGGCTGGCCGCGATCAATGGCGGGCGGCACGTGAACCCGCTGTTCGCCGGCGACACGGTGTTCGCGTGGAGCGAGGTGCTGGACAAGGCGCCGCTGCCGGGTCGCGCCGATTTGGCGGCGCTGCGCCTGCGTACCGTGGCGACCAAGGACCGGCCCTGCGGCGACTTCCCCGACAAGGGCGCGGATGGCAAGCCCGACCCGGCCGTGCTGCTCGAGTTCGACTACTGGGCCCTCATGCCGCGCTAGGCGACCGCGCTTCGCATCCGCCACGCGTCACGGGCTTGACTCGCGCCCGGCGCGGGTGACCTGCAGGAAGATGTCCTCGAGATCGCTTTCGGTGGTCGAGATGTCGGCGACCGGAAGCCCGCTCTGCTGCACGGCCTGCAGGATGGCGCCCACCGGGCTCTTGCTGGGGCGATAGTGGATCACGAGCCGGCGCGGGCCGGCGAGCGTGGCGCCGAACGCCATCAGCGCGCCGGGAACCGCGCCGATATCGGCGCCCAGATGCACGGTCAGCTCCTTGGCGTCGATGCGGGCCAGGAGCTTGTCCTTGTCCTCGCAGCACACGACCTTGCCGCGGTCGATGATCGCGATGCGGTCGCAGAGCTGCTCGGCCTCCTCGAGATAGTGCGTGGTCAAGAGCACCGTGGTGCCGTTGCGGTTGAGGGCGCGCACATAGGACCAGAGCTGCTGGCGCAGCTCGACATCGACGCCGGCGGTCGGCTCGTCGAGCACCAGGACGGGCGGATCGTGCACCATCGCCTTGGCGACCAGCAGCCGCCGGCGCATGCCGCCCGACAGGGTACGGGGATAGGCGTCGGCCTTGTCGGCCAGGCCCACCGCATGCAGGATCTCCATCGTCCGGCGTTCCGCCTTGGGCACGCCATACATGCCGGCCTGCAGCTCGAGCAGGGCGCGCGGCGTGAAGAACGGGTCGATGTTGAGTTCCTGCGGCACCACGCCGATCGCCGCCCGCACGCCCCGCGCATCGCGGTCGATGTCGATGTCCCATACCCGCGCCGTGCCGGCGGTCTTCAGCACCAGCCCCGCCAGGATGTTGATCAGGGTCGACTTGCCCGCGCCGTTGGGGCCGAGCAGCGCGAACAGGCTGCCGCGCGGAATGTCGAGAGCGACATGGTCGAGCGCGGTCTTGGCGGATCCGCGGCCCTTGTAGACCTTGGTCAGGCCGGCAACCGACACCGCCAGCGCCGGCGGACGGTCGGCGCCGCCGGCCATGGAAGGACTTTCGGCGAGGGTCATGCCCGGTCCGTGACGGCTTCGTTCCGATGCTCGATTGTGGCGGCGGTTGATTGTGGCGGCCGCATGCGTATCATCGCGGCGGCGCGCCGGTCAATCGCCCGGCCGAAGCTCGATCGGAAACGCAACATGGCCACCACCCCGCCGGAAACCATCCACGTCGACAGCGAAACCGTGGCCTGCGACGGCGGCGGCGGCGCGCTGGGCCATCCGCGCGTCTTCCTGACGCTCGACCGCGGGAACGAGGTCGACTGCCCCTATTGCGGCCGGCACTTCATCCTGAAGCCGGGCGCCCAGCGCCACGGCGGGCATTGAAGCGGCGCATAAACGCTTTTTCTGCCTCCGCCAGGACGAGCACCGCCAGCCCCGCCGCCAGCACGGCAATCCAGTCCCCCGGCCCCAGCGCGGCCGTGTCGAACAGCGCCTGCGCCGGCGGCAGGTAGGTGAAACCGACCTGGGCCGCCATCGTCAGCGCGATGGTCAAGAGCGCCGGGCCGATGCCCTTGAGCGCGCGACGCGACAGGCCAGGCGCCAGGAGGAACCGCGCGGGGACCAGATAGAACGCCTCGCACGCCACCACCGCGTTGACCGCCATCGTGCGCGCCAGCTCGATGCTGGCGCCCGACGCGATCTTCCAGCGGAACAGCGTGAAGGCGGCGGCCAGCATCAGGCTGCCGACGAAGGCGATGCGCCACAGCACGAAGCCGCTGAGGAGCGGCTCGCCCGGCGCGCGCGGCTTGCGGCGCATCACGTCCGCCTCGGGCCGCTCGACGATCAGCGCGAGACTGAGCGTGACCGAGGTGACAAGGTTGATCCACATGATCTGGACCGGCGTCACCGGCATGGCGCCGCCCACAAGCACCGCGATCGAGACCAGCAGCGCCTCGCCCAGGTCGGTCGGCAGGATGAACATCAGGGTCTTGCGCAGATTGTCGTAGACGCCGCGGCCCTGGCGCACCGCCTCGGCGATGGTGGCGAAGTTGTCGTCCGCCAGCACCATGACCGAGGCTTCCTTCGCGGCATCGGTGCCTTTCAGGCCCATCGCCACGCCGACGTCCGCGCGTTTCAGCGCCGGCGCGTCGTTGGCGCCGTCGCCGGTCATCGCGACGACCTCGCCGCTGGCCTGCAGCGCCGCGACCAGCCGCAGCTTGTGCGCGGGGTCCGCGCGGGCGACGACGGCCGCGCTGCCCACCGCCAGCGACAGCGCCGCGTCGTCCATCGCGTCGATCTCGGCGCCGCTGAGGACGCGCCCGCGCGCCGGCTCGACGATGCCGATCTCCCGCCCGATCGCCTGGGCCGTGGCCGCGTGGTCTCCGGTGATCATGGCGACGCGGATGCCCGCGCGCCGGCAATCGGCGACGGCCGCGATCGCCTCCGGCCGCGGCGGATCGATCATCGCCGCCAGGCCGAGGAGCGTGAAGCCGTCGCGGGCCTCGGCCATGGAAAGGGCGCGATGGTCGGCGGCGGCGCGCTTCGACGCGATCGCCAGCACGCGCATGCCCCGCGCCGCCGCCTCGTCGATCGCGCGGCGCCAGGCTGGGCGATCGATCGGTCGTTCGCCGGACGCGGCCCGCTCGCGCGCGCATCGCTCGAGCACCGCCTCGGGCGCGCCCTTGAGGTGGATCGCGCCGTCCGCGTGCCCGTTCGCGTGCAGGGTCGCCATGAAGCGGTGCGCGGCATCGAAGGGGATCTCGTCCAGGCGCGGATGCGCCGCCGCCAGCGCGCGCGGATCGATACCCGCCTTGACTGCCGCGACCAGCAACGCGCCCTCCGTCGGGTCCCCCGCCACCTGCCAGGTGCCGCCCGACTGTCCGAGCGCCGCGTCGTTGCACAGGGCGCCGGCGGCGAGGAATGCCGTCACGACTGGATCGGGCCGTGCGCCCGGCGCTTCGCCGTCGCGGCTCAGCGCGCCATCCGGCGCATAGCCCGTGCCGGTCACGTCGAAGCGCGCGTCCGCCGTCACGATCGCGCGCACGGTCAGCTCGTTGCGCGTCAGCGTGCCGGTCTTGTCGGTGCAGATCGTCGTGACCGAGCCCAGCGTCTCGACCGCGGGCAGCCGGCGGATGATGGCATTGCGCCGCGCCATGCGCTCGACCCCGATCGCCAGCGCGATGGTGATGATGGCCGGCAGTCCCTCGGGGATCGCCGCCACCGTCATCGCGACCGCGGCCATGAACATATCGGCGGCGGGCAGGCCGCGCAGCAGGGTCCCGATGGCGAAGGTCGCGGCGGAGAGGCCGAGGATGGCGACGGTCAGCCAGCGGCCCATCACGTCGATCTGGCGGATCAGCGGCGTTTCCAGCGCCGCGGTCTCCGCCAGCAGCTTGCTGACCCGGCCGATCTCGGTCCTGAGCCCGGTGACGACGACAAGCCCGCTGCCCTGGCCCGCGGCCACCACGGTGCCGGCATAGGCCATCGCGCCGCGCTCGCCGAGCGGTGCCTCGACCGGGACGGGATCGGCGGATTTTTCGACCGGCACCGACTCGCCGGTCAGCGCCGCCTCGTCCATGCGCAGGCCCTTGCCGTGGAGCAGCCTGAGATCGGCCGGCACCTTGTCGCCGGCCTGCAGGAACACGACATCGCCCGGCACCAGCAGCGCGGCGTCGAGCTCGCCCTTGCGTCCGTCGCGCAGCGCGATCGCGTGCAGCGACAGCATGGCGCGCACCGCGTCGATCGCGCGCTGCGCCTTGCCCTCCTGCACGTAGCCGATCACCGCGTTCAGCAGCACGACGCCCAGGATGACGCCGGTATCGGCGGCATGCCCGAGCCAGGTTGTGACCGCGGCCGAGGCCAGCAGCACGTAGATCAGGACATTGTGGAACTGCGCCAGGAAGCGCCGCCAGGCGGGCGGGCGCACGGGCTCGGGCAGGCGGTTCTCGCCGTGCAGCGACAGGCGCCGCGCGGCCTCGTCGCGCGCGAGCCCCGCGGGCGAAGATTGCAGGCGCGCCAGCGCCGCGTCGGTCGACAGCGCATGCCAGACAACGGCGCCGTCGTCCGACCCGCCCATGCTCGCTCTACCGAGCCTCGCTCTACCGACTGGTTCCTTCTGGCCCACGTCCGACGTCCCCTTTGCCTCCCCCGCACGCTACGCCGGTCCGGGCCGATAGCGCCAACAGGGCAGAGCGCGCCACCGCAGCGCCCTGGGGCACCACGCGGGTCGGCGGAGATTTGCCGGGGATGCTCGCTTCGGCGGCCAGCGGGATTCGCACGACAGACGGAGGGCGGCGCGCCGTCGCCGGCGCACCGCCCCTTGTTGCAGACGGAAGCGAGGCCTTAAGCGGCCTTGGCGTCGATGTTCTGCACCTTCGCCGACTGGCCGCCGCTCTGGCCGCCGCTCTGGCCGCCGATCTGGATCGTGCGCGGTTTCATCGTCTCCGGCACCTCGCGGACCAGGTCGATGGTCAGAAGACCGTTCGCGAGGTTCGCGCCGCTGACCTTCACGTAGTCGGCCAGGCTGAAGCGCCGCTCGAACGCGCGGCCGGCGATCCCGCGATGCAGGTAGTGCGTGCCTTCCGGCGCCGGACGCGGCTTGCCGCTGACCTGCAGCGTGTTCTGGTGCTGGACGATCGAAAGGTCGTCCTCCTTCGCACCCGCGACCGCCAGGGTCACGCGGTACTGGTTCTCGCCCACGCTCTCGATGTTGTAGGGCGGGTAGCCATCGCCGCCAGCCGCCTGCTGCGCATCATCGAGCATATCGGCGATGCGATCGAAACCGACGCTGGAGCGGAAAAACGGGGAAAAGTCGAAGCTGGACATAGCCAAGTCCTCCGGTTGAGCAACATGGGTTAAGAGCCACCGCGAACGGCTGGCTCCGCGTATCCGCCGCGGCCCCCGAAGGGCGTCCGCGACAACCAGGAGGTAGGAAGGCCGAGAAGAGCCTTCAAGGGGGGGAAATCGGATGGGTTTTCGGCCCCTTACGCCGGGCTTTGAACGGGCGGGGCGCGCTCTTCCCCTGACGGGCCCGGGGGCCAAGCCCGCCAAGGCGCACCGCGCGCTTGCCCGGAAACCGCACGATCAGGTCCAGTTCGCCACCCATCGCGCGGATCGCCTTGCGCAGGGTGGAAATCATCATGTCGCGACGATGCTCCAGACGCGATACGGTAGCCTGTTCGATCCCCAAGAGGGTGGCCATGTCCTCCTGCGTCAATTGCCGCGCGGACCGCAAGGCGCGCAGCGACATTTCCTCGGCGATCAACTCGCTTGCCCGCGCCTCAATGCGCGCGCGCCGCGCCGGCGGCAGCCGGGAAAGCATGTCGTCGAGCGTGGTCGCCATCATGGTCTCCTTGATGCTTTCACCAGTGCCAGGTGGGCCGAAAAGCGGCGATCGGCCTTGTCGATCAGCCGCTGGTAGAATCGCCGCTGCCCAACGCCAGACTTGTTGCCCGCTACCAGCAGAATCGCCCGGCGCCGGGGATCGAACGCGACCCGCCATGCCCCACCGGCAGCGTCGAAACGCAATTCCTTCCTGTTGGCGTGGCGCGACCCTTTCAGCGTGTCGACTCGCGGCCGTCCCACCCTTGGGCCCATGGTTTCAAGCAATCGCGCGTGGGCCATCAGCTCGTCATGGACTGCCGGCGCCAGTGCCGCGAATTCCGCCAGGAAGTCGGGATGGAATACGACGATCCACACGGGGTTAATATACCCTAGAAGCTATATTCATTCAAGTGTATATCGGAGCTCCCAACTGACCGGACCTGTCGCATGACCCAGAAACCCGCCCCCGCTTCCGGTGCCGCCATCCGCCACCTCTACCTGGTCGACGGCTCTGGATTCATCTTCCGCGCCTTCCACGCACTGCCGCCGCTCACGCGCCCGGACGGCACGCCCGTAGGCGCCGTGCTCGGCTTCTGCAACATGCTGATGAAGCTCCTGGACGGCACGGACTGCGACGGCATCGCGGTGATCTTCGACGCCGGGCGCAAGACCTTCCGCAACGATCTCTACGACCAGTACAAGGCGCAGCGCCCCGAGCCGCCGCCCGAGCTGATCCCGCAGTTCGCGCTGGTGCGCAAGGCGACCGAGGCCTTCAACGTGAAGGCGATCGAGATGGAGAACTACGAGGCCGACGACCTGATCGCGACCTATGCCCGCCTGGCGCACGACGCAGGTGCGGAGGTGACGATCGTCTCCTCGGACAAGGATCTGATGCAGCTCGTGCGGCCGGGCGTGGGCATGCTGGACCCGATCAAGAACCGCCCGATCGGCCCGGCGGAGGTGCGCGAGAAGTTCGGCGTCGACCCCGACAAGGTCGTGGAGGTGCAGGCGCTGGCCGGCGATTCGGTCGACAACGTGCCGGGCGTGCCGGGCATCGGCGTCAAGACCGCCGCCCAGCTCATCACCGAATACGGCGACCTCGAAACGCTGTTGAAGCGCGCCGGCGAGATCAAGCAGCCCAAGCGGCGCGAGAGCCTGCTGGCCAATGCCGAGAAGGCACGCATCAGCCGTTCGCTGGTGCTGCTCAAGGACGACGTGCCCGACGCGCCGCCCCTGCCCTCGCTGGCGCGCCAGAAGATGGATCGCGACCGGCTGCTGGAGTTCCTGTCGGAGAACCAGTTCCGTTCGCTGATCCAGCGCCTGCAGAACGGCCAGGGCAAGGCGGCGGCGGCGACCGTCCCCCCGGCCGGCGGCGGCGATGCACGACCGGCCGCGGCCGCGCCCGCGACGGCCAGGGCGCAAGCGACCGCCAACGGCGCCAACGCCCCGATCGACCGGTCGCGCTACACGCTGGTGCAGGACCTGCCGACCTTGATGCGCTGGATCCTGCGCGCCGAGGCGGCGGGCTATGTCGCGGTCGATACCGAGACCACGTCGCTCGACGCGATCCGCGCCGAGCTGGTGGGCGTCTCGCTGGCGCTGGCGCCCAACGAGGCCTGCTACATCCCGCTCGGCCACGGCGGCGGGGGCAAGCCCGGCGAGTTCGACCTCGCGGGCGGCGCCGAGCGGCCGACGCAAATCCCGCTCGTCGAGGCGCTGGCGGCGCTGAAGCCGCTGCTGGCCGACCCCGCGGTGCTGAAGATCGGCCACAACCTGAAATACGACATGGAGGTCTTCGCGCGGCACGGGCTTGCCGTCGCGCCGATCGACGACACGATGCTGATCTCCTACGTGCTGGAAGGCGGCATCCACGGCCACGGGATGGACGAGCTGTCCTCGCTGCATCTCGGCCACCAGACGATCAAGTTTTCCGACGTGGCGGGCAGCGGCAAGGAGCAGGTCACCTTCGACCGCGTGGCGCTGGACAAGGCGCGCGACTATGCGGCCGAGGACGCCGACGTCACGCTGCGCCTGCACCAGGTCCTGAAACCCCGGCTGGTGGCCGAGCACCTGGTGTCGGTCTACGAGACGAT
>JADZDN010000045.1 GCA_020851015.1 Alphaproteobacteria bacterium | reverse complement strand
TGGCCTCCTCGACCGCGTACTGGATCAGCGGCTTGTCGACGACCGGCAGCATCTCCTTGGGCATCGACTTGGTGGCGGGCAGGAAGCGGGTGCCGAGGCCGCCGACGGGAAAGATCGCCTTGCGGACGGGTTTAAACATGGGAATCCATCGCTTTTCCGAAGGTTGGCCGGGTCCGGACGATCATGCGGCGGGGTCGCTTGTCTGCCATAGCGTTTCCAGGGGCGCAACAATCCAAACCTCTGCTTAACAATGACTTAACCGTGACGGCCAGCGGCGCCCGAGGAACGCTACCTTGACCATCGGTATAGGTCGACCGGCCCAAAACGCGCATGGGCATGCCGCCACTTCAACCCGCTATCCCGCCGGCCGCAGCTGGGGTGGTGAAAACGTCGGCACCCCTTGCGTTCCCCGGTCAAGGTGTTCCTCGCAACGCATGGGACGAACCGACGCGAATAGGCGCTGGCGGCACCGACGCGGACATGCGGCCGCCCTTGTTGGCGTCAATGAACCGGCGCTTTCCCGGCCGCGATGACGCGCGCGCGGAAAACCCGTTCCGGCCTCGATTTTCTCTTGCATTGCCAGGGGTTTTGCCCCATCTGATGCGCCGCGTTTTTTGCCCGCTGGGTCATCTGCTGGTTAGGAAGGGGCGATGATGGAGAACATCTCTTCCTTCCAATTGGGGATCGACTTGGACATCAAGCCAAGCAAAGCCCAATCGGAAGTCGGCGCCGCGAGCGTCAGCGAGTACAAGGCGGCGGACAGCAGCGACCATTTCGTCTCGCGCGACGGTATCACCTTCGCGGGCACGCATTTGCTGATCGACCTGTGGGGCGCAGGTCGCCTGGACGATCTGGCGCATGTCGAGGCGGCGCTGCGCGAAGCCGTGACGGCGGCGCGCGCTACGCTCTTGCACATCCACCTCCATCATTTCACGCCCAATGGCGGCGTGTCCGGCGTGGCGGTGCTGGCGGAATCGCATATCTCGATCCACACCTGGCCCGAGCGCGGCTATGCGGCGCTGGACGTCTTCATGTGCGGCGACGCCGATCCGCAGGCGGCCATCCCGATCCTGGACCGCGCCTTCAGCCCGGCGCGCATCGAGGTGGACGAATTGCACCGGGGCCGCGTGAAGTGACGGAATGGTTCAACGAGACGCTTCATAGGGACATCGGCCAGCGTTTCGCCATATCCCGCGTGATCTTCCGCGAGCGCACCGCGCACCAGGACCTGGTGATCTTCGAGAACCCGGTGCTGGGCCGCATCCTGGCGCTGGACGGGGTCGTGCAGACGGCCGAGAACGACGAGTTCATCTACCACGAGATGCTGGCCCATGTGCCGATCCTGGCGCATGGGCGCGCGAAGCGCGTGCTGATTGTCGGCGGCGGCGACGGCGGCATGGCGCGCGAGGCGCTGAAGCACCAGGCGCTCGAGCGCGTGACGATGGTCGAGATCGACCGCGGCGTGGTCGACCTGTGCGCGGCGCACATCCCGTCGATCGGCGCGGCGGCGTTCAAGAACCCCCGGCTCGACCTGGTGATCGCCGACGGCGCCCAATACGTGAAGACCTGCGCCGAGCGGTTCGACGTCGTCATCATCGATTCGACCGACCCGCAGGGCCCGGGCGCGGTGCTGTTCACGCGCGAATTCTACCGGGACTGCCAGCGCTGCCTGACGCCGGGCGGCATTCTGGTGACGCAGAACGGCGTGCCCTTCCTGCAGCCCGGCGAGCTGCGCGGCACCGCGGCGCGGCTGAAGGGCCTGTTCGCCGACACGGGCTTCTATGCCGCCGCGGTGCCCAGCTACTATGGCGGGTTCATGGCCTTCGGCTGGGGCTCGGACCGAAGCGACGCCCGCCGGGTCCAGCCGGACGAGCTGGCCAGGCGGTTCGCGGCGGCGGGGATCGACACGCGCTACTACACGCCCGCGCTCCATGCCGCCAGCTTCGCCCTGCCGCGATACATCGAGCGGCTGCTGGCCGCCTGACCGGGTCGGTTAAGCAAGACTTGACGAATTTGCCCGCCTATTCAATGCCGTGGACGCGGTACGCGAGTGTGAGCTTCGTCACCGGTATTGGTCCCGGCTTGTGGTATTCTCTTTCCACGCGATAATTCTGCTGCGCGGACAGTCCGTGCGGACGAGGTGGGCCATGCGTAGCCGGCACCTGTTGCTCCTGTTGGTCAGCTTGTTGGCGGCGGCGCCCGCCGATGCCCAGGTGGGAGTCCAGTTCGGCGGCGGTTCCCATCGCGGCGGCAGCGTGCTGTTCGGCGGCCGGCCCGATCGCGGCGGCATGGTGCTGGAGCCGGCCCGTCCGTCGGAAATGCGGGTGTGCGAGCAGGAGTACGGTCAGCGCGCGATCGACGCCTGCTCGATCGCGCTTGGACGCGACCGCAACAACGCGAAGGCCCATCGGCTCTTGGCCGATGCCTACATGGCCGTCGGCCGGCCCGATATCGCGCTGAACGAATACAACGAGGCCTTGCGGCTCGACTCCGACATGGACGAGGCCAAGCGCGGCCGCGAGATGGCGCAGCGCTATCTGGCCGGCAACCAGCCCCCGCCTCCCGGCGCGGCCGCACAGGGCGGCAACCCCTATGCCGCGCAGAGCGCGCCACCGCCCCCTGCCCCGCCCCCGCCGGTCGCGATGGCGGCGCCTGCCCCCGCCCCCGCGGCGGTGCCGCGTCCGGTGCCGCCTGCCCCCGCCGCCCAGCCCGTTGCCGCGGCCACCGGCCCGCAGGACGGCGAGTGGTCCGGGCGCATGCAGCGCCAGTGCACCGGCTTCAGCGACGAGGGTGCGTCGTCGGTCATGGTGTCGGGCAACCAGTTCTCCGGCGTGTTCTTCTCCGGCGGCGGCGGGCGCGACCTGCGCGGCACGATCCAGCCGGACGGCACGGTCGAGGCATCGGGCAAGGACACCGCCGGCAACCCGGTGGTGGTCAAGGGCCGCATGCTGAGCGCCCAGACCCTGGTCGCCGAGGGCTATGCGCTGAACTGCAAGATGGTGCTGACGCTGGGACGCGGCGGCGCGCCGGTCGCGGTGCCCTCGGCCATGGCCGCGGCCGCCGCGCCGGTGCCGGCGGGCGTGCCGGCGAACAACCCGTTCGACGGCGAATGGTCGGGCACGCTGACGCCCCGCGGCGGGCACTACGTCGTGACCGCCAAGGTGGTCGACGGCAAGATGACGATCGAGCAGGAGCGCATGGGCGCGAAGATCGTGGCCAACGGCGACGTGGAGTCGACCGGCCAGACCGCGTTGCGCGGCTTCGCGGGCGACGCCGCCACGCGCGGCGACAACATGGAGATCAAGGGCGCGTTCTCCGGCAACATGTTCATCGGCCAGGGCCGCGTGGGCGACAAATGGGCGGAGATGAAGCTGACCCGGTCCGGCCCGCCGGCCGCGGCCCCGCCGCGCCCCGCCACCGCGGTCGCCCAGGCCACGCCGGTGGCGCAGCCGGCCGCCCCAACGCCGGCCCCCGCGCAGAGCCTGGCCGCGGCGGCCACGCCGGTCGCCGCCAAGGAGAGCCCGCCCGCGCCGAAGAATGCCGCCGCGCCGGCGCCCGCCGCGGCGCCGCCGAAGACCGTCGCCGCGGCCGAGCCCGCGCCCGCGCCGCCCAAGCCGGCCACGCCGGCCGCCCCGACCAAGACCCAGACCGCCACGACGGTCGCCCCGTCGCCCGCGCCGATGGTCGACAAGCAGCCGCCGGCG
>JADZDN010000044.1 GCA_020851015.1 Alphaproteobacteria bacterium | reverse complement strand
GCATAGAGGCAATCGTCCAGGGGTAGCAGCGTATGGCGCCGAAAGGCGACGATGACCGCTTCCTCTTCGATCGACAGGACCGTAGAGCGTGGCTCCCTGGGACCGGTCGGCAGATCGGCGGCCGATGCCCGCTTCTTCCACCTGGCGACCGTCTTCGGGTTGATCCCGTACCGGCCGGCCAGTGTCCTCAAGCTCTCTTGACGATGCTGTATCGCTCGACGGACTGCCTTCGTCGTCGTGGCGCTGCCATGGAGAACCTGGCCCATAGTGCATCCTTCGATTCGGACGACAAGAATGCACCATCAAAGCCCGGGACTAAACATCTAGTGCCCCGAACCCGAAGTTCGCCCTCACTTGATCGCAAGACCGGAGGCGAACTTCGGGTTCCAAAGGGGCGCTAGACTCAAATGGTTGCTAGTGTCCTTTTCGATTCCGAAGTTCGTACGGCGTTCGTCGCCAGCGCTGACGAACTTCGGAATCGGGACACTAACCCGCCGGCTTCTGCTGCCTGGGGGCGACATCGATGATCTCCTCCAGCAGCAGGCCCTTGACCTTGCCGGCGCCGAGCTGCTTGTCGACCACCGCGTGGATGCGCTTGCGGAGCCCCTCGACGTCGGCCGTAGCCCCCGACCCCGCCGCGCGGCGCAGCGGCAGGTAGGCGTGCAGGTCGGTCTGGATCGCGTCGCGCAATCGCGGGACGTAGCGCTCGATGTCCTTGCGCGTGTCGAAGTCAGCGACCTCGAGCGTCACTTCCAGCCGCGAGTAGCCCTCGACGCTGCCATTGCGGATGATCGGCACGACGAAGCGGTCGAGCCGCAGGTATTCCGGGGTTGGCGGCGGTTTCTCCTCCTTGTGCGCCTCTTCCTTCTTGCCGCCGAAATAGACCAGGTAGGCGCCCGCGCCGCCGCCGAGCAGCAGCAGAAGCACGACGGCGATGATGACCTTCTTCATGGCGGCGCGCGGGAATTCCCCGATCCGCCTATTTCGGCTCGGTCTTGGCGTCGAAGCGCCGCCGCCACTCGTCGATGATGCGCTGGCGGTTGGCCGCGGCCCAGGCGAAGTCGTTCTTGATCATCGATTGCTCGACGCCCTTCGGATAGAACGGGATGGCCGACTTGATCCCATCGATCGCGACGACCGCGAGGTACTGGCTGTAGATCTCGTTGGCCGGCCGGCTGGCCGACCAGTCGGCCAGGCGCTGCGCCAACGCCAGGTTCTTGGTGCCCTTCAGGATCGCGGTCGCATCCATGTCCCAGCCGCCGCCTTCCTGCATCAGCAGCGTGTCGATCGGCGCGCCCTGCTGGCGCGCGGTCGCGCCGGCCAGCTCGTAGGCGATGCCCACGGTGAACTCGCCGTTCGCCGCCATGCGGCAGGGCTTGGTGCCGGAATGCGTGTAGAGCGCCATGTTGGCGTCCAGCTTGTCCATGAAGTCCCAGGCCGCGGCCTCGCCCATCATCTGGATCCAGGCCGCGACGTGGAAATACCCGGTGCCCGACGACGCGGGATTCGGCATCACGAGCTGGCCGCGCCAGGCGGGATCGAGCAAGTCGCGCCAATGCTGCGGCGGCTTGAGGCCGCGCTTGGCCGCCTCGACGGTATTGAAGCACAGCGCCGCCACCCAGGCATCGACCCCAACCCAACTTGGCGGGTTCTTGGCGTCGCGGAAGGACGGCTTGATCTGCGCCAGCGCCTTGGGGGCGTAAGGCAACAGCAGCCCCTGCTCGTCCAGCAGGATCATGCTGGTGACGGCCAGGCCCCAGACGGCATCGGCTTGTCCGCTGCCCTTCTCGGCCAGGATGCGCGCGGTGATGATGCCGGTCGAATCCTTCAGCCAGGCGATCTCAATATCCGGGTTGTCGGTCTCGAACGCTTTTTTGTAAACGGCGAGCTGGTCGGTCTCGAGCGTGGAATACACGACCAGCTTCGCGCGCGATTGCGCCAGCGCGTCGGGCGATGCGCCGACGAGCCACAATGGCAGGGCCGCGGCGAGGAGGGCGGCAGCGATCTTACTCATGTGAAGCGACATTAGGGCGTCTCGTGGCTTGAAGGAAGCGCATTGACAAAGCGACCTCCTGAGACACTTCTTCGGCTCCAACGCCGTTCGAGCCGCTAGCCTGCCAGCACGCGCAGCCGCTGCTCGGTCGTCGCGTCGAGCGCGCCGGTCTGCGGCAGCGCCTCCTCGGCCTGGAACGCCCGCAGCGCCTGGCGCGTGCCGTTACCCAAGATGCCGTCGACGCCGCGCGGGTCGAAACCAAGATAGCCGAGATAGAGTTGCGCCGCGCGCAGGCGCAGGTCGGGCAGCGGGCCGGCCGACAGCCGATCATAGGCTGCCGCGAGCCGCGTGTCGTAGTCGTTGTCCTTGTATCGCGGGCCATTATAGGCCGCCGCGAAATCGTCCCACCGATGCTCGCGCAACGCCGCGGCCTTGTCGGCTTTCGCGATGAAGGTCGCCATCGCCCGGGCCTGCGCGTCTTCGCCTTCGACGAAGGCCGCGATCATCGCGCCGGCATCGGCGAAGCCGGCATGAACGGCGTTGAAGCCCATGATCTGGCCGAGGCCCCAGGACGCGCTCTTCAGCGCCGCCAGCCGGTCGAGCTTCATCGCCGCGGCGAGGCGCACATACTCGGCCGCGTTGTCGCGCGCGGAGCCGCCCCGCTTTTCGCTGCTGACGTCGGGATGCTCCGCGCTGAACTGTCCGCTGGTGAACGTGGCAAACCAGTGCCGCTCGAACCGGATCTTGGGTCGCCGGTCGGCAAAAAATCCGCAGCCGCCGGTCTCGACCTGGATTACCGTCCACAGCTCGACATCGGACACCCCCAGCGTCGTGCAGCACGATTCGACACCCCGCGCGCTGAGCGGCGCCCCCCTGCCCTTGAACTCCATCCCGCCGGCCCCCCATAAGCCCGGCCGCGGCCAGGCTGCACCATCATGCCTTCGCAGGATCATCTTGTGCAGGGGATTACCCGAAATAAATACTATTGCCGCACCGCCGGCGTTTCGACCGCCAGGCTGCGTCCGCGCCAGGCGAGGTACCATTCCAGCGCGATGTATTCCTGGCTGCCGAGCGGGGAAGGCTCGGCGCCGACCGCGCTGTTGCAGGCCTGGAACCGGCGATGCAACGAGCCGAGGCTTTGCCAGCGCAGGCGATAGGCGGGAAATCCGTTGCTCTGGCCCTGGCTGATGGTCTCGTCGCGCAGATGCTTGCCGGCGCGCTCCTCGTGGCACTGGCCGCAGGACAGATCGAACGCGCCGCGGCGCCGGTTGTAGTGGGCCTGCCCCGCCGCGATCGCCGCCGCATCCTCGACCACCGCCACCGGCCTCCCGCGCGCCTGGTTGCGGATCGCGCTGGTCAACGCCAGCAACTCGCGGCTCTCGTAGCCGAAGGGCGGCGCCCCCATGCGATCGACGCGGCATTGCTCGATGCGCGTCTCCAGGTTCATGAGCTTCGATGGATCGCGCGGATCGCGGCGCGGATAGGCGATGCCGGCCATCGCCGACACGGCGCCATGGCAGGACTGGCAGCTCGCGCCGCCCGCGCCATCCTTCGCGTTCCACAGTGCCTCGCCCTCGGCGACCCACAGCATGCCGGGATTGGCGAAGTCGTCGGCCTGCATCGCGCGCACGCCGGGGGTGGCGTAGTCCAGGCCCGAGCGCGGCGGCTGCTCCGCCGCCAGCGCAGCGCCGATGGCGGCGAGGAAGAGCGGCAGCGGCCAGAGGCGGGTCACGTCACCGTAATAGGGGCGCTGTGCCGCTCGATCGAGCCGTCGTCGTCGATCCACTCGAAGGTCAGCGTGCCGCTGTCGACCGCCTTAACCGCGAACGACATGTAGGGATTGGCGGAGATCGGCGTGTGCCAGTCGCAATCGATCACGATCTCGCCGTTGTAGCGGCAGGTGAAGTGGTTGAGGATCTTGCGCGGAATGGCCTTGCCGTCCATGTCGCGGCGGAAGCCGTTCTCCATGACGTGCATGGCCATCGCCTTGACCTCGAACACCTCGCCGCGGCGGGCGACGGCGGGCACGCTGACCAGGACCTTCATGCCGCCCTCACTCGCCCAGCTCGATGCAGGCGCCGCTGGTGATCGTCACGTCGGCGCTGGCGGCCCAGACCGTGCCGTCCGGCATCTCGGCCGCCGCCACGATGGTCTGCGAGCGCGCGAGCCGCAGCCGCGTCGTCACCTCGGCCCGCGCCGCGCGCGGCCCGAAGCGGATCTCGGTCGCAAGGGGCTGTGGATTGGCGGTGGCCACCATCACCATGCGCCTGGGCATCTCCGCGCCCTCCATCGCGAGGCTGACCTGGACCGAGCTGCCGTTCTCCGCCACCACCGGCACCTTTAGCTGCACCTTGCCCGGCTTGATCGGCTTGCCGCCGAACACCGGGCGCAGCGCCACCGCCATGACCGTGGCATTCGATGCCGCCTGGGCCAGCGCGGCAGCCGGCGACAACGCCTCCACCGCCGTCAGCGCGGCGGCGGCGGCGAGCAGGGAGCGGCGATCCACGGGCGCGGTCATACCGAACGTATATCCTGATCCTTGAGCGGGAGCGAGCGGATGCGCTTGCCGGTCGCGGCGAAGATGGCGTTGCAGACCGCCGCCATCAGGGGCGCCATCGACGGCTCGCCCACCCCGCCCCACCAGTCGCCCTGGGTCAGACTGAGGTAGCTTTCGACCTTGGGCATCTGGTCGATCAGGATGCTCTGATAGTTGTCGAAGTTGCTCTGCTCGACGCGCCCGTCCTTCACCGTGATCTCGCCATAGAGCATCGCCGTCAGCGCATAGGCGACGCCGCCCTCGTTCTGCGCGGCAATGTTGTCGGGATGCACG
>JADZDN010000043.1 GCA_020851015.1 Alphaproteobacteria bacterium | reverse complement strand
GCATAGAGGCAATCGTCCAGGGGTAGCAGCGTATGGCGCCGAAAGGCGACGATGACCGCTTCCTCTTCGATCGACAGGACCGTAGAGCGTGGCTCCCTGGGACCGGTCGGCAGATCGGCGGCCGATGTCCTCTTCTTCCACCTGGCGACCGTCTTCGGGTTGATCCCGTACCGGCCGGCCAGCGTCCTCTAGCTCTCTTGACGATGCCGTATCGCTCGACGGACTGTCTCCGTCGTCGTGGCGCTGCCATGGAGAACCTGGCCCATAGTGCATCCTTCGATTCGGACGACAAGAATGCACCAACAAAGCCCGGGACTAAACACTAGGAAACCACAGTTAGCAGGTTGTTGAAGAAGTTGCCGAACGGCGGGCGGTGAAGGGAATTTCGTCGCAATAAAGCATATAGAGCTTAACATACTGAAATTATTGTCGCACCCGGCAAGATTCGAACTTGCGACCTCTACCTTCGGAGCGTATTCAAGTATTGGAGAAGTAGATTGCGCAAGGTTCCTCAAGATAGGTGGAACAGACGCTTGGGCACGATTATCTGATTGTTTGTCCGATTGCCGTTTCTTATTATCAATTCCGTGGTGCTTGTCGGGTTGTTGCCGAGAGCGACGCCATAGGCGCCCGTGAGGACAGCACAGCGATCATGAGCGTAGGTCGTATCTCCAATCGCAGCGTTGCTGCCTTGGCACCCAAGGAGCGTCCGAGCTTCCTTTGGGACGACGAGCTGAGCGGGTTCGCACTGAAGTGCATGCCTTCGGGGCATAAGGCCTACATCGTTCAATACCGCCGGGGCGGTCGCCGAGGCACTACCCAACGGATCACCCTCGGTAAACATGGCGTCCTGACGCCGAAGGAAGCGCGCAGAGAGGCGCGACGCATCCTGGGCATCGTGGCGCCGGCGGCGATCCCGCGCACGAACGGGCAAAAAAACGGCAAGGAATGGCGGTTGCTGAGTTGTGCGACTTGTACCTGGCCGAAGGTTGTCCGACCAAGAAGGCTTCGACACTGGCGACGGATCGCGGGCGCGTCCTGCGCCACATCAAGCCGCTGCTTGGGCGGAGAATGATCGCCGATGTCAATGGTGCGGACGTGCAGCGATTCATGCAGGACGTTGCGGCTGGCAAAACCCGCACCAATGAGAAGACCAGGGTCCGGGGCCGCGCGATCGTCCGCGGCGGCCGAGGAACGGCGGCGCGGACGGTCGGCTTGCTCGGCGGTATTTTCACCTTCGCGGTTCGTAAGCAGCTAGTCGACGCAAACCCAGTGCGGGGTGTAGAGCGCTACAAGGATGCCAAGCGCGAGAGGTATTTGTCGGCTGGCGAGCTGGCCAGATTGGGTTCGGCGCTGCGCGAAGCCGAGAGCGAGGGGGAGAGTCGCGTTGCCGTTGCAGCGATCCGCCTCCTGGCACTGACCGGATGCCGGAAGTCCGAGATCCTTACCCTGAAATGGGACTACGTTGACATCGAGCGGTCCTGCCTGAGACTTCCGGACAGCAAGACGGGCGCTAAAGTCGTGCCGCTTGGTGCGCCTGCCGTCGAGTTGCTCGCCTCGCTGCCGCGCATCGAGGGAAGCAACTATGTTCTTCCGGCGCTTCGCGGTAGCGGCTCCTTCGTCGACGTACCGAACGCCTGGGCGCGCATCCGGGGCAAGGCCGATCTGAGCGATGTGCGGCTTCATGATCTGCGCCATAGTTTCGCCAGCGTTGGCGCTGCCGGCGGTGACAGCCTGCTCATCATTGGCGGGCTGCTCGGGCATCGGGACCCGAAGACGACGGCTCGCTACGCGCATCTTTCGGCGAGCCCCCTAAAGTCCGCCGCCGATCGCATATCCGGCAGGATCGCGGCTGCCCTGTCTGGATCGGCTGGGGATGTTGTAATGCTCGATCGCAGCAGCAATAAACCGGATGCTGCATAGCTTGCGCGCTCCTAGCGGATGAATGCGCCGTTTGGCTGGTGTACGGAAATCCTTCCCGATTCCGCCCGCGACGAATGGCGGAAATTTGGCCAATCGCCAGGTGGCAGTCAGTTGTACTAAAATCAGTTGCTTTTCGTACGACGATCAGGTAGGTTCCGGGCGTGGGGATCGTCACCCGCACCTTTCCCAACTGAATACGGAGCCAGCATGCCCAAGCGCGTGGCCCTCTACCTGCGAGTCTCAACCGCCGAGCAGACGACCGAGAACCAGAGGCGAGAGCTACTAGCAGTCGCCGACCAGCGCGGCTGGCGCATCGGCCAGGTATTCGAGGATGCGGGCGTGAGCGGCGGAAAAAGTCGCGAACAACGCCCGGAGTTCGATCGGATGCTGAAAGCGGCCACACGGCGCGAGTTCGACCTGTTGATGACGTGGTCGGTGGATCGGCTGGGGCGGTCGTTGCAAGATCTAGTGGACTGTCTGGGCGAATTGCACGCGGTCGGCTGTGGCCTCTACCTGCACCAGCAGGGAATCGATACCACAACGCCCAGCGGCAAGGCCATGTTCCAGATGATGGGCGTTTTCGCCGAATTCGAACGGGCCATGACCGTCGAGCGGATCAATGCCGGGCTAGCTCGTGCAAGGGCGCAGGGCAAGCGCCTGGGCAGACCGCGGCTGAACTCCAAGATGGAGCATCAGATTGTCTTGGCGCTAAGAGCTGGCGGGCTCGGTCTGCACAAGATCGCACGCCAATTCAAGGTCGGCACGGGAACGGTGCAGCGGATCAAGGCGCAGCTGCTCTAGCGGACAGGGCGATCGACCTTGCTGAGCGAATGTAGCCGTCTCCCGCGTTGTAGGCGCCATGCCAGGTGGCATCTATGTACCGCGCCCGATCCGGTACCAGCATACAGACGTGAGGAAGACAATCGGTTCTTGCAGCTGCATTTCGCCAATTCATGCATTCCTTGCGAGGTTCTCTTCCAACGTTCGACGCGCCTATTTGCTCGCCTGCTTCAGCTCGCACTTGATGTTGCGATTCTCGTTGTCCTTGTACTCGTAGCGCACGGAGATGCCGTGCTGGATGGCATACAGTTCCGACGAGCTGGCGGAATAGTTCCCGCCGATGACGGAGCGCCGCTCGCTGATCTCGACCGCGTCGACCTCGCCGAGCGCGGGGTGTGTGACCTTCGACGGCTGCCCAACGGCGATCGTGTAGTTCCACTTGAACACGTTGCCGCCGCCGGACTCGGAGATGGTCGTACTTAGTTTCGAGTTGGGGTTGAGTGATTTCAGCTGTTCGAGTTCCTTGGCATCGAAGCTCATGGCGCGGGGACCCTTGCCGTCGCCGCGGTCGCGCATGGAGGCGACCGTCGTCGGGATCAGCCAATAGGGCCGCTCCGAGGATGTTGACTTGCCGTCGACCATGCTTTCGACGCGCACCCGGTCGCCATTGACGTTGTAAGTGCTTATCACCTGCTTGGTCGAACCCGAGCAATCGTACTCGACCTTGGTGCCATCGGCCGGCGGCTTCATCTGCGCAGCAGCGGCCGGCACGAATGCAAGCACGCAAGCGCCGGTCATGGCCAGCGTTCCTGGGAAACGAGTGACGATGCGCATGCTCTCCTCCAGCGAAAATCGACTTGCCCTGCACTCGATTGAACGCTTGTCCGAGCATGCTGTCGTCACCCGTATTGGTGACGGGCGCCGATTTCTTTGCGGATTGCCCGAAGTGCGGGAAGCGAGGCGGCTTGTGCTTGGGGAGATAGACTGTGCGGTCTTGGAGTTCTAGCCAGCAGGCGTGAGTCGCCCGAGCACGATGGCGACGAGCTGCGACTGCCGCCGGCAGCCGATCTTCACCATGGCGCGCTTCAACAGGGTGCGTACCGTATTCAGCGACACGCCGCGCTGTTCGGCATGCATGGCGACGGTCTGGCCGGCGGCTAACGCAAGAACGACGTCCCCCTCCGCGGGGGTTAGGCGAAACAATTCGCGCAGTCTTGCCGCCTGCTCAGGCAGTGTCGCTTGGGGCGTCATGGCTATCGTACGCGGATTTCAGCTCCCAATCGCGGATCGCGCGCCCCCTTAGTGAAGGCTTGCCGGTACGCCGATCATTTCACCGTAGCGGTCGAGTTCAGCCTGCCGTCCTCGAACATCACCTTGTAGGTGTTGCCGTCGCGCGCGACCTTGAAGCAGGCCTCCTGGCCGCCGCGGACTTTCTGCCATTTGGCGCAGTAGCCGCCGTCCGTAATGCGCCAAGTGCCGCTGTCGACGAAACCGCCGCGGCCGCTGAGCGACGCCTTGCCGTCCCTGCCGAACCGGACGTCGGTTTTGTTGCCCTCCGGTTCTTGGCCTCCAGCGCCTTGTCGCCCCAGGCCTCCATGATCTGCTGGCCCGTGAGGTACTGTCCCGATTGCGCCCAGACGCCGCCGCTGGCGAAGACCACGGCGATGGAGGTGGCTGCAAGCAACGGATTGCTCGCTCGCGCGCTGCGATCACCAGACCGCCGCCGCAGCGCAACAGCGAGACCGGTCAGGCCGAGGCCGAGAAGCGCCAGATTTGCGGGTTCGGGGACGGCAACATCCAGATCGGAGGCCGCAGCAACACCCTGAAAACCGGGGTTCTGCGGATGGTTAAACGATCCCTCTCCTAGGTACTGGTCATTGCCGACTGTGAAGACCATCCAATTCACGGATGTTGGCGTGATTAGGTCAGAAAGATGAGCTTCAAAGCCATCCAAACTTTCCCCCGGCAGTATCCAAAAATTGCTCCAAAGATTGTTGTAAACAACATCGGCTCCACCATAAGCGGATGAGTTTATACTTAACCACGGGTGAGGACCTGCGCCTGGTGGGCTTCCAACAATGTCGCGCGCGCCTAGCGAAACTGCAAAAAAATAGACGCCCTGTTGTACTGGCATATTGTTGCTGACCTCGAAATTCAACACGAAGTCGCCGGATACTCCAGACGTCGTGTAAGTGACGTCAATTGGTGCAGCTACAATTGAGGCAACTGGCCACACCATCACGACTGCATACAAAGTGAGAATTGAGAAACGCTTGATCATATCTTCTAACCTCTCATGTGTTTCCGGCAGGTGGTGGCGTTTACTTGCCGAGCGCAGGATTAAACCTTCGATACCGGACGGCGTTGACGGGACACGGCCATGCCGACAAGGCCCAGGCCGAGCAGGGCCAAGCTCATTGGCTCGGGCACACCGCCGGGCGCGCCGAAAGCGTCGTCGTAATAGGTACGGAAGACCAGATCGTAGGAGGCATAATTGTTCGAGTTTCCTTGGTACAGCGCATTTCCATCGGGATACGGCCCCGGCCAGTAACTGTAGTCCGCGACCAGGCCTCCGTCGGAAGACTCGACAAGCAAGTAGTATGGCGTCGAGAGATCGATCGCGATCGCCGCCCAGAAGACGTCGACCCAGCCCGTATTCTGGTTCACGGTGCCGGAAGTGCCCGAGGCGATCAAGCCACTGGGTGTGGGCTCGTAGTTCTCGTAGATCGAAAGCGTGATCGTCCCAGATCCGGCATAGAATGGATGAAGATAGATTCCCGCACCGGCAATGTTGTCCTGGCTGGATTGAAAAGATTGGCCGCACAGATTTGCCGGGACCAGAAAGCAGAAGCCGCCCGACGACCCGCCAGTCGCCGGCGCACTCTGATCGATCACGGGCGCGGCAATCGCCGGGGCGGACGCCAGGCCCAGTAGAGTCACAGCAGCGACGGCGGCTCGATTCATTTCAACGTTCCTTTCAACTCGATGCTTGGAGTTCGATGGGTGAAACTGGCGGCACTACGATCTTTTCGATCTCGTCACTGCCGATGGCCATGAACGCGCCAGCAGCCGCCCATCCCCAGGCCCAGCAGCACAAACCCGAGCAGCGTCAGCGTTGCCGGCTCGGGCACCGGGTTGGCGTTGTTTTCGGCCACGAAGCGGAGCAGGCCGCCGCCGACCGAAGAGATGTCAAACAAGAAGCCCTGCGCCGCACCCTCGTAGCCGAACAGGACGTTCTCGAGCCCCAGGATCGTATCGGCGACCAGGAAGTCGAGCGTATCCCCGAGCTGCGGCAGGAAGCCGTCGATGAACTTGAACAGGATCGAGCCGCCCGTGAACGTCACGCCGCCCAGCACGTTGAGCACGTCGTACTCGCTGGCACCGAGGCCGCCGACCTCGACTTCGATCACGCCCGAATCGACGGTCAGGTCGCCCGAGACCGTCATCGTCCCGGGCGAGTTGCCGGGGGCGATCGTTCCGCCTTCCAGGCTGACCTTGGCGTTGATCTGGCCGTTGCCGTCGAGCACGCCATTGATACCAACGTTGACGACATCGGCCGTCAGGACGCCGCCATTGCGCACGGTCACATGCCCGCCATCGCTGCTGACGCCACCCAACGTCGTCGCCGCGCCGACGATCACGCGATGCAGGCTGCCGCCACTGGCATTGCCCAGGTCGAGGTGCGACCCGGCGCCGTCGATCAGTAGGGTGCCACTGCCGGCCGAGGTCTTGCCGGCGAATGAACCTCCGACGATGGCGTCCGCGTCGAGCGTGGACCCAGACAGATCGACCACCGATCCGCCGCTGATCCGCAGCTCGCCCGTGGCGCCGGCCATGCGCCCCAGGTCGATCGATCCCCGCTGCCCCGTCAGGTTCATCTGGGCGCCGCTGCTTACAATCACCAGCCCTTGCGTGGTGGCGTCGCGGCCGATCGTCAGGAAGGCATCGGCACCCGCCGTGACATTGACGGTCGTCCCCGGACCACTGAAGGAGATGCTGCCGTTGGCGCCCGTCTCGCGGCCCGCGAAGATGCCGCCCGAGCTCGTGCCGCCATCGACCGTCACTTGTGTGTTGGTGAAGTTCGCGATCCCCACCGCGTTGCTGTCGCGGCCGACAGTCAGGCCCGCGCCGTCGACATGGCCGGTCGTATTCCTGATCTGCAAGGTGCTGCCGTTGCTGAAGTCGGCCGTGCCGCTGCCGCCATTGCGGCCGACGAAGAAGAAGGCGCCGGTTCCCTCGACCAGCACCGAGCCATTGTTGACGGTGAGACTGCCGGAACCAGTCGCATCGCGGCCGACCGTGACGCTAGGCGAGAGGGTGTTCGCGGCCGGCGTCGCATTGGGATCCAACTTCACGTTCAGCGCGCCGCCATTGGTGATCGACATCGTGCCGACGCCCTCGCGGCCGACTTGCGCGCTTGCAGAGTCATTCGGCGCACCGGCACTAAACAGGTTGATCGCAGATCCCGCACCATCGATCGAAACCTGGCCCGAACTGCCGGACAATCGGCCGACCACGAAGAAAGCTTCGGGTGTCGGGCCACTGCCGACCACGAGATTGACGACCGACCCGTTGTTGACGGTCATCTGCCCAGACCCGGTCTGCCCAACACGCAAGTCCGTACCGGGCATGAACGAGACGATATCGCCCGTCAGGATTACGTCGGCCCTCACGGTGTTCGTCACAGCAAGAAGGAGCACCGCGGCACAGGGCATTGTGCGCAGGACTGACGCACGTGCGATAGTCCGGCCCTGAGGACGACTATCCCGATGCCTACCAATATGTGGCTGGTTCATAGTCCTGGCTCCTGGTCGTGTGTCCGCGTTGGCACGTGCGTGGCGCTGGCCGATCGCACAGAGGCCGATCAGAGCAAAGCCGAGCAGCAGCAGCGTCGCCGGCTCGGGCACCGACGCCACGAGCTCTGCGGTGAGAGGCGTTTGCGTGCCTGTAAAGGTCCCATCGGCGACGAAGGTCAGGCCGGTGATGAAGGCAGTGGCGTTCGCCGGATCAAGGCCTGCCGAGGGTTCAATGCCCAGGACACGGAATCGCGACACGCCGCCCGGACCGAAATCGAACTCCGTACCGCCGGCAATGTCGTCGGCCAGCAGCATCAGGTCGTCGCCATTGAAGCCGAAGATGTCGTACAACCCGTCGCCGATACCGAGCGGCAGCAGGACCGAGCCAAAGTTCGGATCGCCGATGCCGATCGCGTAGTCGTAGCCGATGGCTACGAGCGGGTCGATGAACACCATCTGCCCTTCGACCACCGTCAGGTTGAAGTGGAAGACTCCGTCCGGCGAGACGGTCGGCAGGTTCACCGCCGGTCCACCGGTATCGATCGGCTGGAACTCGAAATGGGCATGCGACCGCGCGTAGACGTTGGTATTGGCCCCGTTCGACGTACCGTCCCGCGTCTGCAGCAGGTTGATCTCCAGGTCGTAATGATGCGTCGGGTTAAGTCCCGTGAGCACGGTGAAGGATGTGCCAGTCTGCACGAAGGTAAGGATGTTGTCGGGAGAGCCGGTCTGGGTCAGCTGGTCTTTGTCGAAAATATTGATGCGGTAGGCATTTGCCGTTACGCCCTCCGGCGCCTTCCAGGAGAAGGTTGGCGTCAGAGCCGAGCCCGCGATCGTGACATTCTGGACGAACGGCGTCTGCGTGGCGCCTGGCGGCAGGGACACGGTCGCCGAGTTTGTGTCGGGCCCATTGGTGAACGTGAGCGTCCAGGGACCGCGCAGGTCGGGATTGTCCGCGAAGGTCCGCAGGTAGAAGTTCGGCCCTGTAGTAATCGGCGTGAACGGAAGGGTGAGCGTGACGGGTGCGCCCGTTGTCAGGTTCGTCGTTGTCGCGATCCCTGTCGTGCCCGCGTTGCCGTTGGGGATCACATCGCCGACGCCGATGCGGATACGCTGGCCGGTCGTCGAACCAATCGTGTTGACGCTCACGTTCGATAACTGGATGAACGGACCGAATATGCCGATCGGCTCTGCCGATGCGGGATGGGCGGCCGCCAAGCCGAGTCCCAACGCGACACCCGCTGCAAACAGCGCCCGCTGTCCATCAAACCGGTCCTTCATGACTCCCCCTCCGTACCACTCGGCGGCCATGCGGACATGCGCCGCATTGCGATCAGCTTTCGGCAATTTCAACGTAGATTGCGTCTATCTGTCGTCACCCATATGGGTGACGCCGCGCGATTTTTTTGGCGTCGGGTTCGCAGGATTCGTTTGGATGTCGGAGGAATGGCGAGCGTGTGCATCCTGGATGACAGAACGCGATTCGAAGGAGAAAAAAGGTGCGGGCAGCGCCCGTGACGCCGCCCGCGTTGCTAGTCCGTCTGATGGAGATTGAAGAATTTATACCAAGCTGCGCTGAGCGTGACTCACGCGGGGGATTCCCAAATCGGTGAAAGTCTGAATCACTATGGCGAACCTGGAGGTTTGCCATGGGTTCTGCGATCGGGCTTCGGGAAGACCATGACGG
>JADZDN010000042.1 GCA_020851015.1 Alphaproteobacteria bacterium | reverse complement strand
CCACTACCGCACGACCGGACCGGAGATCTGGCAGCAGACGGACGGCAAGGTCGATGGCTTCACCTGCTCGGTCGGCACCGGCGGCACGCTGGCCGGCATCGCGATGGCGCTGAAGGAGCGCAACAAGAGCGTGCGCGTCGTCTGCTCGGACCCGATGGGCGCGGCGCTCTACAGCTACTACAAGCACGGCGCCTTGAAGGCGGAAGGCAGTTCGATCACCGAGGGCATCGGCCAGGGCCGCATCACCAAGAACCTGGAAGCCGCGCCGATCGACGACGCCTACCAGGTGACCGACGAGGAATGGCTGCCGATCCTGTTTGACCTCGTGCGCGAGGAAGGGCTGGTGCTGGGCGGATCGTCCGGCCTCAACGTCGCCGGCGCGATGCGCCTCGCCAAGGAAATGGGCCCGGGCCACACGATCGTCACGATCCTGTGCGACGGCGGCCAGCGCTATCAGAGCAAGCTGTTCAACCCCGCCTTCCTGCGCTCGAAGAACCTTCCCACGCCGCCCTGGATGAGTTGAACGCAGCTTCCTCATCCTTCGACAGGCTCAGGATGAGGAAGCATGGAGCCCCCAACGTCCTCACCCTGAGCTTGTCGAAGGGTGACAAGGTACCCGACCGATGCCGACCGAACTCGTCTTCCGCGCCGAGCCTTACGCCAAGTCTTGCGCCGCCACGGTGGCCGCGGTCGAACCGCGCGGCGTGGTGCTGGACCGCACCGTGTTCTATCCGACCGGCGGCGGACAGCCGGGCGACCAGGGGCTGCTGCGCCTCGCCGACGGCACGACGCTGCGCGTGGTCGACGCCGTCAAGGGTGACGGGCCGGACAGCGTGGTCCACGTGCTGGAGCCGGGCGCGAGCGTGCCGGCGCCCGGGACGCCCGTCACCGCCGAGCTGGACTGGGATCGCCGGCACCGGCACATGCGCATGCATACCTGCCTGCACCTGCTGTCGGCGGTGCTGCCCTACCCGGTAACCGGCGGCCAGGTCGCGGCCGACAAGGGACGGCTTGACTTCGACATTCCCGAGGCCACTCTGGGCAAGGACGCCATCACCGCGAAGGTCAACGAACTGATCGCGGCCGACCACGCCGTCGCAACGCGCTGGATCACCGACGACGAACTCGCCGCGCAGCCCGAGCTGGTGAAGACCATGGCGGTCAAGCCGCCCACCGGCCACGGGCGCGTCCGGCTGATCGAGGTCGCGGGACTCGACCTCCAGCCCTGCGGCGGCACGCATGTCGCCCGCACCGGCGAGATCGGCCGGGTCGAGGTGACGAAGATCGAGAAGAAGGGCCGCATCAACCGCCGCGTCGTGATAGGTTTCGCCGACAACAAGGCTTGAACCCGAGGAAACGCCATGCCCTACGCGAAGCCCGAGGCGCTGGTCTCGACGGACTGGCTTGCCCGGCACCTGCAGGCACCCGACGTGCGGGTCGTCGACTGCACCTACATCCTGCCGCCGACCACCCGCAACGCGCGCCGCGAGTACGAGGAACGCCACATCCCCGGCGCTGTCTTCTTCGATATCGACGATATCGCCGACAGCGACAACCCGCTGCCGCACATGCTGCCCAGCGCGGAGAAGTTCTCCAGCCGCGTGCGTAAGTTGGGCCTGGGCGACGGCAGCCGGATCGTGGTCTACGACACGCACGGCATGATGTCGGCGGCGCGCGCCTGGTGGATGTTCCGCGCCTTCGGCCATGACGACGTCGCCGTGCTGGACGGCGGGCTGCCGAAATGGCTGAAGGAAGGCCGGCCGGTCGAGGACATGAAGCCGATGCCGCGCGAACGGCACTTCACCTCGCGCATGAACCAGCTGCTGGTGCGCGACCTCGACCAGGTGCGCGGCGCGCTGGAGAAGAAGCGCGAGCAGGTGCTGGACGCGCGCAGTTCGGGCAGGTTCAAGGGCGTCGATCCCGAGCCGCGCCAGGGGCTGCGCGGCGGGCACATGCCGGGCGCGCTGAACGTGCCCTATGCTAGCCTGCTGGATCCCGAAACCAAAACCTTTCTGCCCGCCGAGCGTTTGTCGGCCGTCTTCAAGGAAGCCGGCGTCGACCTGAAGAAGCCGATCGTAACGAGCTGCGGATCGGGCGTCACGGCCTGCATCGTGGCGCTCGGGCTCTACCTGCTGGGCCGCGACGACGTGGCGGTCTATGACGGATCATGGACGGAATGGGGTGGCCGGGCCGACACGCCCGTGGTGACGGGATGAGCGCGGCCGATACCATCGCGATCGCGCCGCTCGCCGATGCCGACATCGACGGGGTGATCAGGCTCTGGTGGGACTGCGACCTGACGAGGCCCTGGAACGATCCGCGCGCCGATATCGCGCAGGCGCGCCGGTCGGGCTGCGCGGACGTGCTGGTCGCGAAGACGACCAGCGGCAGCGTGGTCGGGACGGCGATGGTGGGCGACGACGGCCATCGCGGCTGGTTCTACTACGTCGCCGTCGCGCCCGACCTGCGGAAGACCGGGCTTGGCCGCCGCCTGGTCGCTTCCGGCGAGGACTGGATGCGCAAGCGCGGCATCGAGAAAGCCCAGCTCATCGTCCGCGACACCAACGCGAAGGTGCGCGGTTTCTACGAATCCCTTGGCTATGGCGTGCAGCCGCGCATCCTGATGGCGCGCTGGCTCGATGGCAGGCCGCTGACGCCGTGACCGCGGGCAAGCTCTCGACCGTCATCACCTACCTGGAGATGCTGGCGTCGCCCAAGCGGCCGCCCGTCCCGGCCCCCAGCCACCTGCGGCTGGCGCTGATCCGCGCCGAGAACATCTCCGTGTCGTACTCGCGCTACCTCTACAACACGGTCGGCGGGCCCTGGTGGTGGTACGAGCGCAAGCAGCTCAGCGACGAGCAGCTAGCGGCGATCGTCCAGCACGAGAAATTCTCGACCTATGTCCTCTACCTCGCCGGCACGCCGGCCGGCTTCTTTGAGCTCGACCGTCGCGACGCGGGCATCGTCGAGCTCGCCTATTTCGGGCTGATGCCGGACTGCATCGGCCATCGCCTGGGCCCTTTCCTGCTCGACCAGGCGATCGCGCTCGCCTGGCAGGGGCCGCCGGTTCCCCGCCGGTTCTGGGTCAACACCTGCGACCTGGATCATCCGAAGGCCTTGCCGCTCTACCAGCGCGCAGGCTTTGTCCCCTATGACCGGCGCGTGAAGGAATTCGACGATCCCCGGCCCCTGGGACTGGTTCCGCCGGGTTCCATGCCCAACCGATAGTCCGCGCGATAGGGCGCCGACCGGCGCCAATACCGACGCGCCGGCGCGGGGCGCCGCGCGCCGACGGTTAGTGGTGCAGGATCTGGCTGAGGACCAGCCGGGTGCGCTCGCTCTTCGGATTGGCGAAGAACTCCTTCGGCTCGTTCTGCTCGACGATCTCGCCCTGGTCCATGAAGATGATCCGGTTTGCCACCGTGCGGGCGAAGCCCATCTCGTGCGTCACGCACAGCATGGTCATCCCCTCCTCGGCCAGGCCGACCATGGTGTCGAGCACTTCCTTGATCATCTCGGGATCGAGCGCCGAGGTCGGCTCGTCGAACAGCATGATCTTGGGGTTCATGCACAGCGAACGGGCGATCGCCACGCGCTGCTGCTGGCCGCCCGAAAGCTGGCCTGGGTACTTGCCGGCCTGTTCGGGGATGCGCACGCGGGTGAGGTACTTCATCGCCACCTCATCCGCGTCCTTCTTCGGCATCT
>JADZDN010000041.1 GCA_020851015.1 Alphaproteobacteria bacterium | reverse complement strand
TCCAACCTGCCGCGTCATCCTGAGGAGCGAGCGCAGCGAGCGTCTCGAAGGATGAGGAACGCAGTGGAACAAGCGGGCTGAGATGTTCAAGAAAATCCTCATCGCCAATCGCGGCGAGATCGCGTGCCGGGTGATCAAGACGGCGCGGCGCATGGGCATCAAGACCGTGGCGGTCTATTCCGAGGCCGATGCCGACGCGCTGCACGTCAACATGGCGGACGAGGCGGTCGCGATCGGCCCGGCGGCCTCCGCGCAGAGCTACCTGGTGATCGACAAGATCGTCCAGGCCTGCAAGAAGACGAAGGCCGAGGCGGTGCACCCCGGCTACGGCTTCCTATCCGAGAAGGGGCCGTTCGCCGAGGCGCTGGAGAAGACCGGCATCGCGTTCATCGGCCCCACGCCGTCGGCCATGGCGGCGATGGGCGACAAGATCGAATCGAAGAAGCTGGCGGCCAAGGCCAAGGTCTCGACCGTGCCCGGCCATCTGGAGGCAATTCCCACGGCCGACGAGGCGGTGAAGATCGCCAAGTCGGTGGGCTATCCGGTGATGATCAAGGCCTCGGCCGGCGGCGGCGGCAAGGGCATGCGCATCGCGCGCAGCGACAAGGAGACGCGCGAGGGCTACGCGTCCGCCCGCAGCGAGGCGAAGTCGTCCTTCGCCGACGACCGCGTGTTCATCGAGAAATACGTCGAGGAGCCGCGCCATATCGAGATCCAGGTGCTGGCCGACGCGCATGGCAACACGGTCTACCTGGGCGAGCGCGAATGCTCGATCCAGCGCCGGCACCAGAAGGTGCTCGAGGAGGCGCCGAGCCCGTTCCTCGACGCGCCCACGCGCAAGGCGATGGGCGAGCAGGCGGTCGCGCTGGCCAAGGCGGTCAAGTACCGCTCGGCCGGCACGGTCGAGTTCATCGTCGACAAGGACCGCAACTTCTACTTCCTGGAGGTGAACACGCGGCTGCAGGTCGAGCATCCAGTGACGGAATACGTAACGGGGCTTGATCTGGTGGAATTGATGATCCGCATCGCTTGGGGCGACAAGCTGCCGTTCACTCAGAAAGACATCAAGCCCAAGGGCTGGGCGATCGAGGCGCGCGTCTATGCCGAGGACCCGACGCGCGGCTTCGTGCCGTCCACCGGCCGCCTGGTGCGCTACCGGCCGCCGGTGGAGGGCGACCACGTGCGCGTCGACACCGGCGTCTACGAGGGCGGCGAGATCAGCATGTTCTACGACCCGATGATCGCCAAGCTGGTCACGGGCGGGGCCACGCGCGGCGAAGCCATTCAGCGCATGCGCCAGGCGCTCGACGCCTTCTACATCCGCGGCGTCCGGCACAACATCCCGTTCCTGTCCGCGCTGGTCGCCCTGCCGCGCTTCGCCCAGGGCCGGATGTCGACCAACCTGATCGCCGAGGAATTTCCCAAGGGCTTCGAGGGCGCGAAACTGAACGCGGCCGAGATCCGCGC
Organism: Alphaproteobacteria bacterium; assembly: GCA_020851015.1. The sequence goes on along the minus strand of JADZDN010000041.1, from coordinate 1,897 downwards.
GCTGGTGGCGATCGCCGCCTTCGTGCATCGCACCACTGCCGAGCGCGCCGCCCGCATCAGCGGCCAGCTTCCCGGCCGCCGGCGCAAGATGGACAACGCGATGGTCGTGCGGCTCGGCGATGCGGCCGAGGACGTGGCGGTCACGCCGGCGGATGGCGGCGTCGACGTGGCGATCGGGGATCACGCGCTCGCCGTCCGCTCTTCCTGGGCGCCGGGCGAGGCGCTGTTCGCCGGCACGGTCGACGGACAGGCGCTCGTCGTTCAGATCGACCGCGACGGCATCGCCTGGCGCCTGACGCATGGTGGCGTGGCGCTGCGCACGCTGGTCCTCTCGCGCTTCGCCGCCCAGATGCTGGCGCTGATGCCGGAAAAGGCGCCGCCCGACACGTCGCGCTTCCTGCTGTCGCCGATGCCCGGCCTGCTGTCGCAGGTCGCGGTCAAGCTGGGGCAGGAGGTCAAGGCCGGCGAGGCGCTGGCCGTGGTCGAGGCGATGAAGATGGAAAACGTGCTGCGCGCCGAGCGCGACGCCAGGGTCAAGACGATCCACGCCCAGCCCGGCGCGTCGCTGGCGGTCGACCAGAAGATCGTCGAGTTCGAATGACGGTATCCGTCCGCGTTTTGATCCAGGGCAAGGTCCAGGGCGTGTGGTATCGCGCCTGGACCACCGAGCAGGCGACCGGGCGCGGCTTGTCGGGCTGGGTGCGCAACCGGCTGGACGGATCGGTCGAGGCGCTGTTCCACGGCCCGGCCGAGGCCGTCGAGGCGATGATCGCGGCCTGCCGCGAAGGACCGCCCAAGGCGCGGGTGGATCACATCGAACAGCATCCGGCCGAACCGCCGGGCGAGCCGGGGTTCCGGCAAGCCCGCACCGAGTAGGCGGTCGCGCCGCCCTTCAAGACGCTGCCTGCGCTCGCTCCTCCTCCTTCGAGACGCGACCGTCGGTCGATCCTCAGGATGACGCGTTCTTTCGTTGAACGCCAAAGAAACGCGTCATCCTGAGGAGCGAGCGCCGCGAGCGTCTCGAAGGATGAGGAAATCGGTCCGCTACCGCCCGAAGGCCTGGTCGAAGGTTTCGCGCAGCGCCCGGTCCAGCGCCGGCATGTCGGCCTTCACGCCCAGGGCGGCCAGCGACGTTACGCCATAACGTTGCTCGCTGATGCCGCAGGGCACGATCCCGGCGAAGGCGGCAAGGTCGGGGTTCACGTTGATCGCCAGCCCGTGGAAGGTGACCCAGCCGCGCACCCGCACGCCCAGGGCGGCGATCTTGTCCTCGCGGCGACCGTCGCGCCCTGGGCCGCGATCCACCCAGATGCCGATCCGCCCCTCGCGCCGGCCGCTTTCGACCCCCAGCCGGCGCAGGGCCAGGATCGCCCATTCCTCCAGGGCATGGACATAGCGCCGGACATCCTGGCCGCGCGCCCGCAGGTCCAGCAGCACATAGGCGATGCGCTGGCCGGGGCCGTGATAGGTGTGCCGCCCGCCGCGCCCGGTCTGGTGGACGGGGATGCCGCGCGGGTCCAAAAGCTCCGCCGGATCGGCGCTGGTGCCCGCCGTATAGACCGGGGGATGCTCCAGCAGCCAGACCAGCTCCGGCGCCTGCCCGGCCCGGATCGCCTCCACGCGGGCTTCCATGGCGGCCACGGCGGCCGCGTAGTCGACCGGCCCGGTCGCCAGCCTCCACTCCGGCCCGGCCGCGCCGGAAACCGGCCGGGCGGGGCGGTTTTCCTGGTCTGTCAACATGCTGGAAGGTCCTCGGGCGCGGCCCTTGGCGGCGCCGGGCTTGATTGCCCCCCCGGGTTTTGGTATCCCCCCGCCAGGGCGAAGACAAGCACCGGCTTGTCGCCTGCCCGGGATTTCGGCGGTCGTGGCGGAACTGGCAGACGCGCAGCGTTGAGGT
>JADZDN010000040.1 GCA_020851015.1 Alphaproteobacteria bacterium | reverse complement strand
GCGCCTCCAGCGCGTCGGTCGGGGTCGGCGCCGCCAGCACGTCGCCGCGCGGGAACAGCCACAGGGCGAGCAGCAGGGCGATCGCCACGCCCGTGGCAAAGGGCAGCAGCCAGTACTGGTAGCGCGGTCGGCCTGGCGCGGCTTCCGGCTCCGTCCCCGTCAAATGGCTTCCCCCATGTTCGCCACCGTCCCGGGCGCCTGCCGGGACGGGGGGATGAATTTATCCGTATTTGCGCCGGCCTGACAAATTCCGCGCGCGGTGACGGCGGGCGCGTTCCGCGCCGGCGGGGCCGCATGATATAGTTGCGCCCGCCGAGAAGTCGCCATCGCGCGGGGGAAGGGACAGCATGGCGTTCATGTACGGACCGCATCGGACCCGCCCTGGGCATCGCGCGCCGCTTTTGCTGGCGCTCGCCCTGGCGCTGCCGCTGGCGCTTTCGTGGCTGGCCGGCGGGGCGGCGGCGCAGGACCGCAAACCCTTGCTGATGGAGGGCAAGAAGACCCTCTACCAGCGCGTGCTGACCCGACCCGGCGCGCGGGTGCTGAAGGAGCCGGCGCCCGAGGCCCAGCCTGTCAACGAGGATGTTACACCCTTCACCGTCTACTACGTCTACGCCCGCAAGCGGGTGCAGGGCGCCACCATGGTCGAGGTGGGCGCCACCGTGGAGAGCGGGCCGATCGGCTGGATGGACGCCAAGCAGGCGATCGAGTGGAAGCAGGCGCTCACCGTCGCCTTCACCAACCCGGCCGACCGCAAGCGCGTGCTCCTGTTCCGCGACCGGCCGGCGCTGACCGGGCTGATCGAGGCCGCCGACCCGGCCAAGGCCTATGGCGAGCTCTACGAGGCGATCCTGGCCAACAAACCGCCGGCGAACTCGCCGGTCGTGTCGATCGAGCCGGCCGAGCATGTCGACATCCAGCAGCAGTTCTACCTGCTGCCGATCCTCGAGCACCAGCAGGCGCTGTTCAAGAAGGGCCAGCCGGCGACGGCGCTGAAGATCGCCTCGGTGTCGCTGAACGACGCGCCGCCGCCCGACGAGAAGAAGCCGGACCGCATGGTGATCGGCTTCAAGACCGGCATCGTGTTCGTCGTGGACACCACGATCACCATGGGGCCCTACATCGACCGCATGCGCGACGTGATCGCGCGGGTCTACAAGAAGGTCGAGGCCGAGAAGCTGGAGGGCGACGTCAGCTTCGGGCTGGTCGCCTACCGCAACAGCACGAAGTCGGTGCCGGCGCTCGAATACACGACGCGGATCTACGCCTCGCTGAAGGACGGGGTGGCGGGCCAGCGCTTCCTCGACCTCGCGGCCCAGGTGGCGCCCGCCAAGGTGTCGTCCGGCCCGCAGCTGCCCGAGGACGCCTATGCCGGCGTCTTGACCGCGCTCAGCGAGATGGACTGGGAGCAGTATGCCGGGCGCATCGTCCTGTTGGTCTCGGACGCCAGCGCGCTCGAGGGCAACCACCCGCTCGCCAGCAGCGGCATGTTCACCGCCGAGGTGCGCGAGTTCGCGCAGAGCATGGGCATCGCGCTGTTCGCGGTGCACCTGAAGACCAAGGAAGGCGCCAAGGACCACCAGACGGCGGCCACGCAGTACGAGATGCTGACCCGCTTCCAGGGCAAGGACAGCCTCTATATCCCGGTCGAGGCGGGGGCGGTCGACAAGTTCGGCCAGACGATCGAGCGCCTGGCGACCGCGCTGACCGAGCAGGTCAAGGCCGCGCGCACCGGCCCGCCGGGCGAGCACGGCAAGCCGCCCGCGCCGGCGAAGGACCCCGAGGCCGCCGGCGTCGACCGCAAGGCCGCGCTGGTGGGCAACGCCATGCAGCTCGCCTATCTCGGCAGGAAGAAGGGAACCCAGGCGCCGCCGGTGTTCGAGGCTTGGGTCGGCGACCACGACTTCGACCGCCCGAACCTGGCGACGCTCGACGTGCGGCTGCTGCTGTCGCGCGACCAGATCAGCGACCTGCAGCAGGTGCTGAAGGCGATCATCAAGGCCGGCGAGGCGGCGCAGATCTCGCCGGAGAACTTCTTCGGCGACCTGCAGAGCGCGGCCGCGGCGCTGGCCCGCGCGCCCAAGGGCGTGGCCGGCGCCACCAAGAGCGGCGGCGGCGCCAAGAGCCTGGCCGAGACCGGGCTGATCGGCGAGTACCTGGAAGGCCTGCCCTACAAAATCGAGGTCCTGAACATCAGCCAGGACCTGTGGCAGTCCTGGAGCATCGGCGAGCAGCAGGCCTTCGTCGACCGGCTGAAGTCCAAGATCCGGCTGTACGAGGAGTTCCACAACAACGTCGACAGCTGGGTGGCGCTGGACGGCGGCTCGCTGAGCGGGGAATCGGTCTACCCGGTGCCGCTCGACGCCCTGCCCTAGGGCCCGCGCGCGTGGCCGGCGCCCCGATCTACCGCCTGGAGGGCGTGCGGAAGGATTGGCAGTCGGCCGGCGCGCGCTTCACCCTGGAAGTCCCCAGCCTGGCGATCGGCCGGGGCGAGAAGATCGCGCTGGTGGGCGAGAGCGGCAGCGGCAAGAGCACGCTGCTCGACCTGCTGGCGCTGATCCTGCGGCCGAGCGAAGCCGCCACCTTCGCCTTCCAGCCCAACGGCGCGGCGCCGGTCGCGGTCGGCGATGCCTGGGCCGAGGGACGCAGCGACGCGCTGGTCCGGCTGCGCGCGCGCCACATCGGCTACGTGCTGCAGACCGGCGGGCTTTTGCCCTATCTCAGCGTGCGCGACAACATCGCCCTGCCGCGGCGCGTGCTCGGCCTCGGCGACGACGGCACGGTCGAGGCGCTGGCCGAGCAGCTCGGCCTCGAGCGGCACCTCGACAAGCGGCCCGGCGCGCTGTCGGTCGGCGAGCGCCAGCGCGTCGCGGTGGCCCGCGCGCTCGCCCATCGCCCCGCCATCGCCGTGGCGGACGAGCCGACCGCGTCGGTCGATCCGATGAACGCCACGCGCATCCTCGACCTCTTCCTCAAGCTGGTGGACGGCTTCGGCGCCACCGCCATCCTGGCGACGCACGACGCCGGCGTCGTCGACCGCCTTGGCCTTCGTCGCCTCGGCCACAAGCTCGAACCGGCCGACGGCGGCGTCCGCTCGTCGTTCTGGGGCTGACGATGGTTGCCGGCCTGGCGCTGCGGGACTTCTTCCACGAATGGCGCCTGTCGCTATGCCTGGTGCTGGCGCTGGCGTCGATCCTGGCGCCGATGCTGGTGCTGTTCGGGCTGAAGCACGGGGTGGTGACGACGATGCGCGCGCGGCTGATCGAGGACCCGGCGATCCGCCAGATCATGCCGGCGTCGAGCGGGCGCTTCGAGCCGGCGTGGTTCCGCGACATGGCGGCGCGGCCGGAGGTGGGCTTCGTGCTGCCGCAGACCCGCGCCATCGCCGCGGCGATCTACCTGCGCAACCCCGCCGAGCCCGACCGCGCGCTGCTGACGGCCGAGCTGGTGCCGACGGCGCCGGGCGATCCGCTGCTGGCGAACCGCGCGCCCGCGCCGGCGGGACTCGACCAGATCGTGCTGTCGCGGCCCGCCGCCGAGAAGCTGGGCGCCGCGGCGGGCGCGCGGCTGGAAGGCAGCCTGACCCGCGTGGTGCGCGGCCAGTCCGAGCGCGTTTCGCTGGCGCTGACGGTCGCGGGCGTGCTGCCGCTGGCGAGCTTCGAGCGCGAGGCGGGCTTCGTGGCGCTGGAGCTGCTGGTCGCCGCCGAGGACTATCGCGACGGGCGCGCGGTCGAGGCGCTGGGCTGGGCCGGCACCGCGCCGCTGGGCGAGGGCCGCGCCTTCGCCGGCTTCCGCCTCTACGCGCGCTCGATCGACGACGTGGCGGGCTTGCGCGAGCGCTTGCAGCGCGAGGGGACCGAGGTGCGCACGCGCGCGGCCGAGATCGAGACGGTGCGCTCGCTCGACCGCAACCTCAGCGCCGTGTTCTGGATCGTGGCCGCGATCGGCGTCGCCGGCTACGGCCTGTCGCTGGCATCCAGCCTGTGGGGCAATGTCGACCGCAAGCGCCGCGAGATCGCCGTGCTGCGCCTGGTCGGCTTCGACACGCTGCGCTGCGTGCTGTTCCCCGCCTGCCAGGCGCTGGCGATCGCGCTTTTGGGCAGCGCGCTGGCGATGGCGGCCTACCTGGGCGTGGCGGCCAGCATCAACCGCTTCTTCACCGCCACGCTGGAGCCGGGCGAGCGCATCTGCCAGCTCGCCCCGGAACACTTCGCCGCCGCCGGCCTGGCGACCTTGGTCCTTGCCGTGCTGGCATCGGCGATCGGCGGCCTGCACGCCGCCCGCATCCAACCTTCCGTGGGGTTGCGCGTTGTGTAGACCGACCCGTGCGCGGGCGGGGATGGCCGCCGCGACGATGCTGGCGGCGGGAACGGCCGCGGCGCAGACCCAGGACCGCTTCAACCCGGCGCCCGATCCGGACGACCTGGTATTCCCGATGCCCTGCGACGCCCGGATGGCGTTCCGCAAGGTGGTCGTGCCCGTGAAGAGCGGCGAGGCGAGCAACTGGATGGCGGATACGGCGGTCACCCTGGGCGACGACCGCGACGCCGCCATGCGCTATGCCGAGGCGCCGCGCGACCTGCCGCTGGTAGGCGGCTTCCGCGAGGCCGATCCCGCCAAGCAGTCGGCGTCGTTCTACCTGATCGCGAAATACGAGACGACGGCCGGCCAGCGCACGGCGATCGCCAGTCTCGGCAAGGACTGCCCGGCGCCCGCCGGCGAGCGCGAGATGCCGGCGGTCGGCGTCGCCTGGTTCGACGCGGTCGAGATGGCCGAGCGCTACACGCAATGGCTCTACGAGAACGCCGACGCCAAGCTGGACAAGGCAGGCGAGCTGCATCGGCTGGTCGCGCTGAACGGCTTCTTCCGCCTGCCGACCGAGGAGGAATGGGAATACGCCGCGCGCGGCGGCGTGGCGGCCGGCAAGAACTTCCGCAATCCCAGCTTCGTCGAGCCGGGCGAGCCGATGGAGGAATATGTCTGGTTCGCCGGGGCGAAATCCGCCAACGGCAAGCTGTGGCCGGTCGGGCTGAAGAAGCCCAACCCGTTGCACATCCACGACATCCTGGGCAACGCGGCGGAGAT
>JADZDN010000039.1 GCA_020851015.1 Alphaproteobacteria bacterium | reverse complement strand
TGATCGCGATGCCGCGCCCGCTGCCCTTCGGCAGGGGCTTGCCCCAGTTGCCCTTCTCCGCCGCCATGTTCAGCACGTTGAGCCAGGACCTGTTGTCCAGCAGCCCGCGGCGGAATTCCACCGGGTCCTTGCCGGCGGCGTGCGCCAGCTCGTCCATGAAGCCCTCGGTGATGAAGGCGTTCTGCGAGCTGCCGACCGACCGCCAGAACCCGACCGGCACGTGCGCATTGCGCATGACGTAGTCGAACTTGCAGTTCGGCATCTTGTAGGCCTGATTGTAGGTGCCGTCCATCGACGACTGGTCCCAGCCGTCGCGGATGTTCTGCGGCAGCAGGTAGGCGAAGATCGACTGGCCGCAGACCTTGTGGGCGTAGGCCGTGAGGTTGCCCTGCGCATCGAAGCCGGCCTGCAGCCGGCCCATGCTGATCGGGCGGTAGGAGCCGTGCTGGATGTCCTCCTCGCGCGTCCAGATCAGCTTCACCGGCTTGCCGCCGGCGGCCTTGGCTATATGAACCGCCTGCGTCACGTAGTCCTGGCGCCCGCGCCGGCCGAAGCCGCCGCCCAGCAGGGTCAGGTGCGCCTTGACCTTCTCGGGCCCGACGCCGGCGGCCTCGGCCGCCGCGGCGAGCGCGCCCTCGATGTTCTGGGTCGGGGCCCAGACCTCGACGCCGTCGGCCGTGACATGGGCCGTGCAGTTCATCGGCTCCATGCAGGCATGGTCGAGATACGGCGCGAAGTACTCGGCCTCGACCTTCTTGGCGGCCTTGGCGAAGGCGCCATCGAAGTCGCCATCGTGGCGCACCTTGACGCCGGGTTCGTCGAGTCCCTTCTTCAGCCGGTCCAGGATGCCCGCCTGCGAGACCTTGGCGTTCTCGCCCTCGTCCCAGACGATCGGCAGCGCGTCCATCGCCGTCTTGGCCTGCCAGAATCGCTCGGCCACCACCGCGACCGCGCTGGCGTCGGGACGCTGCACCACGGCCAGGACGCCGGGCATCGACTTGACCTTCGCCTCGTCGTAGCTCTTCACCTTGCCGCCGAACACCGGGCTCTGCTTGATCGCCGCATGCACCATGCCCGGCACCTTGACGTCCATGCCGTAGACGGCGCTGCCGTCGACCTTGCTCGGCACGTCGAAGCGTGGGGGCGAGGTGCCGGCGATCGTCCAGGCGGAGTCGGGCTTGAACTTCACGTCGGCCGGCGGCGCCATCTTGGCCGCCGCCGCGGCAAGTACGCCGTAGTTGGCCTTGCGCCCCGATGCCGCGTGGACGACGAAGCCTTTCTCGGTCTTGCATTCCGCCGCCGCGACGCCCCATTGCTGGGCCGCCGCCGCCTTCAGCATCTCGCGGGCGGCGGCGCCGGCCTTGCGCACATAGAGCTGCGAATCGCGGATGGCGCGGCTGCCGCCGGTGGCGAAGCTGACATAGACCTTGTTCTCGCGGATATGGCGCATGACCGAGGCGAACTCCATGCGCACCTTCGACCAGTCGCATTCCAGCTCCTCGGCGACGAGCTGCGGGATCGCGGTCGACGATCCCTGCCCCATCTCCGAGCGGTGGACGCGGATGGTCACGCTGTCGTCGCCGCCGATCACCAGCCAGGCGTTCAGCTCGGCCCCCGCGCCGGTCTGGGCGGAGGCGGTTCCGTCGCCCGCGACCGGCAGGTTGAAGCCAAGCGCCAGGCCGCCGCCGGCGGCGGCGCTGACATGGATGAAGTCGCGGCGGGAAAGCGTCGTGGTGTCGTTCATGGCGCGCCCCCCCTCAGGCCTTGGTGCCGGCGGCGCGATGGATCGCGACGCGGATGCGCTGATAGGTGCCGCAGCGGCAGATGTTGGTCATCGCCGCGTCGATGTCGGCGTCGGTCGGCTTCGGCGTCTTTTCCAGCAAGGCGACCGCGGCCATGATCTGCCCGGACTGGCAGAAGCCGCATTGCGGCACCTGCTCGGCGATCCAGGCCTTCTGCACGGCGTGGCCCTTGTCCGGCGACAGGCCCTCGATCGTGACGATCGCGCCCGCGCCGACGGCGCTCACCGGCACCGAGCAGGATCGCATGGGCGTGCCGTCGATATGCACCGTGCAGGCCCCGCATTGCGCGATGCCGCAGCCGTACTTGGTGCCGGTCAGCCCCAGGTTGTCGCGCAGGACCCACAGCAGCGGCGTATCGGGCGACGCATCCACCTTGTGGACCGTGCCGTTGACTTTCAGATCGATCATGTTTTTTCCTTCCCGCGTTCCGGACCGAAGGCGCCTCACCCGCGCCCGCCTGGTCGGCAAATCCGATGACGCCGTTGAAACAACGCCTTTGCGGGCGATTCTAGATCAATTCGGCAGTATCGGCGACACGGCCGGCTTCACAACGGCGCGAGGGGAATCCCCGCATCGTGGCGCGCTTGGCAAAGCGCTTTTCGCAGTTGCAGCAGGCGCGGCCGACGCCGCGGCAAGCGCGACGCCGGCCCCTGCCCGCAAATCAGGCAGCCAGCGGCGCAGTCGCCCGGGAGTCCCTGCCCACGGCAAGCAGGCCCATCGCCACGGCGACGCGGCAGAGCAGGATCAGCCCCGCGAAGAACAGCGCGTTCATCGCGAAGATCCGGGCGACGAGCCACGGGGCAAAAGCCTCCCAGCTGCCGGGCAGGACGAAGGCGGCGGCGACCAGCACCGCTTCGAAGCCGACGAAGGCGCCGACCAGCGCGCCGATGGCGCCAACCGCCGTTCCCGGCTGGCCCAGCAGCCGCGCAACCCAGCCCGCCGTCAGCGGTGCGGCCATGGCGGCAACGGCCAGCGCCGCGCCCCAGGCGAACGAATCCCAGCTCCGCGGATAGCCGAGCAGCAGGAACCCGACGAGCTGGTTTGCCAGCCAGGCCGACAGCACGACCGCCAGCGCCTCGCGACGCGCGGCGTAAAGCGCCGCGACCGCCCCCAGGGCGGCAAAAGGCGCGGCGCAGGCCAACGCGGCGCTCGAGCCCAGGCTCGCGATCACCAGCAGCCCCCACATGGCCAACCGTCCCCAGTCGCGGGCGTGCCTTGTCGCGTCTGATGTCGTCATCGATCGTCCTCCTCATTGGATTGATGGATGGGTCTAATCATGCCTGAAGCCCTTACCGGAGCGATCGACCGGATCGGGCGCGCGCAGGTCGAGCCAGCGCGCGCGCACCGCGTCCCACAGCGCAAGCTTCGTCCAGTCCGGCTGCTTCAGCACCTTGTCCAGGGTCGGCGACAGGAACGGGTTGGGAAAGAAGACCGTAAGCTGCTGCTCGCCCGCCCCGTTGAACAGGCGCAGCCCCCAGGACATCGGCGCGTCGCCGCCGCGCACGAGGCGGCGGAACAGCTCGGCGCGCGCCGTGCGGCGATGGCGCGCGAGGGCCGGCGGCGTCGGGTTCTTGGAGCTTCCCTTGTGCGGACCGATGCAGAGATGGAAATGCGAGGGGCCGAAATGAATCGTCAGGTAGCCGTCGAGCATACCCAGCCGCGGCTGTTCCGTGGCACGGAACTCGAACGCAGCGCCCTCGATGATCGGGCCGAACACGATCTCGGCCCAATGCTCCAGGAACAGGAAGCTCAGGATGTCCTGCAGTGTCGCCTGGTCGACGGGAAGCGGGAAGACCCCCATGGTCGCGCCGTCGGGGTCGACCATCCGGGTCGGGATGGACGCCGTCGGAACGGCCAGGACGGCCCCCCGCAAGACCATCAGAACGTCACCTTCATGCCGCCATAGCCGGCGCGGCCGAGCGAGCCATAGGTGAACACTTCTTCGTAGTGCTCGTTCGTCAGGTTCTCGGCCCGGCCATACAGTTCGACATTGTCGGTCAGCTTGTACCCGACTGCCAGGTTGACCAGTGTATAGGAGTCGAGACGCACGATCGACCGGTTGAAGTTCTGGTCGAACGCGAAGTCGGTCGTCGCACCGTTGTAGACCACGCCGAGGCTGGCGGTCCCGCGACCCTCCAGGAAGCGATAGGCCAGGGTTGCGCTTGCGACGTGCTTGGGCCGGCGGACGAGCGCGTTGCCATCGGGATCGCGCGTGCTGGAGAAGGTATAGGCCCCGAGCAGGTCGAGGTCGCGCATCAGCCCGACCTTGGCGGTCAGCTCGACGCCTCGCGTGCGCGACACGCCCGGCAGGTTGATCGAGGTGTTGCCGGCGCCGGTGATCAGGTCGCGGATGCGCTGCTCGAAATAGGTGGCGCCCAGCGTGATGCGGCCGTCCAGAAGGTCGTGGTCGACGCCAATATCCCAGCCCCGCCCGAACTCGGGTTGCAGGCCGGGATTGGGCCGGAAGGTCGGCGTGAAGCCGTAGAGCTCGAACAGCGTCGGATTCTTGACGCCCGTGCCATAGGAGCCGCGCAGCTTGGCGCCGGTGTCGAAGACCTTCCACGCGCCGGTCAGGCGATAGGTGGTGTTGTCCTCGAACAGGTCGCCGTTGTCGTGCCGGGCGCCGCCGGTGAAGAAGAACCGGTCGGCCAGCGCCGCCTGGTAGAGCCCCCAGAGGCTCTGCGTCTCCAGCGACTTGTCGAAATTCGAGAAGCTGCTGCGCGAGATCGCGGAGTCCCACATGTAATCCGACCCGAGCGTCAGCGTGTGCGTGGCGTCGACGGCAAGGTCGGTCGAGAAGGTGTAGTCGCTCTGGTAGTCGAGCTTCTGGCGGAAGCCCTCGAACTTGCTGGTCTGCGGCCCGTTGCTGAAATAGTTCGACTTGGTGTCGCCACCCGACACGCCGACGCGCTGCACCCAGCGGTCGTCGAGCAGCTTCACGGTCGCCTGGGCGCGGCCGAAACGCTGGTTGGTCGTGCTGTCCTCCTTGGCGTCGATCGCGCCGTCCCCGCCGACGAAATCATCGCCCTCGCGGTGGGAATGGGTGAAGCGCCCGACCAGGTCGACGTCGAGATGCTCGACCGGCGTGGCGCCCAGCTTGGTGAAGGCGGTGGTGTTGTCGTAGGCGTCCTCCTCCTTGTTGGCGCGGTTGCGGAACCGGTCGGCGACGGAGATCCCGTCGGTGTGGAATCGGGTCGCGCTGAACAGATAGCGGAACCGGTCGCCGGCGACCCCGCCCGCCGTGCTGGCGTTCACCTGGCCGGTGCCGTAGGAGCCCCCCTCCACGCTGGCGGCGACGCGCTGCGGCCCGCCCCAGCGTCGGGTGATGATGTTGATCACGCCGCCCACCGCGTCGGAGCCGTACAGCACGCTCTGCGGCCCGCGCAGCACCTCGATCCGGTCGATATCGGCCGCCAGCATGTTGGCGAAATCGAACTCCGAGCCCGTCGAGGGATCGTTGACCTCGATCCCGTCGATCAGCACCTTGGTCTGGTTGGCCTCGGCGCCGCGGATGCGCACCTGGGTGATCGAGCCGACGACGCCGCTGCGGCTGACGGCGAGGCCCGGCACCTTGCGCAGCGCGTCGGAGACGATGCGGATCTGCTCGCGCTCCATTTCCGCGCCGGTGACGATGGTGATGGAACTGCCGACCTGCTCGACGGGCGTGTCGGTGCGGTTCGCGGTGGAAACGACCTCCGGCAGCCGCACGGGCCGGCCGGGCGCCGGCGGGACGGGCGGGGTCTGCGACAAGGCAGGAGCAGTCAGGACAAGCATGATGGCGAGCCCGGCCGCGACGCGCGGACGAGCCTTGGTCGGCTGGTATGTGGCAAACACGTGAACACCTGTACGGCAACGCTGTGGTACGTCACCGCGAACCAGATGTCCCTTGCCCGGCGTTCAGGTTCCGCCCGACCGAGAGATCATCCCACTGGTGCACCCCGCCCAGCGTGTACGCGCGTGACCACGGCCGATGGCAGGTCTCCTGGCTCGCGGATCCTCGCTTTCCACCTGCCTTCCCAGCACCTCGCGACGCCAGTGGCTTGGTCGGCGGAAAACTCGCCGCTTACAGTTGCGGGGGCAGCCCCGGTATCGCACCGGGTTCCCATTCAAGCCCCGAAGGGCACCATCGCCGCGAACGATACGCGGGCGCACCCCGGCGGGTCAATCGGGTCCGTGCGCCTTGTGAAAGGAAAACGACCGACCTGTGCGATTTGAGTCACAGGCGCTGGCGTCACGCGTCCTTCCGGTCCGGCCGACGGCGCCGGATCGCCCGCGCCATGCGGGCGACCTCGGCCGCACCGCCCTGCGCGGCGACTTGACCGAGCAATTCGCGAAACCGCGCAACCCGATCTTCGCTCAGCGCCGGTTGGGGTAGAGTCTCCAGCGCAGCGCGCGCGGCGCTCGCATAGTCGACGCCCGGGGGCACCGCCAGCAGCCAGAGGATCAGCGCATCGTACGGCGACAATTGCACCGCCGGACCCGCCCAGGCGGCCCTGCCCGATATCCGCGCGACAAGTTCCCGCAGCATCGCATCACCCCTTGGCCGCGGCGCGGCTCACGCGACCGCGCGCCGGCGCTGACCGTCCAGGCGGCGTTCCATCAGTGTGGAGTACCAGTCGACGAATTGGACCACACCGTTCTCGTCGGCGGGCGCGTAGGGGCCCGGCGTATAGGCCGGCGAGTTGATGCCGCGCTGGTTCTGCTCGACCAGCGTCCGGTCCTCGTCGTTGGTGGCGAGCCACACCTCGGTCAACGTCTTGAGGTCGTAGTCCACGTCCTCGACCGCGTCCTTGTTCACCAGCCACTTGGTCGTCAGCTTGGTCCGCCGCGGGCCGAGGGGGATCACCTTGAAGCTGATCGCATGGTCCACCAGCAGATGGTTCCACGAACTGGGATAGTGGAACAGCAGCATCGAGCCGATCTGCCGCTCACCGATGTCGCCCAGCGGCTTTGCCACCGCCCGCTTGCCCGACATGGTGAAGCTCTCCGCCTCGCCCGTGAGCGGCTGGCGCGCGGTGCGGAACTGGCCGCTCGCGTGCAGCTTGAAGCGGCTGGCGAGCCCGGCCGCCTCGCAGCGCGCCCAGTGCGCCATGTTGGTGGCCCCCGCCTCGTCGGTCCGCGCGCCGTTCAGCACGGGCGAATCCGACCAGGTGCGGCACAGTTCGGGATGCGAGCCGCGACAGTGATAGCACTCGCGATTGTTCTCCCAGACCAGTTTCCAGTTGCCCTCTTCGACGATCGTGCTCTCGAAGGCGACCTTGGCGTCGTCGAGCCGGTGCGGGTCCATGTAGGGGGCAAGCTGGTCGCGGCACGCAGCGAAATCGGGCGCGGCATCGGCGACACAGACGAAAATGTAGCCACCGACTTCCGCGCAGTGCGCCGTCTTCAACCCGTACTGCGCAAGGTCGATCTTGTCGCCCATCTGCCGCGCCGCCACCAGCGCGCCGTCGGTGTCGTAGGCCCATTGATGGTAGGGGCAGACCAGCTTGCGCTTGCTGCCTCGCTCTTCCCTGCATAGGCGCGAGCCGCGGTGACGGCAGGTATTGTGCAAGGCGCGGATCGCGCCGTCCGCGCTGCGAATCACGATCACCGAGTAGTCACCGACCTCGTGGAGAAAATAGTCGCCGGGCTTCGGAATTTCGCAGCCATGCCCGGCGAACAGCCAGTCGCGATAGAAAATCGTTTCGAGGTCGAGCCGGAAAATCTCGGGGTCGGTGTAGAACGCCTGCTCCAGGCTGAAGCCCGGCCGGCGCGCCGCCAGCATTGCGTTGATCCTGCTCTGTCCGTCCATCCAGGCATTCTCCCAAGCATCGAGCGCCGCGTACCCGCGGCTATGCGATGGAAGTCGAGGCAAGAGGTGTGCCAGGCGCGAACGGCAGGGCGCGAACGCCGCCATCCGATGATCGCCCCGCGACCGCCACCCGCGATCCATCAGGCCTAAACCCGTCAGGGCTGGTTTCCGGGCTCGGGAGCGGTCCCATCCAGGACCGGCGCGGCGCCTTCCCGGGCATGAAACCCAGTGGCGCTATGCCGCGCTCTACTCTCCCCTACCGTTGCGGGGGCAGCGCCGGATTTTCACCGGCTTCCCAATTATCCCCGCAGCGGACGCGCCGCGACGGGGCACCTTGACGTATCAAATAGAGCAGTAATCGGTCGCCGCAAAGCCTACGTCTGCGACAAGGTTGCGCCGGGGTGCGACATCGGACGCCCGCCGCACCTCACCACGGCACGTCGGGCATCGCCTTGATGGCGTTGCGCAGCGCGCTCGACCAGCCCTGGCGGATCTCCTCGAAATAGGGATCGCCGTCGTCGATGGTGCGGCGGATCTCGGTCTTGAGCGAGTCGGCGCGGTAGATCATCAGGTCGAGCGGCAGCCCGACCGACAGATTGCTGCGCAGCGTGGAATCCATCGACAGCAGCGCCAGCTTGGCCGCCACGCGCAGGTCGGTTTCGTAGGCCAGCGCGCGGTCCAGGATCGGCTTGCCATACTTGTGCTCGCCGATCTGGAAGAACGGCGTGCGGTCGGACGCATGGATGAAATTGCCGGCGGCATAGACCTGGAACAGGCGACACCGCCGCCCCTTGATCTGGCCGCCCAGCAGGAACGCCACGTTGAACGCGCCCGGCTCCTTGGCCTCCAGCGTGCTGCCGACCTCGGTGTAGACCGCGCGCACGGCCTGGCCCACCAATTGCGCGGCGCGGAACATCGACGGCACCGTCATGATGGTATCGCCGCCCTCGCCCAGGCCCTCGTCGAGATGGGTAACCACCGCCTGGCTGACCGCCAGGTTGCCCGAGGTCATCAGCGCGATCACGCGCTCGCCCGGCTGCTCCCACACCGTCATCTTGCGGAAGGTGGCGATGTTGTCGACGCCCGCGTTGGTCCGGGAATCGGAGAGCATGACCACCCCGTCCTTGAGCAGCATGCCGATGCAATAGGTCATTCCCGCGCCCCGCCCCCGCCGTATCGGACCATGCTACCCCACCTGCCGCGCCTGCACATCGACCGCCATCGCCGCTTCGCCGCCGCCGATGCGACGTCCGGTGACCGGCGCCGCCTCGGCATAGTCGAGGCCGATTCCCAGCTTCAGGTATTCGCCGGTTGCGCAGATACCGTTGGCCGCATCGAATCCGATCCAGCCGAGATCGGGCACGAAGGCCTCGGCCCAGCCATGGCCCACGCTGCCGACATGGCTTGAGCCCGACCGGCTGAGGCAGCCGCTGGCATAGCGCGCCGGCACGCCCAGCGCCCGGCTGCAGGCGATGAAGATATGCGCAAAGTCCTGGCAGACCCCCGCCCCGCGCGCCAGCGCTTCGGCCGCGGTGGCATCGACGGCCGTGGCGCCCACGCGATACTCCACCCGCTCGACGAGCCGCCGCATCAACGTGTGGAGCAGCGGCACGCGCTCCGTCTCGTCCTCCGCACGGTCGCGCAGGTCGGCGACGAAGGCCGCGATCGACGCTTCGTGGCGCGCCAGCCCGTGATTGCGCAGCCAGTAGCCGGGCGGCAGCGCTTCCGGCGCCGCGAAAACCAGGTAATCCTCGCCGCCCTCGATCCATTCGAACACGCCGCGGGCCACCAGCTCGATCTCGCGATGCGCCTCGGTCAGCGAGAAGGTGCGCACATGGTTGCCATAGCCGTCGATCCAGTCGCGTCCGCGCCCTGGCGTGCGAACCTCCCACGACAGCAGGCGCTGGCTCTCGCCGAGCCGGGGCCGCAGCCGGCACTGGTGGATCGAGTAGCCGCAGGTGGCGTCGAAGCGGAAGCGCGTGGCGTACTGGACCTCGAACCGCATGGCTTCAACCCATCAGGAACTGGCGGCCGATTTCCTCCGACAGGCGCGCATTGCCCCGGATGAAATCGGACAGGTATTCGTGCAGGCCGTCCTGGAAGATCGTGTCGATGCGCGCATAGCGCAGCTTCGAGTGAAGCTTGCCCGCCAGCCGCGTGGCCTCGCCGCGCGCGCCGTAGAGTTCGGCCAGCTCGCCCAGGTTGCGATCGACCTGGCCGAGGCAGAACAGCAGCGAGCGCGGCAGGTCGTGGCGCAGGATCATCAGCTCCGCCACGCGCCACGGCTCGATCTTGCTGCTGTAGACGCGGCGATAGGTGCGGTAGGCGCCGATGCAGCTCAACACCTCGGCCCACTGGTAGTAGTCGAGGCTGCCGCCCACCCGTTCGCCCTTGGGCAGCAGGATGTGGTACTTCACGTCCAGGATGCGCGCGGTGTTGTCGGCGCGCTCGATCTGCAGCCCCAGCATCACGAAGTTATAGGCATCGTCGCGCAGCAGGGTGGATTGCGCGGCGCCGGTGGCCATCACCGCCTGCTTCCTGGTCCAGTCGAGGAACTGGCGGAAATCGATCGCCTTGCCCGCCTCGCGCATCATTCCCTGCAGCTCGAGCCAGGTGCCGTTCAGGCTTTCCCACAGGTCGGTGGTCAAATTGTTGCGTTCGTCGCGCGCGTTGTTGCGCGCGGCGCGGAAGCACGCGGCGACGCTCGACGGATTGGCCTCGTCGAACGTGAGATAGTGCAGCAGATCGTGCATGGCCGGCGTCGGATGGCGCTGGGCAAAGTCGGCGTCGAGGCCGTAGATCAGCGGCACCGACCGCCATTCGCGGTCCGAGTTCGACAGCAGCGCCATGCGGTTGGTGGCCTCGAGCACCCGCGCCGTGTTCTCGGCGCGCTGGATGTAACGCGCCATCCAGTACAGGTTCTTGGCCGTGCTGCTGAGCATCGCGTCAGGCTCCCAGCACCCAGGTGTCCTTGGTGCCGCCGCCCTGGCTGGAATTGACCACCAGCGAGCCGTCCTTCAGCGCGACGCGGGTCAGGCCGCCCGGCATCACCACCGTCTCCTTGCCGCTCAGCACGAACGGCCGCAGGTCGACATGACGCGGCGCGACGCCGCGATCGACCAGGGTCGGGCAGGTGCTGAGCGCGAGCGTCGGCTGGGCGATGTAGTTGGCGGGCTGGGCCTTCAGCAGAGCGCGGAACTCCTCGATCTCCGCCTTGGTCGAGGTGGGACCGACCAGCATGCCCTTGCCGCCCGAGCCGTGGATTTCCTTCACCACCAGCTCGCCCAGGTGCTCCAGCACGTATTTCAGGTCGTCGGCCTTGTCGCAGCGCCAGGTCGGCACGTTCTTCAGGATCGGCTCCTCGCCCAGGTAGAAGCGCACCATGTCGGGCACATAGAGATAGGTCGACTTGTCGTCCGCGATGCCGTTGCCCAGCGCGTTGACGACGTTGACCTGCCCCGCGCGCACCGCCGCCACCAGCCCGGCGACCCCCAGCAGCGATTCCGGGTTGAAGGCCAGCGGATCCAGATAGGCGTCGTCGATCCGGCGGTAGATCACGTCCACCCGCTTGGGCCCGCGGGTGGTGCGCATAAAGACGCGGCAGTCGTCGACGAACAGGTCGCTGCCCTCCACAAGCTCGATCCCCATCTCGTCGGCCAGGAAGGCGTGCTCGAAATAGGCGCTGTTGTACTGGCCCGGGGTCAGCAGGATGACGGTCGGCTCGCTGTCGCCGTTGAACGAGACGGCGCGCAGCATGTTCAGCAGCTCCTCGGTGTAGCGTCCCACCGGCAGCACCGCGTGGCGCTGGAACAGGTCGGGGAACAGCCGCATCATGACCTCGCGGTTCTCCAGCATGTAGGAGACGCCCGAGGGCGTGCGCACGTTGTCCTCCAGCACGTAGAACTCGTCGGCCGACACGCGCACCAGATCGATGCCCGCGATATGGGCATGCACGTCGCCGGGCAGCGTCAGTCCCTGCGCCAGGCCGACGAACTGCTCGTTCAGCAGGATCTGGCTTTCCGGCACCTTGCCGGCCCGGCAGATGTCGCGCTGGTGATAGGCGTCGTTGAGGAAGGCGTTCAGCGCGCGCGTGCGCTGGATCAACCCGCGTTCCAGGAAGCGCCACTCCTCCAGGGTCAGGACCCGGGGGATCAGGTCGAAGGGAATCGTCGTCTCGTGGCCGTCGGCCGAGCCATAGGCGCCGAACGTGATGCCGTGGCGGCGATACAGCGCCTCGGCTTCGCGCCGCTTGATGGACAGCTGTTCCGGCGGGGTCTGGCGCAACCACTCGGCGATCTGCCGATAGGGAGTCCGCGCCGGGCTTTGCCGCTGAACCTGCGACTGGTCCAGCTGCGACTGGTCCAATTGCAACTGGCCTTGACCGGCAACGCCGGTCATTTCGTCGAAAAACTGGCCCTGCGCCACGCTACCCCCTTGCCGCCCGCGGCCTCATTTTCCCTAACCGGGCGCGGGAATGGATGCAAGCGCCGCGCCGGCCGCCCGTATTCTTCGCACTGGACAAGCCCTGGCATCGGCCGGCTAGCATTGCCGTGCTGACAGATTGGGGGACAGGATGACGATGAAAAGCGTGGAGGACCGGGTCGCGACCCTGGGCCTGGACGTGCCCGATTTCGTGCGCGACGGATACTACGGCGGCAGCTACGGCACGATGAAGCCGTACCACCTCAGCGGCAATTTGCTGTTCCTCTCGGGCCACGTGCCGCGCGACGGCAAGCGCCTGATCCATCCCGGGCGCCTGGGCAAGGACGTGACCGTGGCGCAGGGCTACGCGGCGGCGCGCGCCACCGGACTCAACGTGCTGGCCGGCATTCGCCAGGCGGTCGGCAGCCTGGACCGCGTCAGCTCGATCGTGCGCAGCCTCAACTTCGTGGTCTGCACGCCCGAGTTCACCGAGGTCCACAAGGTTTCCAGCGGCATGAGCGACCTGTTCGTCGAGGTGTTCGGGCCGGAAAAGGGCCTGGGCGGCCGTGCCACGATCGGGGTCATGGCCCTGGCGAACGGCCACTGCTTCGAGACCTGGGTCACGGTGGAGATCGCCTAGTCCCTAGCGCGGGGCCGGCAGCGACTCCACGAACTGGCCGAGATGGACGAGTCCCTGCGGCCAGGCGCCGAGATTGGCGACCGAGCCGATATGGCCGCGCTCGCCCACGTCGACCAGGCGCGATCCCCAGGCGCGCGCGAAGAGTTGCGCGCGGTCGAAGGCGACGCGGTCGTCGTTACGGCTGGCCAGCACCATCGTCGGAAAGGGAATCCGCTTCATCAGCATCGGCGCGAAGCCGCTGACCGGCGCGTCGGGCGCGCCGTCGAAGCGGTCGCGGTCACTGGGCGCCACCATGAAGGCGCCGGCGATCTTGCGCGTCTCGCCCTCCTGCGACCAGCGCATGATCAGCGAGGTGCCCAGGCTGTGCGCGATCAGCAGCACCGGGCGCGTGCAGCGCGCAGCCGCCTCCGACAGGCGCGCCGCCCAGGTGGCGTAGACCGGACGATCCCAATCGGCCTGCTCGACGCGGCGGAAATTCGCGAAGGCACGCTGCCAATGGCTCTGCCAATGATCGGGCCCCGCGCCCTGCAAGCCCGGCAGCACGAGCACGTCGAAATCCGCCAGGTCCGCCATGGTCGCCTCCCCTACTTCGCCCGCAGCTTTTCCAGCGCCGCCCAGTCGAAGGCGACGCCGTGGCCCGGACGCTCTGGCGCGACGGCCCTGCCTTCCTTGTCGAACACCAGCGGGTGGGCGATGAAGCGCTCCAGCCCGAAGCCATGCACCTCGAGATAGGAGCGGTTCGGCACCGCGGCCAGCAGGTGCACCGTCACGTCATGCGCGCCATGCGAAGTGACCGGCAGGTTGAAGGTCTCGGCGAGGTGCGCGATCTTCATCCAGGCCGTCACGCCGCCGCAGTTCGTCACGTCGGGCTCGGGAAACGTGACCGCGCCGGCCTGGATGTACTGCGCGAACTCGTAGGGCGTGTGCAGGTTCTCGCCCGCCGCGACCGGCAATCCGCCGTCGCGCAGGATGCGGGCGTGGCCCCTTATGTCGTCGGGAATCGTCGGCTCCTCCAGCCAGTAGAGGTCGAATTCACGCAGCGCGCGGGCCGCGCGCACCGCCTCGTCGACGGTCCAGCGCATGTTGGCGTCGACCATCAGCGGGAAGTCGGCGCCCAGGAACTGGCGCATCGCCTTCACCCGCGCGATGTCCTCGGCCAGCCTGGCGCGGCCGACCTTCATCTTGATGGCGCGGAAGCCGCGTTTCAGGTTGCCTTCGGTCTGCTTGACCAGTTCATCGGGCGTCAGGTCCAGGTCGATGCCGCCGGCATAGCAGGGCACTGCCGCCTCGTGCCCGCCCAGCAGCCGGTATAGCGGCGTCGCGTGCTTGCGCGCCTTCAGGTCCCACAGCGCGATGTCGATGGCCGAGATGGCGAGGCTCGCCGGCCCGCCGCGGCCGCCATAGTGCTGCGCCCACCACATGCGCTGCCAGGCCTTCTCGATCAGGTCCGCGTCCTGTCCCTCCAGCACCGGCTTCAGGTCGCGGGCGATGATCGCATGCACCGCCGCGCCGTTGGCGCCGACGGTGTAGGTCCAGCCCATGCCCTCCGCCCCGTCGCTGCCGGTCACCCGCGCGGTCACCAGCTCGAAATGCGTGATCGTGCCGTGCGTGCTGTCGGACAGCGCCACCGGCAGCGGCACGCGATAGTGGTCGCCCTGCAGGCGCTTGATGGTTGCCATGTTTCCCCCCGATGGCGAAGCAATTGAATAGCAAATCGCCCCTGCCCACATGAAGGAGGCAAATCTCATGGCAGGGTTGATCGCGATGCTGGACGATCTGGGATTTCTCGGCGCGGATGGAGGCGCGGCGCGGGCGCTGCCGGCGCCGGAGCCGCCGTCCCCCACGGACGAAGCCGCCTTCGACGCCTATTCGCGCGCCGTGATGGGCGCGGTCGACCGGGTCGGGCCGGCGGTCGTGCATATCCGCGTCGTCTCCGGCAAGGACCAGCGCGGCGGCAGCGGCTCCGGCGTCATCGTCGCGCCCGACGGGCTGATCCTGACCAACAGCCATGTCGTCCACGGCGCCCAGGCGATCGAGGTCTCCACCGCCGACGGGCGCAGCCTGACCGCCCGCGTGCTGGGCGACGATCCGGATACCGACCTGGCGCTGCTGCGCGTCGACGCGCCGGTGACGCTGCCGGCGGCGAAGCTCGGCAACTCCAAGCGCCTCAGGCCCGGCCAGCTGGTGATCGCCATCGGCAACCCGCTGGGCTTCGAATGCACCGTGACGGCCGGCGTGGTGAGCGCGCTCGGCCGCAGCCTGCGCGGGCGCACCGGCCGGCCGATCGACGACGTGATCCAGACCGATGCCGCGCTGAACCCCGGCAATTCCGGCGGTCCGCTGGTGACCGCTTCCGGCGAGGTGGTGGGCATCAACACGGCGGTCATCCTGGGCGCGCAGGGCATCTGCTTCGCGGTGGCATCGAATACGGCCGAGCTGGTGCTGTCCGATATCATCCGCTTCGGCCGGGTGCGGCGCGCGCGCATCGGATTGGCGGGCGAGCAGACGGCCATACCGCGCCGCATCGCGCGCTATCACGGGCTGGAGCAGGCCTCGGGCGTGCTCGTCAAAGCGCTCGACAAGGATGGCCCGGCCGAGCGCGCGGGATTGTCGACCTTCGATATCGTGGTGTCGCTCGATGACCGCCCGGTCACCGGGGTGGATGACCTGCTGCGCCGCCTGACCGCCGAGCAGGTCGGGCGCAACGTCGGCGTGACGGCCCTGCGCCGCGGTGAACTCAAGCGGTTCGCGCTGGTGCCGGAAGAGCGGCGGCCGATGCCGGTCGCCTAGTCTACTCCGCCGCCGCGACGCCGACCGGGCAGGACACGCCCGTGCCGCCCAGGCCGCAATAGCCGCCGGGATTCTTCGCCAGGTACTGCTGGTGATAGTCCTCGGCGTAGTAGAACGCCGGCGCGTCGACGATTTCCGTCGTGATGCGGTCATAGCCCGCCTTGCCGAGCGCGGCCTGGAAGGCGTCGCGCGACGCCTCGGCGGCGCGGCGCTGGTCGGGCGAGGCGACGTAGATGCCCGAGCGGTACTGCGTGCCCACGTCGTTGCCCTGGCGCATGCCCTGGGTCGGGTCGTGGCCTTCCCAGAAGGTCTTGAGCAGGGCGTCGTAGCTGATCTGCTTCGGGTCGAACACGACGCGCACGACCTCGTTGTGGCCGGTGCGGCCGCTGCAGACCTCCTCGTAGGTGGGATTGGGCGTCAGGCCGCCGGCATAGCCGACCGAGGTCGAATAGACGCCCTTCAGCTTCCAGAACATCCGCTCCGCGCCCCAGAAGCAGCCCAGGCCGAACAATGCCAGCTCCGTCCCGTCCGGGAAGGGCGGCTCGAGCCGGGTGCCCAGCACGAAATGCTTCGCCGGCACCTTCATGGCCTGCTGGCGCCCCGGCAGGGCCTCGGCGGGCGTGGGCATCGCGACCGATTTCTTGAACAGGGACCACATGGCGGCGCTCCCGGGCTGGAGAACTGCCCTCCAACATGGTCGTTCCGGCCCGGGCTGGCAACCCGGCCATCAGGCCCGAAGGCGCTTGTTCTCCGGGTCGAACGGGCTGTCGGCGATCACATTCGCGGCACGACGCTCGCCCATCAGCTCGATCGAAAGCGCCGTACCGGGCCGCGCGCAGTCCGCGTCGACATAGGCGAGCGCCAGGCTCTTCTCCACCCATGCCCCGTAGCCGCCCGATGTCGTGATGCCCACGACCTTGTCGCCGTTGAACACCGGCTCGTTGCCGCGGGCATCGGTATCGGTCGCGGCGACCTCCAGGGTGACGACCCTCTTCTTCGCGCCGGTCAGCTTCTGGCGGACCAGCGCATCGCGTCCGATGAACTGGCCCTTGTCCAAATGCACGAAGCGCTCGAAGCCCGCCTCCCACGGCGTGACCTCGCAATTGATGTCCGCGCCCCAGCCGCGATAGGACTTCTCCAGGCGCAGCGAATCCATCGCGCGGAACCCGAAGTCGCCGATGCCGAACGTGGCGGCGGCCGAGGACAGCGCGTGATAGAGCTCGGGCTGCTGCTCGATCGGATGGAACAATTCCCAGCCCAGCTCGCCCACGTAGTTGAGCCGCATCGCCCGCACCGGCACGCCGGCGACGGTGATCGCGCGCATCGTGCGCCAGGGGAAGCCCTTGTTGGAAAGGTCGTGCAGGCAATGCCGCGCCAACACGTCGCGCGCCCGCGGGCCGGCCAGCACCAGGCAGCCCCAGCGGTCGGTCACGTCGTTGATCGTGACCCATTCCTCCGCGCGCTCGTGCTGGGCGATCCAGTCCAGGTCGAACAGCTCGGCCGCCGCCGCCGTCACCAGGAAGAAGCGATCCTCGGCCAGGCGCGTGATCGTGAGTTCGCTGCGGATGCCGCCCGCCGGGGTCAGCATGTGGCAGAGCGCGATGCCGCCCACCTTGCGCGGCAGGCGGTTGGCGGTCAGGCGGTCGAGCAGCGCCGTCGCGTCCTGCCCCGCCACCTCGTATTTCGAGAAGCTGCCGAGGTCGAGCAGCCCGCCGCGCTCGCGCACCATGCGGGCCTCGCGCTTCATCGGCTCGAACCAGTTGCTGCGGCGGAAGCTCATGCGGTCGGCGGCTTCGTCGCCCGGCGCGGCGAACCACTGCGGCCGCTCCCAGCCGTTGCGCGATGCGAACACCGCGCCCTTCTTCGTCAACTCGCCATGGATGCGGCTCACGCGCAGGTTGCGCCCCACAGGGCGGTCCAGGTGCGGGTAGGCGATGGCGTATTCATCCGCATAGATGTCTTTGCAGCGCTCGATCGCCCAGTCGAGCGTCGCGTAGCGCCCGTAGCGGCGCGGGTCGAGCTCGAACAGATCGAACGCCGGCGCGCCGTCGATGAGAAGATCGGCCAGCCACTTGCCCGCCCCGCCCGCCTGGGTGATGCCGAAGCTGAAGCCGCAGGCCAGGTAGAATTGGGGGATGCCGGGCACGGGTCCCAGCAGCCCGTTGCCGTCGGGGGTGTAGGTGATCGGGCCGTTGACGACCCGCTTCATTCCCGCCTTGGCGAGGCTGGGCATGCGGCGGAACGCACCTTCGATATAGGGCTCCAGGCGTTCAAGCGCGGGCGGCAGCAGGTCGGCGCCGAAGGTCGGGGGCACGCCGCGCTCGCCGAAGGGCGTGGCGCCGCGCTCGTAGGGGCCCAGCAGCATGCCCTGGCGTTCCTGGCGCAGGTAGTAGGAGACGTCGACCTCGCGCACGATCGGCAGCTCCGATGACAGCGCCGCGACCTCGGGCATGGCGTCGAACACCAGGTACTGGTGCTCGATCGGCACGATCGGCAGGTCGAGTCCGGCCATCTGCCCGATCTCGCGCGCCCAGGTGCCGGCGGCGTTGACCACGGTCGTCGCCACCACGTCGCCCTTGTCCGTGCGGATGTGCCACGCGCCGGCGTGCGTCAGCTCGATCGCGATCACGCGCGTGTGTCGCAGCACCGCGGCGCCGAGGTCGCGCGCGCCCTTGGCGAGGGCCTGCGTCACGCTCGACGGATCGAGATGCCCGTCGGCTGGATTGTAGGCCGCGCCCAGGATGCCGTCGGTCGAGATCAGCGGATGCAGGCGGCGGATCTCCTCCGGCCCGACCAGCTCGAACTCCACGCCAATGGTGCGCGCCTTGGCGCGGTGGAACCGGTACTCGTCCATCCGGTCGGGCACCGAGGCCAGGCGCAGGCTGCCGGTCTTGTGGAAGCCGACGGACTGGCCCGTCTCCGCTTCCAGGCGCTGGTAGAGTTCGGTGCTGTACTTGTGCAGCCGGCTGATGTTCAGGCTGGTGCTGAAATGCGGCGTGTTGCCGGCGGCGTGCCAGGTGGAGCCGGCGGTCAGCTCGGCGCGCTCGATCAGCACGACATCGCGCCAGCCCCGCTTGGCGAGGTGGTACAGCACGCTGCAGCCCAGGATGCCGCCGCCGACGATGGCGACCCGCGCATGGCGTGGAGCGGCGTCGGTCACGGTTCTTCCTCCCACGGCTTTCCTGCCGCCAGATCGGCCGCGCGCCGGCGCAGGCGCTCGCGCTGCGCGGCGCCGCCTTCCGCGCGCGCCGCGTCGATCTCCGTCTTCACGGTCACGCTGCCGTCCGGACGCCGCACGCGCTTGACCGGAACCCCGTCCGATGTCTCCAGCACCCGCGGCAGCACGGCGCGTTGCGCGCTCGTGTAGCGCAAGCCGATCGTCGTCGTCTCCTCGAAGCAGGCGGCGATCACCGCGTCGCGGCGCTCGGGCGCGCACTGGATGCGGACATGCGCGGCGAGCCGCCCCTTCTTGCCCAGCACCGATTCCTGAAGCACGTCGCGAACCCCCCGCAGGCCGCGCAGGCGGTCGAGCCCTACCGCCAGGTCCTCCGGCGCCTGGTCGTCGACCTCGAATTCGATCACCGCCACGTCTTCGGTGCGCCAGGCCCGCGCCGGCGCGGCGTCCTCGAAGATCAATGCCCGAAGCACGTTGCTAATGCCGGGGAAGGTCTTGGTGCCGAAGCCGATCCCCGTGCCGGCCAGGCGGCGCGGCTGGGGACCGATGCCCGGCGCGCAGTTCAGGTGTTTCAGGATCGCCGCGCCCGTGGGCGTCACGCGCTCGCCGGCCAGGCCGTCGTCATGGGTCATGAACCCGCCGAGCAGCAGCGCCGTCGCCGGCGCCGGCACCGGCAGCGCGCCATGCGCGGACCTGACGCGCCCCGAACCCAGCGGCAACGATCCGACCGACCACGTCGCCGCGCCGATCGCTTCGATCAGGAACGCCGCGCCGACGATGTCGGCGATCGAATCCCAGGCGCCCAGCTCGTGAAAGCACACCGCGTCGAGGTCGTCATGGCCATGCACCTTTGCCTCGGCATCGGCCAGCAGTGCGAAGATCGCGACCGCGCGCCGCGCGACGGCGGGCGCGAGCGGCGATCCGGACAGACGCTTGCGGATCCCGCCGAACGGCGTGTGGCCGTGATGGTGGGGATCATCGCCTTCCTCCACCACGAACCGCCGGCCGGTCAGGGCATGGTCCTTGTGCGGAACCAGGTCGAGGTTGATCCGTTGCGGAAGGCCCGCCGCGCGGATCGCCGTCATCATCGCTTCGCGATGCGCTGGGAACGCCGCCAGCAGCGCCGCGACGAACATATCGCCGGCCACGCCGCCCACGGGATCGAGATGGATATGCAGCGACATGCCCCCTCAGGCCCTATCCGTTGGCAGTGTGGCCCGACGCCCGCGGCCTGTCGATTCCCGGGTTTTGATGGAATTCATTTCGGTGTATGAGAGCGCGCCAAGTAGCGAAACCAACCGAGGGACAGTTATGTCCGGAACCCATCGCTTCGACCGGTCCATCCTGCGCGAATACGACATTCGCGGCATTGTCGGCAAGACGCTCGGCGCGGCGGATGCGCGCGCCGTGGGCCGCGCCTTCGGCACGACCGTCCGGCGCAAGGGCGGCAAGACGGTCTGCGTCGGCTATGACGGTCGCCTGAGCGGCCCCGAGCTGGAGCGCGCGCTGGTGGAGGGGTTGACGGCGAGCGGTGTGGACGTGTGGCGCGTCGGGCGCGGCCCCACGCCGATGCTCTATTTCGCCACGCGCACGTTCGGGGCGGACGGCGGGATCATGGTAACGGGCTCGCACAACCCGCCCGACCACAACGGCTTCAAGATGATGCTGGGCAAGGCCCCGGTGTTCGGCGAGCAGATCCAGGCGATGGCCAGACTAAGCGATGCCGGCGACCTCGAATCGGGACAGGGCAAGGTGGCGGACAAGCCCGCTTTCGACGCCTACGTGACGCGCCTGGCGCAGGACTATGCGGGCGACAAGGCGCTGAACGTCGCCTGGGACGCCGGCAACGGCGCGGCCGGCGAGGCGGTGGTGGCCCTGACGAAGAAGCTGCCGGGCAAGCACCATCTGATGTTCACCGAGATCGATGGCACCTTCCCCAACCACCACCCCGACCCGACCGAGGAGAAGAACCTGGTCGACCTGCAGAAGGCCGTGCGCGAGAAGGGCTGCGACCTGGGCATCGCCTTCGACGGCGACGGCGACCGCATCGGCATGGTCGACGGCAAGGGCCGCGTGCTGTGGGGCGACCAGTTCATGGTGCTCCTGGCCGAGGACGTGCTGAAGGACAAGCCGGGCGCCATCATCATCGCCGACGTGAAGGCGAGCCAGACTCTGTTCGACCGCATCAAGGCGATGGGCGGCGATCCGCTGATGTTCAAGACCGGGCATTCGCTGATCAAGTCGAAGATGGCGGAGACCGGCGCGCCGCTGGCCGGCGAGATGAGCGGCCACATCTTCTTCGCCGACCGCTACTACGGCTTCGACGACGCCATCTACGCCGCGCTGAGGTTGATCGAGCTGCTGTCCCACACGCAGGCGCCGCTGCACGCGTTGATCGCAGACCTCCCGAAG
>JADZDN010000038.1 GCA_020851015.1 Alphaproteobacteria bacterium | reverse complement strand
CGCCCGCCGCTGTTCTTCAAGCGCGAGCGCGCGTTCCGCGCGCAGCTCCAGCTCTGGCGCGGCCGCCGTCTCGCGGACGCCTTGGACCGGGTCACCCAAGCCGAGCTTCGCTGCAAGGACACCGGCCCGCCCGACCGCCTCCTGAGCGAGCGCGTGTTCCTGGAACTGGCGGCGGCGGCGCGCGGGGCGGGGTAGGCGCGCCTGCTGGAATCCCTCGCCCGCGCCAAGCGCGGGAGAGGGTGCCCCGACCATCGGGAGGGGCGGGTGAGGGCCGGCGCCGGACGGACGCGCGACACGGTTGGGACGACCCTTGCTCCCGCCACGCCCGCGCGCTTGCATGGCGACCCAACGGAAGCGGACAAACGGCCGTTGCAGGCGCGAAGCAAGCAAGATCTCTTCCTTGAATTGGTCGCAGCATAAGTTGTAGTACCATCCATTGACCTCAATGCGGGCGAGGAGTCGATGATCGAAGTACAGGTGGACATCGAAACGCCGGACGGGCGCATGCCTACATTCATCACCCATCCCGAGCGTGAGAGTCCGCATCCGGTGATCGTGCTGTACATGGACGCGCGGGGGATTCGCGAAGAATTGCGCGACATGGCCCGACGGTTCGCGACGGTCGGTTATTACTGCGTTTTGCCCGATCTGTACTACCGCTGGGGCAAGGACATTTCCTTCAATCCGGCGCCGCTTCAATCGATCCCGTCCGACAACGAGCGGGTCTGGGGCTATATCAAGAAGACGACGCACGAACGTGTCCTTGCCGACACGAACGCCCTGTTGTCGTACGCCGAGCGCGACAATAAGGCGAGCCCGGGCGCGAAGGGATGCGTCGGCTATTGCATGGGCGGAACGCTGATCCTCGGCGTGATGGGGGAGTTGCCCCGCCATTTCAGGGCCGGATCGTCGCTCTTCGGCGTCGGCATGGTGACCGCGGAGCCTACATCGCCGCACCACCATCTCAACCCATCCACGGGTGAAATCTACTTTGGTCTCGGCGAACTCGACGAGTACACGCCATCGACGCTGGTGGAGATGCTGCGTGCCGACCTGGATCGAAAGAAGATCCGATATGAGATCGAATACAATCGCGTCGCCAGGCATGGATTCGTTTTCAGTCAGCGTCCGCCCGCCTACAACAGGGAGGCCGCCGAACGCAGCTGGGAACGCACCTTCTCGCTCTTTCGCCGGAACCTGCACGCTTAGTTCCGACGCGCCGAGCATGAGAGAAAAACGGCGCGCAATCGCCCTAGCCGTGCGCCGATGCACGGTTTGTCGCCTCGCCTCGCTGCGACACATGCCATGGACAGCAAAGGCGCTCCGCGAGTTCGACCAGATAGAACAGGATGGTGCCCATCAGGCCGAGGAGGATGATGGCAGCGAAAACGCGGGTCGTCTGCATCATCGATTGCGCGGACAGGATGACGTAGCCAAGCCCCTGCTGCGACGCGACGAATTCACCCGCGATCGCGCCGACAAGCGCCATTGATATCGCGACCTTCATACCGGCAAACATGTAGGGCAGCGCGTTCGGCACACGCAGACGAAGCAGTTCTTGAAGTCTCGTGGCGCGCATTGTCCGAAGCAGCTTGATCGCGTCCGGATCGACCGAGCGCAATCCGAGAACGGTATCGATGACGATCGAGAAGACCGCGATCAGGAAGGATACCGCGACCTTCGACCCAAGGCCGGTGCCAAGCCAGATCACGAAGAGGGGCGCGAGCGCGATTTTTGGAATGCTGTTGAGCGAAACGAGCAGCGTGTACAGCGTGCGCTCGATAACCTTGGAATAGGCAATCCCGACCGCCATGACGACGCCCAGCACCAGCGCCAATCCGAAACCCAGGAACGTCGTCGCAAAGGTAAAAATGCATTGTCGAAGATACCACAACGGCGCCGACCAGATTTCGATCAGGACGATCGAAGGACGAGGCAGAAAGTAGACCGGCCATTCCACCATCCAGCAAAGCGCTTCCCATGCCAGCATGAACCCGGCGACGACCTGCAGAACGGCAAACGCCGAGACCGATTTCATGGGCGCGCCTGTTCCGTCCGCTGTTTGCCGCCGCGGTTGCTTTTCATCACGCCCATCCCCTGGAACAGGAGCCGCGCATGCCTGACCAGCCGCGCAAACTCGGGCGTTTCGCGAACCTCCAGATCGCGCGGCCGCGGAAGGTCCACGTCGATGATCTCGATGATTCGCCCGGGAGTCGGAGACATGACGACGACGCGATCTGCGAGGAACAAGGCCTCGCTGATGGAGTGAGTGACGAAGAAAACGGTCTTTTCATCCGCCATCCAGACGCGCTGCAGCTCGACGTTCAAGTCGTCCCGAGTCATTGCGTCGAGGGCGCCAAACGGTTCGTCCATCAGAAGCAATTGCGGGTTCATGAGAAGCGCCCGGCAGATGGACACGCGTTGCCGCATGCCTCCCGACAGCTCCCAGGGGTGCCGGTCTTCGAAGCCCCTGAGGCCCAGGAGCTCGAGCAGTTCCAGCGCCTTTTGGCGCGACGCGTCGCTCGCGCCGCCGGCGATTTGAACCGGCAATAGGACGTTTTGCAGGACCGTCCGCCACTCGAGCAAGACATCGCGTTGAAAGACGACCCCGAGGTCGCGCGGAGGACCGTTTACGCGCTTGTCCGCGATCAGGATCTCGCCGGCGGTTGGCTGTTCAAGTCCGGCGAGACATTGCAGAAGCGTCGTCTTGCCGCAGCCGCTGGGGCCGAGCACGCTGACGAATTCCGAGGCGCAGATGGTCAGGTCAACGTCGCGGAACGCGACAATATCGCCCCGCGGCGAATGGTATGTCTTCGTGGCTGCCCGCACGCAGACATAGGCATCGCGCCCAGACGCCATAGGCCGACAGCCGCGATCGCGCTCTTGCTCAGTTGGCGATCAGCTTGTTCGTGTATACGTCGTCGGGCTTGAGTCCCGGCTTGACCATGCCGACGCCTTCCATCGCCGCGATCGCCGCGATCCAGTCGGACTCGGCCTGCCAGCCAATCGGCTTGCCCTTCGTGGCGGGCGTGTCGAAGAACTTCATATAGGCCTTCAGCTGCCCCATCATGATGTTGCGGTCCAACCGCAGGTCGGCGCGTTCCTTCATGATCGCGTCGACGCCCTCGTCCTCATGGCTCGCAAGGATGTATGCCCAGGCCTTCTGGTTCGCCTCGATGAGCTTCCTCAGGGCGGCGGCCTTCGCGTCGACATCCTGCTTGCGGACTACGAAACCGAAGCCGGGAACATTCAAGCCGGCGTCGGACATCAGAATGCCCTTGGACGGACGCGCGTTCTCGACGATCGGCAGGAAGAACGCGACGGTCGAGACCGCCGCATCGGAACCGCCCGTATTGTAGGTACTCATGAGGACCGACGGGTCCACGCTGATGATCTGAAAGTCGCTGCGCGACATGCCGGATGCCTTCGCGTACGGATCGAAGAAGCTCGCCACGCCGGCAACCGACATCATCGCGATCTTCTTGCCCTTGAGGTCCTGCAGCTTCTGCCAAGGAGAGTTGGCCGGCACCATCAGGCCGTAGTCGCTGGCGCGCTGGAAGCAGGCGACCGAGGTTACCGGCATTCCGTTCGACACACCGGCCGCCATCGCGCCAAGACCGGCAAACCCGACGTCATATTGGCCTGCCGCGATATGCTGGATGGTGCCGGTGGACCCCTTGCCGTCGGAGATCTGGACAATCAGCCCGGCGGCCTCATACCACCCCTTCTGTTGTGCAAGGTGCAAGGCCGCATGCATGCCGGTCGGCGACCAGTCGAGTTCGATGGAAAGCTTTTCCTTCTGCTGCGCGCCCGCGAACGGCGCGCCTGCCGCCAGAAATACGCTCGCGAGCATGAACCGACCAATCGCATTCCGAACGAACGCATTTGACATGTCTAAACCCTCCCCGGCTGATCTTGATCGCCAAAGCTCGGTGATGCGGAGCCTAGGACGCCCGATATTTTGTGTCAATTATCGACCAACCATATCAAATATGGATACGCCCTATGCGCGTGCGGCCATTTCTTCCTGGTAAGATTGACTGCGTGCGATTGACTGCGGCCGCGGGTGGACAGCGCGCTGCGGTCCTTGCGCCCGCCGCTGTTCTTCAAGCGCGAGCGCGCCTTCCGCGCGCAGCTCCAGCTCTGGCGCGGCCGCCGCCTCGCGGACGCCTTGGACCGGGTCACCCAAGCCGAGCTTCGCTGCAAGGAAACCGGCCAGCCCGACCGCCTCCTCAGCGAGCGCGTGTTCCTGGAACTGGCGGCGGCGGCGCGCGGGGCGGGGTAGG
>JADZDN010000037.1 GCA_020851015.1 Alphaproteobacteria bacterium | reverse complement strand
GCGCCATGTCGTCGTCGCTGAGGCCGTAGGAAGGCTTCACCTCGACCTTCTGCTCGATGCCGGTCGATTTCTCCTGCGCGCCGACGGTCAACAGGCCGTCGGCGTCGACCGCGAAGGTCACGCGCACCCGCGCCGCGCCGGCCGTCATCGGCGGAATACCCTTCAGTTCGAAGCGCGCCAGGCTGCGGCACTGGTCGACCGTCTCGCGCTCGCCCTGCACGACATGGATCATCATCGCGCTCTGGCCGTCCTGGTAGGTCGTGAACTCCTGCGCGCGGGCGACCGGGATCGGCGTGTTGCGCTCGATCACCTTCTCGACGATGCCGCCCATCGTCTCGATGCCGAGCGACAGCGGCGTGACGTCGAGCAGCAGGTTGTCGGAGCCGACGGTCAGCGCCTCGGCCTGCAAGGCCGCGCCCAGCGCCACGACCTCGTCGGGGTTGATGTCGCTGAGCGGATTCTTCGCGAAGAACCGCTCGACCGCGCGGCGCACGGCCGGCACCCGCGTCGCCCCGCCCACAAGCACGACGCCCTGGATCGCCTTCGGTTCGGTGCCGGCGTCCTCGAACACCCCGGCCGAGATGCGCATCGTGCGCTCGATCTGCGGCGCGATCAGTTGCTCCAGCGTGCCCACGTCCAGCGGATGGTGCGTAACCTGGCCACCGATCTCGACGGTCCAGCGCCCGTCGGTCTTTTCCGTCAGGCATTCCTTGGCCAGGCGCGCGGTCACCAGGATCTGCTTGGCGTCGGCGCTGTTCAGCGCGGCGATCTTGTTGGCCGCGCGCCGCTCGGCGAGGAACCGTTCGGCGATCGCGTGGTCGAAATCGTCGCCGCCCAGCGCGGCATCGCCGCCGGTGGCGAGCACCTGGAACACGCCCTTCTCCAGGCGCAGCAGCGAGATGTCGAACGTGCCGCCGCCCAGGTCGTAGACCGCGTAGAGCCCCTCGGCGCCCTTGTCGAGCCCGTAGGCGAGCGCGGCGGCGGTCGGCTCGTTCACCAGCCGCAGCACCTCGACGCCGGCCAGCCGCGCGGCGTCGCGCGTGGCGGTGCGCGCGCCGTCGTCGAAATAGGCCGGCACGGTGATGACCGCGCGCTCGACCGCGCGGCCGAGCGAGGCCTCCGCGCGGGCCTTGGCCGCGCGCAGGATGTCGGCCGAGATCTCCACCGGCGACAGGCGGCGGCCGGAGACGGCGAGGCGCACCATGCCGCCTTCGCCCGGTTCGCTCGGCGCGATGTCGTAGGGCAGCGAGCCCGAGAGCTGCTTGATGTCCTGGATGCCGCGGCCCATCAGGCGCTTGATCGAGCTGACCACGGTTTCCGGCGCGTCGAGCACGTGCCGGCGCGCGGCCTCGCCCACGACCACGGTCCCGTCCGCCCGGTAGGCGACGACCGAGGGGATCAGCGCGTGGCCGTCGTCGCCGCGGATGACTTCCGGACGGCCGTGATCGGCGACCGCGACCACCGTGTTGGTGGTGCCCAGGTCGATGCCGATGGCAGCATTGCGCTCGCCCTCGTGCGGCAGGGGCGTCTCGCCCGGCTCGTGGATCTGCAGCAGGCTCACGACACGGCCTTCGCGGCGGTCGCACCCGGCGCTGCCCGGCGCGCGCGGATGTCCTCGGCCAGCTTGCCGAGGTATTTCAGGCGCAGCGCCGCCTTGCGCGCGGCATCGCGGGCGCCCGCGGCGAAAGCCGTCGCGAGGGTCGTCAGCGCCGCCGCCCGCTCGGATTCGATCCGCCGCGCCAGGACGGCGACGGACGCCGCGTCGCCGGCCTCGGCGAGCGCCTCGCGCATCTCCATCGCCTCCATCAGCAGGTCGGGGTCGCTGATCGTCTGTCCGCCGGGCGGCTCGAGCTCGACCCCCTGCAAGCGGAGCAGATAGACCGCGCGGCTCAAGGGATCGCGCAGCGTCTCGTAGGCCTCGTTGAGGCTCGCCGCCTGGGATTGCGAGATAGCGCGCTCGCGCGGCGCGCGGCGGACGAACCGGTCGGGGTGGAGCTGGCGCTGCAGCGCGAAGTAGCGCCGGTCGAGTTCCGCCAGGTCGATCGCGAAACACCGCGGCAGCCCCAGCCGCGCGAAGTGGTCGGCCGCGCCCGGGGGCTGGACCGCGCCGCAAGCCGCGCAGAACAAGTCGCTGCCGGTTCCGGCATCGGCCCGGCACGACCAGCAGGCCGGCGGCGGGGCGACACGCCCGGAAGCGCTATGGGAGGTCGCCTGGTTCATCGCGGAAATTCGCCCTCAAACTCGACCGGCCGGGGGTTAGGGACCACACCGGCCGGCATCGATACAGCCCCTCGGCGGGAAGTTCAAACGTGGAACGACTCGCCGCAGCCGCACCGGCCCTTCTCGTTCGGGTTCTTGAACACGAAGCCGGACTGCAGCTTGTCCTCCACGTAGTCCATCTCGGTGCCAAGGATGAACAGCGTCGCCTTGGGATCGATCAGGACCGTGACGCCCTTGTCCTCCACCACCTCGTCGAACTTGCTCTTCTCGTCGGCGTACTCGATCGTAGAGGAGAGGCCCGAGCAGCCCTTGGTCCGTACGCCGATGCGGATGCCGGCCGACGGCTTGCCGCGCTTGGCCAGCAGCGCCTGCACGCGCGC
The DNA here is from genome assembly GCA_020851015.1 of Alphaproteobacteria bacterium. Next base: position 6,964 of record JADZDN010000037.1, on the reverse strand, counting down.
CGCCGCCGCGTCGGTGATCTTGATTGCCTGTGGTCGAGCCATCGTGCTCTCTCTAGCTTCCCGGCCGGGCCTACTCGGCCGCTTCCGGCTTGTCCGCATGCTTGGCGCGGTAATTCGCGATCGCGGCCTTGATCGCATCCTCGGCCAGGACCGAGCAATGGATCTTGACCGGCGGCAGCGCCAGATGCTGGGCGATCTGGTTGTTCTTGATCGTCTCGGCCTCGTCGAGGGTCTTGCCCTTGATCCACTCGGTCGCGAGGCTGGACGAGGCGATCGCCGAGCCGCAGCCGAAGGTCTTGAACTTGGCATCCTCGATGATGCCCTGCTCGTTGACGCGGATCTGCAGCTTCATCACGTCGCCGCAGGCCGGCGCGCCCACCAGGCCGGTGCCGACGTCGGCCGCATTCTTGTCCAGCGACCCGACATTGCGGGGGTTTTCGTAGTGGTCGATCAGTTTTTCGCTGTACGACATGTCCTGGTCCTCCAAATAACGCCCGGCCGCGGCCGGGCGGGCGACAATCCCCTTAGTGCCCCGCCCACTGGATCGACTTCAAGTCGATTCCCTCCTGCGCCATCTCCCACAGCGGGCTCATCGCGCGCAGCCGGTTGACGCTGCCGACGATATGCTCGACGGCGTAGTCGACTTCCTGCTCGGTCGTGAAGCGCCCGAACCCGATGCGCAGGCTGGTGTGGGCGAGCTCCTCCTCCACGCCCAGCGCGCGCAGCACGTAGGACGGCTCCAGCGAGGCGGAGGTGCAGGCCGAACCGGACGACACGCAGAGATCCTTGATGCCCATCATTAGCCCCTCGCCCTCGACATAGGCGAAGCTGAGGTTGAGGGTGCCCGGCAGCCGGTGCTCCAGGTCGCCGTTCAGGTAGACCTCGGGCAGGCGCTTCTTGATCTGCGCATAGAAGCGGTCGCGCAGCCGCTTCAGCCGCTCGGCCTCCGCGCCCATCTCGCGCTGGGCGATGGCGCAGGCCTCGCCCAGCCCGACGCAGAGCGGCGTCGGCAGCGTGCCCGAGCGCATGCCGCGCTCCTGCCCGCCGCCATGGATCAGCGCCTGCAGGCGCACGCGCGGCTTGCGGCCGACATAGAGCGCGCCGATGCCCTTGGGTCCGTAGATCTTGTGGCCCGAGATGCTCATCAGGTCGATTTTCATCGCCTTGACGTCGAGCGGGATCTTGCCGACGGCCTGGGCGGCGTCGGTATGGAAGAACACGCCCCGCTCGCGGCAGATCGAGCCGATCTCGGCCAAGGGCTGGATCACGCCGATCTCGTTGTTGGCGGCCATGATCGAGACCAGCACCGTCTTGTCGGTGATGGCGGCCTTGAGCTGGCCGAGGTCGATCAGGCCGTCCTGCGCCACCGGCAGGTAGGTCACCTGGAACCCTTCCTGCTCGAGGTGGCGCATCGTGTCGAGCACGCATTTGTGCTCGGTCACCGCCGTGATCAGGTGGTTCTTCCTGTCCTTGTAGAAATGCGCCACGCCCTGGAGCGCCAGGTTGTTCGATTCCGTGGCGCCGGACGTGAAGACGATCTCCTTCTCGTCGGCGCCGATGATCGCGCCGATCTGCGCGCGCGCCTTCTCGACCGCCGCCTCGGCTTCCCAGCCATAGGCGTGGTTGCGCGAATGCGGATTGCCGAACTTCTCGGTGAACCACGGCAGCATCGCCTGAACCACGCGCGGATCGGTCGGCGTGGTCGCCTGGTAGTCGAGATAGATCGGCAGCGGCGGCCGATTGGCGCCGTTCATCTTCTCACCCTGGGCCATTTTCTTGGCTTCCGTTGTCATTGCCTCGTCCTTTTCGTCACGCCGCCTGTCGCAGGCGACGCGCGCGCTGATACACATCCCGCCACACCGCCACGAAGCGGTCGATATCCTCGGCCCTGTTGCCCCGGCCCAGGCTCACCCGGATCGCCTCGCCCGCCGCCTGCGGCGGAGCGCCCATCGCCGCCAGCACGGCCGAGGGCGTCACCTTGCCCGAGGAGCAGGCCGAGCCCGCACTGACCGCGATGCCCGCCAGGTCGAAGGCCATCACCTGCGTCTCGCCCTTCACGCCCGGCATGCCGAGGCAACTCGTATTCGCGAGCCGCGCGGCCCCTCTTCCATAGATGGGGGCATCCGGCGCGATGTCACGGACCTGGCGCTCGATATCGTCGCGCCACGCCGCCAGCGTTTCCATCCGGCCGGCCGCATCGCCCGCGGCCCCGGCCGCGACGCCGAAGCCGACGATGCCCGGGACATTCTCGGTGCCCGCCCGCCGCCAGCGCTCCTGGCCGCCGCCGCGCAGCATCGGCGCCAGCGCGACGCCCGAACGCACCACCAGCGCGCCGACCCCCAGGGGGCCGCCGAGCTTATGGGCCGAAAGGCTCAGCAGGTCCACGCCCAGCGCCCCGACATCCACCGCCATGCGGCCGGCAGCCTGGATGGCGTCGCAATGGATCACCGCGCCATGGCGGTGCGCCATCGCCGCTGCCTCGGCCACCGGCTGGATCACGCCGGTCTCGTTGTTGGCGAGCATGATCGAGACCAGCGCGCCGCCACCGCGCGCGAGCATGGCGTCCAGCGCATCGAGGTCGACCACGCCGTCGTCCGTCACCGGGATTCGCTCGGCCTCCGGCGCCGCGCGCAGCACGCTGTCGTGCTCGATCGCCGAAACCACGATGCGATCCGCCGCGACGCCTTCAAGCGCCAGGTTGTTGGCCTCGGTACCGCCCGAGGTGAAGACGACCTCCTGCTCCGCCGCGCCGACCAGCCGCGCCACCGCCCGCCGCGCGGCGTCGATCCGCTGGCGCGCCGCGCGGCCGAAGCCGTGGACCGACGACGGATTGCCGGGCTCGGCAAGGGCCTCGGCCATCGCGGCCACGACCGCCGGCAGCATTGGTGCCGACGCGTTGTGGTCGAGATAGACCGGCTGTGCCGTCGAGCGGGTCATCGCGTCGGTCCCGTGGCGTCCGCTACTGTGCCGCCACCGCGGCGGCGACCGGCGCCTCGGCGGCCGGCTGGTGCTGCTGCTGTTCGGGCGGCTGGTGCTCGGGCGGTTGGCCAATCACGCCGCTGGTGCCGAGGATGCGCCGCGCGCACACGTCGGCCAGCGTCACCGAGCTGAGATAGAGATGGATCTGGTTGCCGAGTTCTTCCCACAGGTCATGGGTCAGGCACCGGCTCTTGTTCGACCGGCAGCCCGAGGGCGAACCCGGCGCGCAGCGCGTGGCGCGGATCGGCTCGTCCACCGCGAGGATGATGTCGGAGATGCGCGTGCCGTCGGCCGCATGGGCCAGCAGATAGCCGCCGCCCGGCCCGCGCACGCTGCGCACCAGCCCGCCGCGGCGCAGCTTGGCGAAAAGCTGCTCCAGATAGGAGAGCGAAATTTCCTGGCGCTCGGCGATATCCGCCAGCGCCACCGGACTGCCGTTGCTGTTGCGCGTCAGGTCGACCATCGCCATCACAGCGTACCGTCCCTTGGTGCTCAGCTTCATTGTCCTGTTCCTTCCGTACTTCGCAGCCGCCAGGGCCTGCGTGCTCAGCCGCGGGTTCTGATCGGCAGCTTGGCGATGCGATCATCATCACCCGCGCCGTCGCCTTGGGCGCGGCTTGCCGCAACCCCATCGCCGGGCCCGGCCTCGTTCTCCAGCTCGGTAATGCGCGCCGACAGCCGGCCGATCTGGTCCACCAGTCCGCCGATGGCGCGGGCCACGGGGTCGGGCAGATCGGCGGTGGGGGTGCCGTACGCGACGAACTCGCCGCGCTGCTCGCGCGGCGGCACCACGCGGGCGGCGATGCCGATCGCCGTCGCGGCGGCCGGCACGTCCTTGACCACCACCGCATTGGCCCCGATCCGCGCGTTGGCGCCGATCGTGATCGGTCCCAGGATCTTCGCGCCGGCGCCGACAATGACGCCGCTCTCCAGGGTCGGGTGGCGCTTGCCTTGCCTCAGCGACGTACCGCCCAGCGTGACGCCGTGATAGAGCATCACGTCGTCGCCGATCTCGGCGGTCTCGCCGATCACGACGCCCATGCCGTGGTCGATGAAGAAGCGCTCGCCGATCGTGGCGCCGGGATGAATCTCGATGCCGGTCAGGCTGCGCGCGAATTGCGAGATCGCGCGGCCGAGGAACTTCCAGTTCCGGCGCCAAAGCCTGTTGGCGAGCCGGTGAAGGAGAACCGCATGGACGCTGGGGTAGAGCAGCGCCACTTCCAACCGCGAACGGGCGGCCGGATCGCGCCGCATCGCACCGTCGATTTCCTCGCGAAGTCGCTTGAAAACCATAGCCCATCACTATGATATAGAGGCCGGCACCGGCGGCGCCCCATTCCGCCCGCTGGCAAGCCCCGGGTCCCGCCGGGCTGGTCAGCAAGCCATGAAAGGAGATATAGGTTCTCCTACTAGATGGGTCAAGTTTGTTTGGCGAATGGCAGAAGCGCGTGGGCGTGAAGCCCTACTAAAACAATCGGATAAGGCAGGAATTGCCGTCCCGGCTCCGGCCCAGCAGCGAGTGCACCATGCCCGATATCATCATTAACGGACCCGTCGGCCGGCTGGAAGGCCGCTACCAGCACAGCAAGGACCCCAGCGCGCCGATCGCGCTGATCCTGCACCCCCACCCCCAATATGGGGGGACGATGAACAACAAGGTCGTCTATACCTTGTTCCATACCTTCGCCCGGCTGGGGTTCTCGACCCTGCGGTTCAATTTCCGCGGCGTTGGGCGCAGCCAGGGCACGTTCAATCGCGGCGAGGGCGAGCTCAGCGACGCCGCCTCGGCCCTGGACTGGCTGCAGACCTACAACCCCAACGCCCGGGGCTGCTGGATCGCCGGCTTCTCGTTCGGTGCCTGGATCAGCATGCAGCTGCTGATGCGCCGGCCCGAGATCAGCGGCTTCATCTCGGTCGCCCCGCCGGCGAACCTGTTCGATTTCACCTTCCTGGCGCCCTGCCCGGCCTCGGGCCTGATCGTGCATGGCAACAGCGACGACGTGGTGCCGCAGGAGGCGGTGCAGAAGCTGGTCGACAAGCTGAAGCACCAGAAGGACATCCACATCCAGTTCAAGGTGGCGGACGGCGCCAACCACTTCTTCGCCGACCAGATGGAACAGCTCGCCGAGATCGTGACCGAGTACCTGACCCAGCGTTTGCAGCCCGAAAAGCAGCAGCCACCGCCGAAGAAGGCCGCGTCCGGCCGCTAGGCGCGTCCCGGCGCGCGGTAGAGCCGGCCCCCGGTCGTGGGCCGGGCCACCCCCGTCGTGGTCGGCAGGCTGAGCGCCAGCCCCTTCACGGAACGCAGGGCCAGGTGGGCGAAGGCCTGGGCCTCGAGCGCGTCGCCGTCCCATCCCACCGTTTCCGCCGTTTCGACCGGGGCCGACAGCCGCTCGCGCAGCGCCGCCAGCAGGGCGGGGTTGTGGCGGCCGCCGCCGGCCACGATCCAGCGCCGCGGCGGCGCGGGAAAATGGCGCTCCGCCAGCGCGACCGACGCTGCGGTGAACGCCGTCAGCGTGGCGGCGCCGGCGGCGGCGCTAAGGCCCGCCATCGGCGACAGGTCGAACGCGTCGCGGTCGAGCGATTTCGGCGGCCGGGCGGCGAAATAGGGATTGTCGAGCAGCCGGGCCAGCACCGCCTGGTCGACCCGTCCGGCCCGCGCGAGCGCCCCGTCGCGGTCCACGGCCTTGCCGATATGGCGCAGGGCCCAGTCGTCGATCGGGGCGTTGCCGGGCCCGGTATCGAAGGCGAGCAGCCGGGGATTGCCGTCGGCATCCTGCCCCGCACCGATCCAGGTCACGTTGGCGACGCCGCCGATATTGAGCACCACGAGCGGCCGTTCCAGCCGTGCCGCCAGAGCGGCGTGATAGAGCGGCACCAGCGGCGCGCCCTGGCCGCCCGCGGCGACATCGGCCGAGCGGAAGTCGCACACCACGTCGATGCCCGTCTCGGCCGCCAGCAGCGCCCCGTCGCCGATCTGCCAGGTCCGGCCCTGGTCGGGCGCGTGCAGGATGGTCTGGCCGTGGAAGCCGATCAGCGCGATGTCGGCGGCGCGCATGCCGGCCTGCCCCAGCAGACGCCGGGCGGCCTCGGCATGGCGCAAGGTCAGCTCGCGCTCCACGGACGGCACGTCGCCCGCGCCGCCCAGCACGCCGCGCAGCCGCGCTTGGAACGCATCGTCATAGGCCACGGTGATGGCGGGACCGGTTTCGATGCGCTCCGCGCCGTCGCCGCGCAGCAGCGCCGCGTCGATCCCGTCGAGCGACGTGCCGCTCATCATCCCGATGCACCAGACGGCGTCCGTCACCCCTGCCCCTCGCGATCCATGGGGGAGGTTGAGAAACACCCGGCCCTGCGGTAAACCACGCGGCCTTATAGCAAATGCCCGACCCGGAGCCAAATCATGGCCGCCCGCGCCGAATTCGTCGCCGCCGCCCGCGCCCGCGGGATGATCGATGCCTGCACCGACGAGGAGGGGCTCAACGCCCTTGCCGTCGAGGGCGCGGTGCCGGCCTATATCGGCTTCGACGCGACGGCCGACAGCCTGCACGTGGGCAGCCTGCTGCAGATCATGCTGCTGCGGTTGCTGCAGCGCCACGGCCACAAGCCGATCGTGCTGATGGGCGGCGGCACCACCAAGGTCGGCGATCCGTCGGGCAAGGACGAGGCGCGCAAGCTTCTGACCGACGCGGAGATCGACCGCAATATCGCCGGCATCAGGCGCATCTTCGACAAGTTCCTCGCCTTCGGCGACGGCCCGACCGACGCGATTATGGTCAACAACGCCGACTGGCTGGACAAGCTCAGCTACATCCCGTTCCTGCGCGAGGTCGGCCGGCACTTCTCGGTCAACCGCATGCTGAGCTTCGACAGCGTGAAGCTGCGCCTGGAGCGCGAGCAGCCGCTGACCTTCCTCGAGTTCAACTACCTGGTGCTGCAGTCCTACGATTTCCTGGAATTGGGCCGCCGCCACGGCTGCCGGCTG
>JADZDN010000036.1 GCA_020851015.1 Alphaproteobacteria bacterium | reverse complement strand
GCGCGCGAGGCCGGCAACATGGTCGATCTCGACAGCGACCCCACCAAGCTCATCGAGATCGTCGAGATTGGCAAGCAGCTGCTGATGACCCGCGGCGCGCTGACCACCTTCTCGATCGCCAACGACGTCGCCAAGTATTTCGCCATCATTCCGGCGATGTTCCTGGCCTTCTATCCGCAGCTCCAGGCGCTCAACATCATGGCGCTCGCCTCGCCGCACAGCGCCATCCTGTCGGCGATCATCTTCAACGCGCTGATCATCGTCGCGCTGATCCCGCTGGCGCTCAGGGGAGTGCGGTACCGCCCGGTGGGCGCCGCCGCGGTGCTGCGCCGGAACCTGCTGATCTACGGCATCGGCGGCATCGTCGTGCCGTTCATCGGCATCAAGATCATCGACGTGCTGGTTTCCACCGCCGGCCTTGCCTGAGGAGTGTCGCCCATGCTCAGCCAGATCCGCCCCGCCATCGTCATGCTGTTGGTCATGACCGCCATCGCGGGACTTGCCTATCCGCTCGGCATGACGGGGATTGCGCAGTCCGTCTTCCCCTACCAGGCGAATGGCAGCCTGATCGAGAAGGACGGCAAGGTGATCGGTTCCAGCATGATCGGCCAGGCCTTCGCGGAGCCGAAATACTTCCATGGCCGGCCCTCCGCGACGTTGGCGCCGGACCCTGAGGACGCCAGCAAGACGGTCGAGGCGCCCTACAACGCCGCCAATTCCGGCGGCTCCAACCTGGGTCCGACCTCGAAGGGGCTGGTCGAGCGGGTGACGTCGGCGGTGGCTAAGCTGAAGGCCGAGAATCCGTCCGCCCTTGTCCCGGTCGACCTGGTCACCGCGTCTGCCAGCGGGCTCGATCCCGATATCACGCCGGCCGCCGCCGCCTTCCAGGTGCCGCGCGTGGCCAAGGCTCGCGGCCTTTCCCAGGATCGCGTCCGCCAGCTCGTCGCGAGCAATACCGAGGGCCGGACCTTCGCCCTGCTGGGCGAGCCGCGCGTCAACGTGCTGCAATTGAATCTGGCCCTGGACGCCTTGCCCGCGCGTTAGCTGCATTCCGCGCCGGAACGGCCTAGAATCCCGCGCCGACCATGACCGAGGACCGACACGAATCGGAACTGCGTCCGTCACCCGACGCCCTGCTGGTCGAGGCGGCGAAGGAAGGTCGCGGCCGTCTCAAGGTCTTCCTGGGCGCGGCGCCCGGCGTGGGCAAGACCTATGCGATGCTCGAGGCCGCGCGGCGTCGCAAGGCGGACGGGACCGACGTCGTGGTCGGCCTGGTCGAGACGCATGGGCGCCAGGAAACCGCCGCGTTGGTCGAAGGGCTTGAGGTGCTTCCCCGCAAGCGCATCGCCTATCAGGGCCATCTGCTGGAGGAGTTCGACCTCGACGCCGCGCTCGCGCGCCGGCCGGGCCTTCTCTTGGTCGATGAACTGGCACATACCAATGCCGAGGGCAGCCGGCATCCCAAGCGCTACATGGACGTCGACGAGTTGCTGAAGGCCGGCATCGACGTCTACGCCACGCTCAACATCCAGCACCTGGAAAGCCTGAACGACATCGTGGCGCGCATCACCCATGTGCGGGTGCGCGAGACCCTGCCGGACCGGGTGCTGGAAGCGGCGAACGAGGTCGAGCTGATCGACCTTACCCCCGAGGATCTGCTGAAGCGCCTGCAGGAAGGCAAGGTCTACGTGCCGTATCTGGCCGAGCGGGCGCGCGAAAGCTTTTTCCGGCCCGGGAATCTGAGCGCGTTGCGTGAAATGGCGCTGCGGCGCGTGGCCGAGCGGGTCGACGACGAGATGGTCGGCTACATGCGCAGCCACGCGATCGCCGGGCCATGGCCTGCGGGCGAGCGATTGATGGTCTGCGTGGGCAACGACCCGCTCGCGGGTTTCCTGGTGCGCGCCGGCCGCCGGCTGGCCGACCAGCTGAAGGCGCCCTGGGTCGCGCTGCATGTCGAGCGCGGAACGACCGGATCGCAGCGCGATGTCGAAGCCGCGCTGGGCCTGGCCGAGCGGCTGGAAAGCCGCACGGCGCGGCTTGTAGGTGCCGATGTCGCGGCGGAGATCTTGAACTTTGCGCGCCGCAACAACATAACGCAGATTATCGTCGGACGGCCGCGGGACCGGGGATTCGCGCGCTGGCTCCGCCGGTCGCTGGCCGATGCGCTGGCCGACGGCAGCGACGGCATCGCCATCCACGTCGTCACCCCGCCGCGACCGGCCAAGGCGGCGCGGCGCCGGCCCGTTGACGCCCTGCCGCATCTTTCCGCGGTGGTTACCGCCGTACTTGGCATCGGCGGTGTCGTCCTGCTTGGGGTGGCGGTGCCCGACCTGCGCAGCCTGCCAAACGTGGGCATGCTGTTCCTGGCCGTCGTCCTGCTGAACGCGGTGCGGCATGGGCTGTCGGCGGCATTGTTGTCGGCGGTGCTTGCTTCTCTCGCGTACAACTACTTCTACACGGAACCCTATTTCACGCTCAGCGTGCTGCACTGGCACGATGTGCTGGCGCTGGCCGTGTTCCTGATCGTCGCCGCCACCACCGGCACGCTCGCCGGCCGGGTGCGGGACCAGATGTCGGGCGCGCGGGCGCGCATGGCCGCGCTGCAGACCCTCTACGATTTCGCCCGCCGGCTAGGCAAAGCCAAGACGTCGGACGAGCTGCTGCACGCCGTCGTGTTGCAGGCGCACCGGCTCAGCGGCCGCGCGGCGATGATGCTGTTGCCGCAGAACGGCGAGCTGGAGATCCGCTATTCCTGGCCGCCCGACGACCGGATCGCGGCGGGCGACAAGGGTGCCGCGAACTGGGCCTTCAAGAATGCCGAGCCGGCCGGCGCGCACACCGGGACCCTGCCCTCGGCGCATTGGCATTTCCGGCCATTGCGCGCCGGGGCGGGCGCGGTCGGCGTGTTCGGCATTGCCGGCGCCCCGGAAGCCCTGCCGACGGACCTGGCGCAGACGCTCGACGCGATGCTCGACCAGGCGGCGGTGGCGGTGGAGCGCATCGAGTTCGCGCGCAAGGTCGCGCTTGCGGAAACGCTGGCGGAAACGGAACGCTTCCGGGCGGCGCTGCTGTCGTCGATCTCGCACGACCTGCGCACGCCGCTGACCTCGATCCTGGGGTCGGTGACGGCGCTGCGGCGCGATCCCGGTCAGTTCGACGCCGAGGCGCGCGGAGAATTGCTGGCGACCATCCAGGAGGAGGCCGAGCGGCTTGACCGCTTCGTCGTGAACCTTCTGGACATCACGCGCCTCGAGGCCGGCGCGATCAAGCCCAAGCGCGAATGGCTGCAGGTGGCGGAGGTGGTGGATACCGCCGCCCGTCGCGTCGCCGGGCGGCTGGGCGACCGGGGCTTCGTCCGCACCATTCCCAGCGATCTGCCGCTGCTGCGCGGCGATTTCGTGCTGCTGGAGACGGTGCTGGCGAACCTGCTCGACAACGCGGCCAAGCATGCCGCCAACGCCCGCAGGATCGAAGTGTCCGCTGGCGTCGAAGGTGCGGCGCTTTGCATCAGCGTCGTGGACGACGGCGACGGCGTGCCGCCCGCGCTTCTGCCGCGGTTGTTCGACAAGTTCTTCCGCATCCAGCGCCGGGACCGTACCGTCGCGGGCACCGGCCTGGGCCTGTCGATCTGCAAAGGGCTGACCGAGGCCATGGGCGGGACGATCGAGGCGCAATGCCCGATCGCGGATGGCCGCGGGATGCGCTTTACCCTGCGCTTCCCGCTCGAGCCGCAGCCGGCCCCGCTGGAGCCGAGCGAGGCCCGCGCATGACGGCCGCGCCGATCCGCCTGCTGGTGGTCGATGACGAACCGCAGATCCGGCGGTTCCTGAAGACGAGCCTGTCCGTGCACGGCTACGACGTGATCGAGGCGGAGTCCGGCAATGCCGCGCTGCGCATGGCGACCATGGCAAAGCCCGACGTGCTGATCCTCGACCTCGGCCTTCCCGACATGGACGGCGGCGAGATCATCATGCGCGTGCGCGAATGGTCGAAAATGCCGATCGTCGTGCTGTCGGCGCGCGGCGACGAGGCGGCGAAGGTCGCGGCCCTGGACCAGGGCGCGGACGACTACGTGACGAAGCCTTTCGGGATGAACGAGCTGCTCGCGCGGTTGCGCGCCGCGCTGCGCCATCGCCTGCAGGAGCAGGGCGCGGAGCCGGTATTCACGCTAGGGTCGCTGCGGATCGATCTGGCGCGGCGGGTGGTGACGCGCGACGGCCAGGAAGTGAAGCTGTCCCCCCGGGAGTACGATCTGCTCCGGCAGCTCGTCATTCATGCCGGCAAGGTGCTGACGCACCGGCATCTGCTGCGCGAGGTCTGGGGGCCCGCCCATACGCAGGATACGCAATACCTGCGCGTCTATGTCGGGCAGCTCCGGCACAAGCTCGAAGCCGACCCGACCCGACCGCAATGCATCTTGACGGAGCCCGGCGTGGGCTATCGCCTGAAGATCGAGGATTGAGCGCAGCTCATCCCATCGACGCCGAAGGCGCGCGTCGCAGGCAGCATCTACGCTAGGCCGCGTCGCCTTCCTGCAGGCAGTGTTCGCGCAGCATCGTCACATCGTTGATCCGAACCACCGGCCCGTCCACCGTGACCCCCAGGTCCTGCATGCGAACGAATACGCGCGAAAGGCTCTCGGGCGCGATGCCGATGCGGTTGGCGAGCGCCGACTTGCTGATCGGCAGCGGCACGTCGGCCGGGCCGCTGACGCGGTCGGTCAGGGATAAAAGGACGGCGGCGAAGCGCTGGCTGGGCGAGCGCATCTTCAATTCCGTCACCACGTCGATCAGGCGCGCCTGCCACCGCGCCAACGCAGCCAGCATCTTGAACGGCAGTTCGGGGTCAGCCATCAGGTTCGCAACGAAAGGATCGCGGGGGATCCGCGCCAGGCGCGTTCCGGCTGCGGCCTCGGCGTTCACCGGAAGGAACCGCATGCCGAAGATGGCCCCTTCGGCGAAGCTGAAGCCGGCTTCGATGAACGAAATCGTCGTCTGCTTGCCCTGTGCCGTCAGGGCGAACAGGCGCACCCGCCCAGCCAGCACGATATAGAAGCGGTCGGCCGGGTCGCCGGCCGAGAAAAGCAGCCGGTCGCTATCGAAATCCTCCGCGATCGCGTGGTCGACCAGCCGGTCGACCACCCTGGGTTCCAGCCCGTCGAACATGTGGATCGAGCGCACGATCTCCAGATCGTGCGGCAAAAGGCCTTGGTGGGCCACTGCTGCCTGGCCTGTACGGCGTTCCATGGGTGTGCGCGGTCCGAGGGCTCAACTGGGCGTCTCAGCTTCGATGAATTGACGCAACCGTTCAAGATCGTCGATGGCGACGTCGCCTCCGGGCCCGCTGCGCACCCCAAGCTGGAGCAGGCGCCGGAATGCCCGCGACAGGCTCTCGGGCGTCATTCCCAGCAGGGCGGCCACGGTACGCTTCTCGAAGGGCAGGCGCAGCGCGCGCCCGTTGGAACCCCGCTCGGCCAATGCCAGCAGAAAATGGGCCAGGCGCTGCGGCCCGGTCATCAGCTTCAGGGTCGTGATCTGGGCGATTAGGCGTTTGAGCCGCGCCGACATGTATCCAAGCATGCGAAGATGCGCGGCTGGGCTGTTGCGGAAGCAGTGGCGGACGGTTTCCGCCGGCAACTCCACCAGGATCGCGCGATGCAAAACTTCGGCCTCCGGCGGGGTCGCCTGCTCCTCGAAAAGGGCGATTTCGCCGATCAGGCATGGGGCATCGCAAATCTCGACCAGGCAGCGCTGTCCCTTCGGCAGGCCACGCATCAGGCAGACGCTGCCCTCCAGCAGGACATAAAGGACTTTCCCGGCGGGTCCGCTCGATGGCAGTACCGTGCCCGGCGTTGCGACCGCCGGGCGGGCCGCGGCCAGCAGGCTCAGCATGTCCTCCGTGCGCAGAGCGACGAATGGCGCGATGTGTTTCAACCGCGCCAGAACGTCCGATTCGGGTTCTGCGTAGACCAGTCCGCCCATGGCTATCCAGCGATTGCCGGCCGGCACGTTGGCATGGATCGGGTTGCCTTCAATTGACGTTCGTCAAGGCGCATGCGTTTCGATTGCGGCAACCCTCGACCGGTCGATCGAAGGGAGCGTTTGCGTGTCTGGCGCGGGGTGGCGATCCGACAGAATCGTTGACCGGGGCCGGAATCCGTGCCGCCCGGCCGTGCTGCTTGTCGGCCATGGCTCTGAAAATATTGAAGATTCCTGCGCCTCGATCGAGCGACTAGGGGACCGGTTGCGCGGCCGGCCAGAGTTCGCCGCGGTGGCCACGGCCTATGTCCGCGGCGGAATGCCGCTGGAGCGAGCGCTGCAACGCCTCGCCGTCGCGGGACCCATCTGCGTGGTACCGATGTTCGCCGCCGAAGGGCACTACACGAAATCGCTGGTGGCCACCAAGATCGCGGCCGCCCGCGAGCGCTGGCCGCAGATCGAAGTTCAGCAAATCCAGGCGCTTGGACTGCAGCCGGGCTATGTCGCAACGCTCGCCGCGCGCACCCGCCAGCTGGCCCGGGTAGCCGGGATCGAGACAGGCGGCGCTACTTTTCTGGCAATCGGGCATGGCAGCCCGCGCGCTCCCGGCCTCCCCGATGACGCCGCGGCCAGGCTCGCCCGGGCGCTGCGCCCGCATTTCGCGGCCGTTCGCGCGCTATACTTGCAGTGTGCGCCTCTGGCGTCCGCTTGGCATGGGCAGGTGCGAACGCGCGATGCCGTGGTGGCCCCCGTCCTGTTCAGCGATGCGCGCCACGCCATCCGGGACGTGCCGGCGTTGTTCGGGCTCGGCGGCAGTTTGGCGGGAGGCGACGACCGGATCGCCGGGCCATGGCCGATCGATGGAAAGCGTATCTGGTATGCGACGCTGCCGCCTTCGGCGCCGGATGTGGCTGACTTGATCGCCGACCTCGCCCTCGGGCTGCGGTGGACGGGCGGCCATCGGGGGGCCGCGGCGGCGCGGCCGTCGTCCTCCAACGCGTCCTGAGACCGGCATGAGCGAGCATCCCTTCGCCGCCTATATCCGCATTCTCGGGAAAGGCCCCAATCTTTCCCGCAGCCTAACCGAGGACGAGGCGCTCGCGGCCGGCCGAATGATCCTGGCGGACCAGGTCGAGCCTATCCAGCTCGGCGCCTTTCTCTGCCTCCTGCGCGTGAAGACCGAATCGCCGGAAGAAATTGCCGGCATCGTCCGCGCGGCGCGGGAGGCCCTCGTGCGGCCGGCCGGCGCGTTCGCCGACCTCGATTGGCCGAGCTATGCCGGCAAGGCGCGCCGGCTGCCATGGTTCCTGCTCGCGGCGCGATTGCTCTCCGGTCGCGGCGTGCGCATCCTCCTCCATGGCAGCGCCGAGCCCGGTTCGGACCGACTTCACGCGGAGTCGGTTCTGGACCTGCTCGACATCCCCCGCGCCGCGAGCCTTGGCGATGCCGCTGCCTGTCTGAAACGGCGCGCCATTGCCTATTTGCCGCTCGAATGCATGCAGCCCCGGCTGAGCGCATTGCTTGGCCTGCGGAAGATCCTCGGCGTTCGTTCTCCCTTCAACACCGCGCTGCGCCAGCTCAATCCTTTCGCCGCGCCGTACCAGATGATCGGCGTCGCCCATCCGTCCTACCGCACGGTGCACCGCGCCGCCGCCGCTCGGCTCGGCCAGCCCAACCTGGCCGTGTTCAAGGGCGAGGGTGGAGAGGCCGAACGGCGGCCGGAGAAACCTTGCGATGCGTTCCTGCTGCGCGACGGCGTCGCCGCGGAGACGGCTTTTCCCGCCGTGCTGGAAGGACCGTTTCCCGCCGAGGATCAACCGCTCGATTCGCGGCGCCTGGTCGGCCTATGGACCGGAACCCTGAGCGACCCGGCCGGCGAGGCCTGCGTGACCGCTACGGCGGCCGTGGCGCTGCACCTGCTCGGCCGCGCCGGGACCCCCGCCCTGGCCGATGCGATGGCGCGGGCGTGGTGGCTTGAGCGTCACCGTGCACAGCCGTTCGCGGCTTGACCATCATCAAGGTAGGGTTTTACCGGCCGGTGCTACCCCAGAGCCTAGAGTGCGAACTGGGGAGAACCTCAATGAAGTCTCGGGCCTTTCTGTATCGTCGGGTCGCTGCCAGCGCGGTGCTGGCGGCCGTATTTGCCTGGGCGGCACCTGCCGCCATCGCGCAGCAAAAGCCGCAGCCAGGGCACCAGACCACGCCGGGCGGCCAGTACCAGCCCAGCCTTGACGTGCTGAAGCAGATCCCGACCGACCAGCCCGGTGCCCAGCCGGGCATCCCGACGCTGACCGAGGCCGAGTTCAACGAATCGAAGCAGATCTATTTCGAGCGCTGCGCCGGCTGCCACGGCGTGCTGCGCAAGGGCGCGACCGGCAAGCCCCTGACCACGAAGATCACGCGCGAGCTGGGCGCCGAGCACCTGAAGAATTTCATGACGTACGGCTCGCCGGCCGGCATGCCGAACTGGGGCACCTCGGGCGATCTGACCGAAAAGCAGATCGACACGATGGTCAAATACCTGCTGAACGAACCGCCGACGCCGCCGGAATTCGGCATGGCGGAGATCAAGCAGAGCTGGAAGGTCGTCGTCGCGCCCGACAAGCGGCCCAAGACCAAGCAGAACAACTTCGACCTCGACAACCTGGTCTCGGTGACGCTGCGCGACACTGGCGAGATCGCGCTGATCGACGGCGGCACCAAGAAGATCGTCGGCATCATCAAGACCGGCTACGCGGTTCACATCTCGCGCCTGTCGGCATCCGGCCGCTATCTCTTCGTCATCGGCCGCGACGCCAAGATCAACCTGATCGACCTGTGGATGGCCAATCCGGACACCGTCGCCGAAATCAAGATCGGCCGTGAGGCGCGCTCGGTCGATACGTCCAAGATGAAAGGCTTCGAGGACAAGCTGGCGATCGCCGGCTCCTACTGGCCGCCGCAGTTCGTCGTGATGAACGGCGATACGCTGGAGCCGATGACGGTCGAGTCGACGCGCGGCATGACCGTCGATCCGAAGGAATACCATCCCGAACCCCGCGTGGCCTCGATCGTCGCCTCGCACTATCACCCCGAGTTCGTGGTGAACGTGAAGGAGACGGGCAAGATCCAGCTCGTCAACTACAGCGACCTGAAGAACCTGCAGATCACCGAGATCGAATCCGAGCGCTTCCTGCACGACGGCGGGTTCGACAGCACCAAGCGGTACTTCCTCGTGGCCGCCAACGCCCGCGACACGGTGGCGGTGGTCGACCTGAAGGACCGCAAGCTGACGGCGCTCATCAAGGTGGGCAAGACCCCGCATCCCGGCCGCGGCGCCAACTTCGTCCATCCGAAGTTCGGGCCGGTCTGGGCCACGGGGCACCTGGGCGACGACTCGATCTCGCTGATCGGAACCGAT
Organism: Alphaproteobacteria bacterium; assembly: GCA_020851015.1. The sequence goes on along the minus strand of JADZDN010000036.1, from coordinate 60,282 downwards.
CCCGAGAAGCACCCGCAGTTCGCCTGGAAGGTCGTGCAGACCCTGTCGGGCCAGGGCGGCGGTTCGCTGTTCATCAAGACCCACCCCGTCAGCAAGAACCTGTGGGTCGACACGCCGCTCAACCCCGAGCCGAGCATCGCCTCGTCGGTCGCGGTGTTCGACCTCAACAACCTGGACAAGGAACCCCAGGTGCTGCCGATCGCCGAGTGGTCGGGAATCAGCCAGGGTGTCCGCCGCGTCGTCCATCCCGAATACAACAAGGATGGGACCGAGGTTTGGTTCTCGGTGTGGAACGCCAAGAACCAGGAATCGGCGATCGTCGTGGTCGACGACAAGACCCGCAAGCTTAAGGCGGTGATCAAGGATCCGCGGCTGATCACGCCGACCGGCAAGTTCAACGTCAACAACACCCAGAAGGACATCTACTGAGTCCGGCTAGGGGCGGCGGCCACGGACGCCGCCGCCCCATCGCGGTCCGCAACGGTGAGCAGGAGAAGTCGGTGAAGCGGGGGTGTGTGCAATTCGTCGGCGCAGGACCGGGCGATCCGGAACTCCTCACCCTTAGGGCCTTCAGGATGATCGGCGAGGCCGACGTGGTGGTCTATGACCGCCTGGTATCGCCCGAGATACTCGGGCGCGTGCCGCGCGGCACCACGCGGCTCTACGTCGGCAAGATGCCCGGCTGCCACGCCGTCCCGCAGGACCAGATCAACGCGCTGCTGGCCGATCTTGCGCGCGCCGGGAAGCGCGTCGTGCGGCTGAAGGGCGGGGATCCCTTCGTTTTCGGCCGCGGCAGCGAGGAGGCGCTTCATCTGGCCCGCCTCGGCATCCCGTTCGAGGTTGTGCCCGGCATCACCTCCGCCTCGGGTTGCGGCGCCGCGTTCGGCATTCCCCTCACGCATCGCGGCCTGGCGACCGGTGTCCGCTACGTGACCGGCCATTGCCGCGAGGAGGACGAGCTTGACCTCGATTGGGAGGGGCTGGCCGACTCGCAGACGACCCTGGTCGTCTACATGGGCTTGGCGAACCTGCCGATCATCTGCGCCCGTTTGATCGGGGCGGGCCTGCCGGCAGGCACGCCGGCGGCGGCGATAGCCGAGGGCACCACGCCCCGCCAGCGCATTTGCCATGCGACCGTCGAGACGATCGCCGAGCGGATTGCCGCCGAAGGACTGGAATCCCCGGTCCTTGTCATCATCGGCTCGGTGGTGGCGTTCGGCGCCGGACTGGCCGAGTTGCGCGCGGCGAACGCCTCGCCGGAGCACTACCATGCGCCGCGGCTCGTGGTGGCGTGACGCGCTGACGGTCCTGTTGGCGTTGGCGGGCCTGTCGGGCGCCCAGCCGGCGCCGGCTGGCGAGTTGCTGACCCCGCAGCGCCAGGTCGAACTTCGTCATCTGCTCGACCACGATTGCGGCTCGTGCCACGGATTGACGCGCCGCGGGGGGCTTGGGCCTGCACTGTCGGCGACGGCGCTGTCCGATCGCGACGACGATTTCTTGATCGACACCATCCTGCTCGGCCGGCGCGGCACGCCGATGGCGCCCTGGGGCTCCGAGCTGACGCGCGAGGATGCGCGCTGGCTGGTCGATCGCATGCGCGGGAGGTAGCGGTGAGACGGATGGCATTGGCGGCACTCGCGGCCGTAGCGCTGCTGACGGCGACGTCGGCGCTGGCCGAATCGCCCCGCGGCGTCATGCGCGGCACCGGCGACCTCGGGATCGTCATCGAACGCGCGGCGGGGCGCGTGGCGGTGATCGAGACGACAACGCTGTCGCGCCTCTACACGATCGAGGGCCTGGGCGACCTGTCGCACGCCTCCGCCGTCTTCTCGCGCGACGGGCGGTTCGCCTATGTATTCGGCCGCGACGGGGGCCTGACCAAGCTCGACCTGCTGCGCGGAGAGATCGACAAGCGCGTGGTGCAGGCCGGCAACAGCATCGGCGGCGCCATCTCCCAGGATGGGCGCGTCGTCGCGGTGTCCAACTACGAGCCGGGCGGCGTCCGTCTGTTCGATTCGGCCGACCTGTCGCCGCTGGCCGACATCGACGCGACGGCGGCCGACGGCCGGAAGTCGAAAGTGGTGGGCCTGGTCGATGCGCCGGACAGCATGCTGGCGTTCGCGCTCTACGATGCCGGCGAAATCTGGACCGCGGACATCACCAATCCGCGCGCGCCCTTGGTGTCCCGGTACCGGGACGTCGGCCGGCTCCCTTACGACGGAATGATCACGCCCGACGGGCGGCACTACGTCGCGGGGCTGTTCGGCGAGGACGGGGCGGCGCTGCTCGACCTTTGGCGTCCGCAGGCGGGGGTGCGTCGCATCCTCGACGGCTATGGGCGCGGCGAGGAGCCGCTGCCGGTCTACAAGATGCCGCATCTCGAAGGCTGGGCCAGCGTCGGCGATCTCGCCTTCCTGCCCGCCGTGGGCCGGCACGAGGTGCTGGTGGTGTCGATGTCCGACTGGCGCGAGGTCGGGCGCATCGCGGTCCACGGCCAACCGGTGTTCGTCGTCGCGCGGCCGGACGGGCGACAGGTCTGGGTCAATTTCGCCCATCCGCGCAATGACACGGTACAGGTGATCGACGTACCGTCGCGCGCCATCGTCGCCACGCTCAAGCCCGGTCCGGCGGTGTTGCACCTGGAGTTCACGCCGCGCGGCGAGCAGGTCTGGCTGTCGGTGCGCGATGCCGACCGTGTGGACATATATGACACCCGGCGTCTGGAGCGGAAGGCGAGCATCCCCGCGGACAAGCCGAGCGGCATCTTCTTCACCGCCCGTGCCGGCCGACTCGGCTACTGAGGCGCACGATGAAGCCGCTGCCGCGCCTCGCCCGCGACCTGATCGACCGCTTCCAGCGCGACATGCCACTGGAGCCGCGCCCGTTCGACGCCATGGCGCGCGCGACCGGCGGCACCGAGGTGCAGGTGCTGGCGGTGCTGGGCGACATGGTCGGCGACGGATCGCTGAGCCGCGTCGGCGCGGTGGTGCCGCCCGGCGTGCTCGGCGCCAGCACCCTCGCGGCGATGGAGGTTCCCGAGGAACGGCTGGACGACGTCGCCGCGCATGTCAGCGCCTATCCCGAGGTCAACCACAACTACGAGCGCGAGCACCGGCTGAACCTGTGGTTCGTGGTGACGGCGGCTGACCGTCGCCGTGTCGATGACGTGCTGGCGCGGATCGAACGCCACACCGGGCTTGCGGTGCTCGACCTGCCCCTGGAGCGGGCCTACCGCATCGACCTTGGGTTCGACGTGTCATGGAATTGAGCGAACGCGATCGCGCGCTGCTCGTCGAGGCGGCGGACGGATTGCCGCTCGTTTCGCGGCCCTTCGCCGTGCTGGCGGCGAGACTCGGCATTGACGAGGACCGGGTAGTCGCGCGCTTGCGCGCGCTGAAGGAAGCGGGCGCGATCAAGCGGCTCGGGCTGGTGGTGCGGCACCGCGAGCTTGGCTACCGGGCGAACGCGATGGCGGTGTGGGACGTTGCCGATGATCGGGTCGACGAGATCGGGCGGCGGATGGCGGCGGTTCCGTTCGTCACGCTCTGCTATCGCCGTCGCCGCGCCCTGCCGCACTGGCCGTACAATCTGTTTGCGATGATCCACGGCACCGACCGCGGCGCCGTGATGGCGCAGATCGCCGGGCTGGCGGCGGAGCTCGGACTGCGCGATGCACCGCAGGCCGTGCTGTTCAGCCGGCGGCGCTACAAGCAGCGCGGCGCGCAGTACGGCCAGGCGGCCTGGAGCGCGTCGCCGTCGGAGGCGTCATGGACGACCTCGACCGCCGCATCGTGAACGCGCTGCAGGGCGGATTCCCGGTCGTCGAGCGTCCCTACGCGGCGGCGGCGGCGGAGCTTGGCATCGCCGAAGCCGATCTGATCGCGCGCCTCGAGCGGCTGCTGGCGGACGGAACGTTGAGCCGCTTCGGCCCCCTGTTCGATGCCGAGCGGATGGGCGGCGCGTTCTGCCTCTGCGCCATGCAGGTGCCTCCGGCGCGCTACGCGGCGGTCGCGGCGATCGTCAACGCGATGCCCGCGGTCGCGCACAACTACGAGCGCGCGCACCGACTGAACATGTGGTTCGTGCTGGCAACCGAGCGACCGGACGGCATCGCGGACGCGGTGTCGCGGATCGAGACCGCGACCGGGCTGAAGGTCCATGCCATGCCGAAGGAGGCCGAGTACTTCATCGGCCTGAGGCTGGTCGCATGAGCGAAACCTTTCTCGACGACCTGGATCGGCGGCTCGTCCGCGCCTTGCAAGCCGGCTTGCCGCTGGTGCCGCGTCCGTATCATGCGGTCGCGGCATCGCTGGGGATCGCGCCGGACGAGGCGATGGCGCGGATCAAGTCGCTGCAGGCGCGGGGCGCGATCCGTCGCATCGGCGCGGTGCCGAACCATTATGCGCTGGGCTATCGCGCCAACGGCATGACCGTGTGGGACGTGCAGGACGAGCGGGTCGACGCGCTGGGCGCCGCCGTTGGAGCGCTTGAGTTCGTGACGCATTGCTACCGGCGGCCGCGCCGCCCGCCGCTCTGGCCTTACAATCTGTTCGCCATGGTGCATGCCAAGGACCGTGCCGAGGTCGAGGAGAAGGCTGGGACGATCGGCGCGCTGTTGGGTTCCGCCGCGCGGGCGCAGGACATCCTCTATTCCACGCGCATTCTGAAGAAGACCGGACTAAGGCTGGCCGGGTAGGAGCGCCGCGATGTTTCGCATAACCCAGATGATGCATGAAGTGCTGGAACCGACGCCGCTGCGCGCGCGCCGGCAGCCGCCGGGACCGGTGGTGATCTGGAACCTGATCCGGCGCTGCAATCTGGCGTGCAAGCACTGCTACTCGTTGTCCGGCGACCGCGACTACGCAGGCGAGTTGTCGCGCGCGGAGGTCGAGGAGGTGATGTGCGACCTGCGGCGCTTCGGTGTCCCGGTGCTCATCCTGTCGGGCGGCGAGCCGCTGCTCCGACCCGACATCTTCGACATCTCGCGCCGCGCCAAGGAAATGGGCTTCTACGTCGGCCTCTCGTCGAACGGCGCGCTGATCGACGAGGCGATGGCCGACCGGATCGCGGCGGTCGGCTACGACTATGTGGGCGTCAGCCTCGACGGGATCGGCGCGACGCATGACAAGTTCCGGCGGCGCGCGGGCACCTTCGACCGGGCCCTGGCCGGGATCCGCCATTGCCACCGGCGCGGCATCAAGGTCGGCCTGCGCTTCACCATGACCGCGGACAACCAGCAGGAACTGCCGCTGCTGCTGGACCTGATGGAGGCGGAGGACCTCGACAAGTTCTACCTGTCGCACCTGAACTACGCCGGTCGCGGCAACCGCAACCGTGCGGACGACGCGCACCACGACGCCTCGCGTCGTGCGCTCGACCTGCTGTTCGAACGCTGCCTCGCCGCGCTTCGCGCCGGCCGCAAGCGCGAATTCGTGACCGGAAACAACGACGCCGACGGCGTCTATTTCCTGCGATGGGTCGAAAGCCGTTTCCCCGAGCGCGCCTCTCATGTCCGCGCAAAGCTGGTGCAGTGGGGGGGCAACAGCTCGGGCTGCGGCGTCGCCAACATCGACAACCTGGGCAACGTCCATCCCGACACGATGTGGTGGCACTACAACCTGGGCAACGTGCGAGAACGGCCGTTCTCGGAAATCTGGTCCGACCTTTCCGATCCGATCCTCCGCGGCCTGCGCGAGCGTCCGCGCAAGGTCGGCGGTCGCTGCGGCGCGTGCGCGCATCGCGACATCTGCAACGGCAACACGCGCGTGCGCGTGTTTCAGCTCACCGGCGACGCCTGGGGCGAGGATCCTGGCTGCTATCTGACGGACGAGGAAATCGGCGTGACCGCGCAGGGCGAACGGCTTGCCGTCACGCCCTTCGCGAAGCCGCGGCGGAGCGCGGCGTGACGAGCCGCGCCGCAGTGATTCTGGCCTTCGCAGCCGTCCTGGCAGCGTCATGGGCGATGCCGGCTGCGGCCCAGCCCGCGCCGGACGCGGCACGGCTGTTCGTCGAGAACTGCGCCCAGTGCCACGGCGCCGACCGCCTGGGCGGCACCGGGCCGGCGCTGATTCCCGACACGCTCGCGCGGTTGCGCCCCGCCGAAGCGGTGGCCGTGATCGGCGAAGGGCGCTCCCAGACGCAGATGCCGCCCTTCGGCGACCGGCTCGGCCGCGCGGAGATCGAGGCGCTTGCGGCCTATGTCCGCGCCCCCCTGGCGGAAACGCCGCGCTGGGGGCGCGAGGAGATGGATCGAACGCACGTCATCGCCCGGGCGGGCGATACCCTGCCGGCGAGACCGTCCTATGCGGCCGATCCGCTCAATCTTTTTATCGTGGTCGAGGCGGGGGACAGCCACGTCACCGTGCTGGACGGTGACCGCCTGGAGCCGATCGCGCGGTTTTCCAGCCGGTTCGCGCTGCACGGTGGCCCGAAATTCTCGCCCGACGGCCGTTTCGTCTATTTCGCCTCGCGCGACGGCTGGATCACCAAATACGATCTCTACGCGCTCGATGTCGTCGCCGAGATCCGCGCGGGCATCAACACGCGCAATCTTGCGATTTCGGCCGACGGACGGGTGGTGATCGTCGGCAACTACCTGCCGCATACGGCGGTGCTGCTGTCCGCCGACGATCTGCGGCCGATCAGGGTGATCGAGGCGCGCGACCGTTCCGGCAAGTCCAGCTCGCGCGTTTCGGCGGTCTACCAGGCCCAGCCGCGCAACAGCTTCATCGTGGCCTTGAAGGATATTCCCGAGCTGTGGGAGATCTCCTGGCTGGACAAGCCGCCGCCGGTCTACGCCGGACTGGTGCACAGTCACGAGCCGGGCATGATCGAAGGAATGGCCGAGAAGGGCCCATTTCCGATCCGGCGCATCGCGCTGTCGCAGCCCTTGGACGACTTCTTCTTCGATCCCGCCTATCGCAACCTTCTGGGATCCGCGCGCGACGGCGGCAAGGCTGTCGTGGTGAACCTCGATGTCGGCCGAGAGATCGCCGAAGTGCCCATGCCGGGCCTGCCGCATCTGGGCTCGGGCATCACCTGGACGCGCGACGGCGTCATGGTGATGGCGTCGCCCAACCTCAAGGAAGGCGCCGTCAGCATCGTCGACATGAAAAGCTGGCGTCTGATCGACCGCATCGCGACGCTCGGTCCCGGCTTCTTCCTGCGCAGCCACGAGAACACGCGCTATGCGTGGGTCGATGCCGGCTTCAGCCGCGACAAGGATGCGCTGCAGATCATCGACAAGCAGAGCTTGGCCGTGGTGCGGACCCTGCGCCCGTCCCCCGGCCAGGCCGCCTCGCATGTCGAGTTTAGCCGCGACGGGCGATACGCGCTGGTCAGCATCGCGGAGCAGGACGGCGCCCTGGTGGTGATCGACGCCGAGACCTTTGCCGAGGTGAAACGGTTGCCGATGAAGAAACCATCTGGTAAATACAATGTTTTCAATAAGATAACGCGCTCCGAAGGCACCAGTCACTGAGCGTCAATTGACGAAGGTCAAGGCCGGGCAGCAGCCAGCGGCCTAATCAACTCCAAAGTGCCCAAGGCGACCGACAGGCGGCGAGCGCGCGTGCCACGCTGGTTTCACATCGCATGGTTCCTCGCCGCCCTTCTTCTCGGGGGTGGCCAAGCCGGCGCGGATATGGCGCCCGATCTGCTGCGCGAAATATTTCCGGGCGCCGAGCGTGCCGGCCCGATGGAAGGCAACCCGCCTGCGGCGACGGTGTTCGGCAGCGCCGGACCGATCGGCTATGTCTTCTCCACCCAGTCCGTGATCGGGTCGCTCGGCTATTCGGGCAAGCCCATCGACCTGGCCGTGGGACTGACGCTGGATGGCAAGATTGCGGGTGCCCGGCTGGTGCGCCACCAGGAACCCATTCTGGTGCTGGGTATCGACGAGGCCGCGCTGCACCGCTACGTCGCCGGGCATCGCGGCCTGCCGATCCAGGCGGAATTTCGCGTCACGGCCAAAGAGCCGGCCGTCGGCCAGCCCGACACGATCGCCGGGGCAACCGTGACCAGCCTGCTGCTGCGCGAGGCCATCCTGCGCTCGGCACGCGCCGTCGCTCGTTCGCGCGGGTTTGCGGGCGTCGGCAGCAGCGCGGGCCGGCTCGATCTGGACCGGTTCGAGCCGCGGGACTGGACGGCGCTGCAGGCCGAGGGCGCGATCGCGCAGCTTCGCCTGATCGGCGCCGATGTCGCGCGCCGCGTGGGGCCCGATGCCGCGCCGCCGGCCGAGGTGCTGTTCGTCGACCTCTACACGGCCGTGCTGTCGCCGGCCGGCATCGGGCGCAATCTGCTGGGCGACGGCCCCTACAACGGGTTGGTCGCCGATCTTGCCGATGGCGACTGTGCGATCCTGGTGGCGGCCAACGGGCTCTATTCCTTCAAGGGCACGGGGTTCGCCCGCAGCGGCCGCTTCGATCGCATCCGTATCGTGCAGGGCGAGAACACCTTCGTGCCGGAGGCTGCCCGGCATCGGCGGCTCGCGAATCTCGCGCCCGGGATGCCGGAGTTTCGGGAGATTGGCGCCTTCATCTTGCCCGCCGGCAGCGGTTTCGACGCGGCGGCGCCATGGCGGCTCGAACTGCTGGTCGATAGCGCCGATGTCCAGCGACCGCCGGCGGTGTTCGGCGTCGATTACCGGCTGCCTGCGCGATTCCTGCGCACGGTCGAACCCACGGCCGAGATCGCGCCTGCCCTGTGGCAGGACCTGTGGCGGGCCCGCGCCGGACGCATTGCCGCATGCGTGCTGGCGCTGCTGGCGCTGACCGGCATTCTCGTGCTGCAGGAGCGCTTGGCGAAGCTCCCCGTCCTCTACCGCCGGTTGCGGGTCGGGTTCCTTGTCTTCACGATCGCCTGGCTGGGCTGGTATGCTTCGGCGCAGCTATCGGTCGTCAACGTGCTGACATTTGCCCACGCACTGCTGACCGGTTTCCGCTGGGACTTCTTTCTTCTCGAGCCGCTGGTGTTCCTGCTCTGGAGCTTCACGGCGGTCGCGCTGCTGTTCTGGGGCCGCGGCGTCTTCTGCGGCTGGCTCTGCCCGTTCGGCGCCCTGCAGGACCTTGCCTACCGCTTGGGCCGCTGGTTGAAGCTGCCCGCGATCCGCTTGACGTTCGTGGTGCACGAGCGCCTGGCGGCGCTGAAATACGTGTTCTTCCTGGTCATTTTCGCGCTGTCGCTCAATTTCACCGAACAGGCCCTGGCCGTAGCCGAGATCGAGCCGTTCAAGACCGCCATTGCCCTGCGGTTCATGCGGCCCTGGCCCTTCGTCCTCTACGTGCTGGCGCTGGTCGCCTCCGGTCTCGTGCTCGAGCGGATGTTCTGCCGCTATCTATGCCCGCTTGGCGCCGGCCTGGCGATCCCCGCCCGGCTGCGGCTGTTCGAATGGTTGAAACGCAAGAAGCAGTGCGGGACGGAGTGCCAGGTTTGCGCGGCGCGCTGTCCCGTCCAGGCGATTCACCCGGACGGCCGGATCAATCCGAACGAATGCGTCTACTGCCTGAACTGCCAGCTTCTCTACTACGACGCCAATACCTGCCCGCCGCTGATCGCCCGCCGCCAGCGGCGCGAGGCGCGGGGCACCGCGCGTCCGCCGGTGCCGCCGGCGGCTCCCGCGCCATGACCGCCCGCCTGTTCTCGCGCCGCCGGGTTCTGACGGTGCTGGGTGCGGCCGGCGCGATGCCGCTGCTGCCCGGCCGGACGGGTGCCGTGCCGACCTGGGAGTGGCAGGGCGATGCGCTGGGCACGACGGCCCGCATCCAGCTCTGCCTGCCGGATCCCGATGCCGCACGCCTGCTTGTCGAGGGCTGTGTCGCCGAGCTGCGCCGCCTGGAGTCGGCGTTCAGCCTGTATCGCCAGGACTCCGAACTCGCCCGTCTCAACCGCGACGGTTTTCTCGACTATCCCTCGCGGGATTTCCAGGCACTGGCGACGACCGCGCGGGATTGGAGTGCGCTGACCGATGGGGCGTTCGACGCGACGGTTCAGCCGCTGTGGCAACTCTATGCCGATCACTTCGCGGCGCGTCCGGACGACGCGCGGGGGCCGGCGCCAGGAGCGCTCGCCGCCGCCTGCAGCCGTGTCGACTACCGCGCTGTCGAAATCGAACCTCGCCGCATCGCTTTCGCGAAGCCGGGCATGGCGATGACGCTGAACGGCATCGCCCAGGGCTACATCACGGACCGCGTGGTCAACCGGCTGCGCGAGGGCGGCATCGATTCGACCCTGGTCGAGATGGGCGAGGTCGCCGCGATCGGCTTGCGGGCGGACGGCGCGCCCTGGACCGTCGCCGTGCCCGATGCCAAGGGGGTTCCCGCGCTATCCGTGCCGCTGCGCGATCGTGCGATCGCCACCTCGGCCGGCTATGCGACGCCGTTCGAGCCGCGGCGTCGTTTCCATCATCTGTTCGTTCCGCAGAACGGCGCCTGCGCGAACCATGTCGAAGCGCTGGCGGTCGTGGCCGACACGGCGACCGCCGCCGACGCGCTGTCCACCGCGTTCTTCGTCACGCCGGCCACCGACCTGCCGGCGATGCTCCGCCGCGCCCGGGCCGCCATCGGCACCGCAGAAGCATTCGCCCTGCGGCACGATGGCGTCCTGGCGCGGATTAGCGACGCAAGGTCGCCCGTTTCTTCTGTGCAATCAACGAAAGGAGTCCTGTCGTGAATCTCGTGTCTTTGACTGCTGCCGCAGCCGTCCTTGCCTCCTTTGCGCTCGCGTCGGCCGGCGTGCGTGCCGACGAGGCCGGGGAGAAGGCCTTCAAGAAGCACTGCGCGACCTGTCACACGGTCGAAGCGGGCAAAAACCGCGTCGGACCCAGCCTGCACGGTGTCGTCGGCCGCACCGCTGGCCAGGTGGCGGGCTTCAAGTACTCCGACGCAAACTCGAAATCGGGCGCTGTGCTCGACGAGAAATTCCTGGAGGTCTATCTGACCGACCCGAAGGCGGCCATGCCGGGCAACAAGATGATCTTCAACGGGGTCAAGAACGAGCAGGAACGCAAGGCCGTCATCGAGTACCTGAAGGCCGCCAAGTGAAACCGGCGTCAACCACCATCGCGGGGTAGGGCAAGATGGAAGTGCTCTATTTCGCGGTGGTGGGCATCGCCTTGTATCTCCTGTCCGACTGGCTGGTCGATCGGTGCGAGCAGCTGGCCGGGCGCCGTTTCACGAACAGGACGGCCCTGTTCTTCGTCATCCTGCTGGTCCTTGCCGTGTCCGTGTTCTCGATCCTACAGCATCTGCTTATGCACACCGGCACTTGACCATCGTCAAGGCCACGCGGGAGCGCCGCGACCTAATTTTCGCCAGGAAAGTCGTCGGAGGTAAGCCATGTCCGATCCCGCCCGGGAAGAGTCGACGCACGGGGGCGAGTCGCGCCCGCCGGTCATGCAGCGAATCCTCGACAATCCGTTTCTGCTTTTGTTCATCGGCGTCACGGTGCCGACGGTCTTCTACGTGCTCTGGGCCGTGATGGAACTGGCGCAGATCCCGATCGCGAAATGATCCGGCGGCACTGAACGGAATCGAGGGGGACAACAGCCAATGGCAATACATCCGCCCAAACAGATGATCTGGTGGAACGAGCCGGTCGAACGCACCGAGCTGGTCTGGATCGCGGTCGCGTTCCTTTGGGGCCTCGTGATGTTTGGCACGATGGTGGCCTGGCATTTCGTCGGCAAGCAGAACCTGTCGAACGAGGCCTACCGAATCACGCCGGACATGCACCTGGCGCGCACCGAGGCGGCCGCCGAGAAATACAAGGTCCGCGAGGAGGGCGATACCGGGATCCCGGTCGTGCGTCCGCCGCCGGGCGGCGACGCCTACATGTTGGCGCGGCTGTGGGAATGGTGGCCGATCCTCGAGCTGGAGAAGGGCCAGAGCTACCGGCTGCACATCTCGTCGCTCGACTGGCAGCACGGGTTCTCGCTGCAGCCGGCTAACGTGAATCTGCAGATCCATCCGGGCTACGAGATGGTGTTGACGGTGACGCCGGATACGACGGGCCAGTTCACCGTCGTCTGCAACGAATTCTGCGGTATCGGCCATCACACGATGATCGGCCGCATCTATGTCGTCGACAAGAAGTAGGCGGGGGACGCCAACATGGCTACGCAAGCTGAGTTCCGTATCTGCCCGGATACCGGCCTGAAAGTGCATCTGCCGGCCCAGGCGCTGATCAAGGCGAATGCCGTGGCAGCCGTGGTGTTCCTGGCGATCGGCGGATTGTTCGGCCTCAGCGTCGCGCTGACCCGCTGGCCGGCCGTCCATCTGCTGCCGGCGGAATGGTTCTATCTGGCGTTGACCGCGCACGGCGCGGATGTGCTGCTGTTCTGGATCATCTTCTTCGAGATGGCGGTACTGTACTTCGCTTCCGCGATCCTGCTCGGCTCGCGGCTTGCTGCGCCGAAGATGGCCTGGCTCGCTTTCGTCCTGATGCTGGTTGGCGCGGTGATGGCGAACGTCGCCGTGCTGCAGGGCGAATCCTCGGTGATGTTCACGTCCTACCCGCCGATGAAGGCGGCGCCGCATTTCTATCTCGGCCTGATCCTGTTCGCGGTGGGCGCACTGATCGGCGTGTTCGTGTTCTTCGGCACGCTGGTCGTCGCCAAGGACGAGCGTACCTACCAGGGATCGATTCCGCTGGTGACCTTCGGGGCGCTGACGGCGGCGATCATCGCCGTCTTCACGATCGCCTGCGGCGCCATCATCCTGGTGCCGACCTTCCTGTGGTCCATCGGCCTCATCAGCCACATCGATCCGCTGACCTACAAGGTCGTGTGGTGGGGCATGGGCCATTCCTCGCAGCAGATCAACGTCTCCGCGCATGTGGCCGTCTGGTACGCGATCGCGGCGATCGTGCTGGGCGCCAAGCCGCTTTCCGAGAAGGTCAGCCGTACGGCCTTCTTCCTATACATCCTATTCCTGCAGCTCGCCTCGGCCCATCATCTGCTGGTCGAACCGGGCATCAGCTCGGAATGGAAGATCTTCAACACCAGCTACGCCATGTACCTCGCGGTGCTCGGCAGCATGATCCACGGGCTGACGGTTCCCGGCTCGATCGAGGCGGCGCAGCGCCGCAAAGGCTACACCAACGGCATGTTCGAATGGCTGCGCAAGGCGCCCTGGGGCAATCCGGCCTTCGCCGGGATGTTCCTGTCGCTGGTCATGTTCGGCTTCCTGGGCGGGATCACGGGCGTGATCCTGGGCACCGAGCAGCTCAACATTCTGATGCACAACACGCTGTACGTCCCTGGCCATTTCCATGGCACCGTCGTCGCCGGCACCACGCTCGCCTTCATGGCCATGACCTACCTGGTGGTGCCGCTGATCTTCCGGCGCGAACTGGTGCTGCCGCGCCTGGCGCAGTGGCAGCCCTACCTCTTCGGCATCGGCGTTGCCGGCATATCGCTGTTCATGATGGGCGCCGGCACGCTGGGCGTGGCGCGGCGTCACTGGGACATCACGTTCACCGACGCCCGGCTTTCCTTCGACGTGCCGGCCGGCGCCTTCCTGATGATGGGTCTGAACGGCATCTGCGCGATTTTGGCGGCGCTTGGCGGTCTTGCGTATGTCGTCGTCGTTGTCGGATCGATCCTCTTCGGCAAGCGCAAGGACGCCCCCGCGCCGGCCGCCAGGCCTGCCGTGCCGCCGATGGCGTCGCCGATCGCCAGCTATGGCGGCGAGGCGACGTTGAAGCTGCCCGGCACGATGGTGCTGGTCACGGTCTTCTTCGTATCCTTCGTCCTCTATTACTACGTCAACTGGAAGTACCTGGCGTCGGTGTGGCCGCTGCGGTGAGGCGCGGCGGGCCGGCGGGAGGCGAGTGATGGCGATCGGCCTCGGCGATGTCGTGAACGTGCTCAAGCTGCGGATCGGCGCTGCGATCGCGCTCAGCGCCGTGGCCGGGATGGCGATCGTGCCGGGACCGTCGCAGCCGGCGTGGCGCGTGCTGACCCTCGTGCTCGCGGTGCTGCTGTGCTCCGGCGCGGCCGGCGCGTTCAACCAGTACTTCGAGCGCGACCTGGACGCGCGCATGTCGCGCACGCGGGCAAGGCCGTTCGTTGCGGGAAAGATCGCGGCGGGCCCGTGGTGCCTGGCGGCGATGGCTGGCCTGCTCTTGGCGGGCACCGCGCTGGCGGCCACGCTGGGCTGGGCGGCCGCCACCTATGTTTTCCTCGGCGCCGCCGTCTACGGGCTCGTCTACACGGTGTGGCTGAAGCGCCGGACGCCGTGGAACATCGTCGTCGGCGGGCTGGCCGGGAGCTTCGCGGTCCTGGCCGGCGCGGCGATCGTCGATCCGCTTCCCTCGCCGCTGCCGGTCTCCCTCGCGATGATCCTGTTCCTGTGGACACCGCCGCATTTCTGGAGCCTTGCGCTCGCGCGGCGCGACGACTACGCGGCGGCCGGCGTGCCGATGCTGCCGGTCGTCCTGCCGCCCGGCGCGGCAGCGCGGGTCATCCTGGCGCACGCCCTGGTGCTGGTGATCGTTTCGTTTCTGCCGGCGATGTTCGGTCTCGGCCTGCGCTACCTTGGATGCGTGATACCGGGCGGCATCCTGTTCGTTGCGCTCTGCCTTCGGCTGGCGGCCACGCCCAGCCGGAAGTTCGCGCTCGGCGCCTTTTTCGGCTCGCTGGCGCAGCTGATGTCGGTCATCCTCGGCGTCTTGCTGGAGGCGCTGTGAGCGTGTTCCGCGCGCTTGCGGTCGCGGCGGCCTGCGCAACGGCATTTTCCGCCGCCGGCGCGCCGGTCGACGGCAATGGCCGTTTGGACGAGCGCGCCGCGCTGTCGGTCAGTGCTGCGGCCGTGGGGCGCGCCCTGGCTGACAATGAATTCGTCGACCACCACGGCCGCACCGTCACGCTGGCCGCGCTGCGCGGCAGGCCGCTGATCCTGCCGCTGATCTACACCGGCTGCTACCACACCTGCCCGCTGATCGCGCAGAGCCTGCTGCATGCCGTGGCGGTCGCGCGCCAGGCACTGCCACGCGACAGTTTCCAGGTCGCGGTGGTCGGCTTCGAAGCCGGGGTCGACACGCCGGAGCGCATGCACGCCTTCGCCAAGAGCCAGGGGCTGGACCAGCCGGGCTGGACCTTCCTCAGCGGCAGCGCGGCGGCCATCGATTCCCTGGCGCGCGACGTCGGCTTCACCTTCGTACGGTCGCCGCGCGGGTTCGACCACGTGGCGCAGACGACCATCGTGGACGCCCAGGGCCAGGTCTACTGGCAGGTCTACGGTTCCGATTTCAAGAGTTCGGCGGTGGTCGAGCCGCTGAAGCAGCTCGTCTACGGCCGGCCGGCGCGGTTCACCGAGCCGTCGACATGGTGGGACCGGCTGCGTCTGTTGTGTACGGTCTATGATCCGACGCAGGATCGCTACCGCTTCAGCTACGCCATCTTCGTCGGGGCACTGGCCGGCCTGGTTTCGCTTGCGGGAACGGGCTGGGTGCTTGTGCGGAACTGGCTGCGCCTGCGCGCCCAGCAAGCCTGAACGAGCGTTCGCGTCTATACCAGTCTCGAGGCCGATAGTGGGACAGATCAAGCGCCTCCTGCGGTCCGCGTTCGCCGCCTTGGAACGCACCTTCGACCGCGCTTTCGGGTCGGCATGGAACCCGTTTCACAACCTCGGCGCGCTGGGGTTCTTCTACTATTGGATTGTCGCGGTCAGCGGCATCTACCTCTATATCGGTTTCGATACCGGCGTCGAGCGGGTCTACGCCTCGATCGAGCGGTTGACGCATGTCCAGTGGTATCTCGGCGGCGTGATGCGGAGCTTCCATCGCTACGCATCGGATGCGCTCGTCGTCATGATGCTGCTGCATCTGGCGCGCGAGTTCGCCTATGACCGGCTCCGCGGCGTGCGATGGTTCTCGTGGATCACCGGCGTGCCGGTGCTCTGGCTGGTCTATGCTTCGGGCATCACCGGCTACTGGCTGGTGTGGGACGAGCTGGCGCAGTACATCGCGATCGCGACGACCGAGTGGCTCGACACGCTGCCGATCTTCGGCGAGCCCATCGCGCGCAATTTCCTCGCCCGCGACAGCCTGGACGACCGGTTCTTCACCCTGCTGATCTTCCTGCACATTGCGATCCCGCTGATCCTTCTGTTCGTGCTCTGGCTGCATCTCCAGCGAATCACCAAGCCTCGCATCAATCCGCCGCGGGGGCTGGCGGTGGGCACCACGCTCTTGATGCTCGCCCTGGCGCTGGCCTATCCCGCCGTGAGTCATGCGCCGGCCGACCTGGCCAAGGTGCCGGGCCAACTGCATCTCGACTGGTTCTACCTGGCTTGGTATCCGCTGTTCGAACTGCTCTCCTACAAGACCATGTGGGGCGTGGCCGGTGCGGTGACGCTGGCGCTGCTGGCAACGCCATGGCTGCCGCCCATGCGGAGGGCAAGTGCCGCGGTGGTCGATCTCGACCATTGCAACGGCTGCGCACGCTGCGCGGCGGACTGCCCCTACGGCGCGGTGGCGATGGTGCCGCGCAGCGACGGGCGCCCGTTCGTCCAGCAGGCCGCCGTCACCGCCTCGCTCTGCGTGTCCTGCGGCATCTGCATGGCCGCCTGCCCGACCTCCATGCCGTTCCGGCGCACCGAGGAACTGGCGACCGGCATCGACATGCCGGACTTCTCGCTGCGCATGCTGCGCGAAATGACGCAGGCGGCGGCGGCCAAGCTGTCGGCACGCCCGGCCGTACTGGTCTTCGGCTGTGCGCAGGCGGTTCCGGCCGCCGCGGTCGAGGCGGACGGCGTCGCGGTCGTCTCGCTGCCCTGCATCGGCTCGTTGCCGCCGTCCTTCATCGACTACGTGCTGAGCCGCCGGATGGCGGACGGGGTTTTCGTGACGGGCTGCCGCGAGGGCACCTGCGTCAACCGGCTGGGCACGCGCTGGACGCTGGAGCGGATCGACGGCAAGCGCGATCCGCGCCTGCGCAAGCGGGTGCCGCGCGAGCGTCTAAGGGTCCAATGGGCCGACAGCGGCGAGATCGTGGGCCTGTCCGCCGCGATCGCCCGCTTTCGGCGCGAGCTTGACGCCCTGCCGTCCCCGGCGCCGGCACCCGCGGCCGCCGTGCGCGAGCCAGCCGAATGAGCCCCGTGCTGCGATACGCCGGGCAGGCGGTGATCTATGGGGCGTTCGGCCTGCTGATCGGCTATTTCTCGGCTTCGCCCAGCTACACCTACACGCCCGCGGATCGCGGCGAGGTCAAGCTCAGCTTCAGCCATGGCGGCCAGAAGCGCGGCGGCTGCCGCCAGCTTAGCGCGGAGGAAATCGCCAAGCTGCCGCCGAACATGCGCGTGGCGCGCTCTTGCCCGCGCGAACGCGTGCCGCTGCTGGTCGAAATGGACGTCGACGGCAAGACGCTCTACCGTGCCATTCTGCCGCCCAGCGGCCTGTCGGGCGACGGCGCCTCGCGTGCCTACCGGCGCTTCGGCCTGGCTCCGGGACCGCACCGCCTGGGGCTGCGTCTGCGCGACAGCGACCGCGCCGAGGGATTCGACTACGAGCGGGCGTTCGATGTAGTGATCGAACCGCGGCAGAATATTGTCGTCGATTTCCGGACCGAAGCGGGCGGCTTCGTGCTGCGCTGAGGGAGGCATCCATGGCGTTGCTGGAATGGCGGCAGCAGTTCACGATCGGCGTGGCCGAGGTGGACTACGAACACCGCGAGCTGATCAAGCTGATCAACCATCTCCACCAGACCATGGTGGAAGGCAGCCCCGAGCCGCGCATCGCCTCGTTCCTTGCCGAGATCCACGAGGCCATCGCGGCGCATTTCGCGCTCGAGGAGAAGATCATGCGCGATAGCCGCTACCAGCTCTACGACGAGCACAAGGAAGACCACGAAGCGCTGCTGGACGAGATCAGGGAGATCATGGAAGGGTTCGATTCCGGCGACTACGCGGCGGGAAAGGCAGACCTCGGTGGCACGCTGAGCGCCTGGTTCGGTCGGCATTTCCAGACGCACGATGCCCGCCTGCACCGGGCCCTGGGATGACGAAGCCGCGTTCTCAAGGCGCGTGCAGGTGGCAGGCGACCCAGCGCCGTGACGAAATCTCGGCATATTTCGGCGCTTCCGTCCGGCAGCGCGGCATCGCGTGAGGGCAGCGGGTGTGGAACCGGCAGCCCGGCGGCGGGTTGGCCGGGGAGGGCACGTCGCCCTCGATAATGGGGCTGTCGCGGCGTGCGGCGGGATCGGCGATCGGGGCCGCCCCCAGCAATGCCCTGGTATAGGGATGCAAAGGCTCGCCGAATAAGGCGGGTTTGTCTGCCAGCTCGACCATTTCGCCCAGGTACATCACCGCAATGCGGTCCGCTATGTGCTCGACCACGCCCAGGTCGTGCGAGATGAAGAGATAGGCGACTCCGTATTCCTCCTGGAGGTCCATCATCAGGTTCAATACCTGCGCCTGTACCGACACGTCCAACGCCGACACCGGCTCATCGGCGACGATCAGGCGCGGTTCGAGCGCCAGAGCGCGGGCCAGGCCGAGGCGCTGGCGCTGGCCGCCGGAGAACTCGAACGGGTAGCGCGCCATCGATTCCGGACGCAGCCCGACCCGCGCCAGCAGCGCCGCCACTTTTTCGCGGCGCACGACGCCGGTTGCAATGCCGAAATTCTCCAGAGGCTCCGCGACGATCTCGCCGGCGGTCAGCCGGGGGTTCAGCGAGGCATAGGGGTCCTGGAACACGATCTGCATCCGGCGGCGGTGCGGACGCAGCGCATCCTCGCCAAGCCCGCTGATATCGACGCCTTCGAGCCGGATCCGGCCTGCGGTGGGCGGCAACAGCCGCAACACGCAGCGGCCGACCGTCGACTTGCCGCAGCCGCTCTCGCCGACGATGCAGAGCGTCTCGCCGGCATCGAGCCGGAACGAGACGCCGTCCACCGCGCGCACCATGCCGATCCGTCGCGCGAACAGGCCGCGCGTAATCGGAAAATGCTTTACGAGGCCGTCGACGTCGAGAAGCGCTGGCGCGATCATGCGGGGGCCTGGCCGCGGGCGGCAAGACGCGCGCGCTCCCAGCAAGCGACCAGATGCCCGTCGCCGGCGGACTCCATCGGAGGCGCTTCCGCGCGGCACCGGTCGGCCGCCAGCGCGCAGCGCGGCGCGAAGGCGCAGCCCGGGTCGGGGTGACGCAACGACGGCACCATGCCGGGAATCTCCTGCAACCGCGCGTGTCGCCGCTGGGTTGACACGCCGCGCTTGCCGCGCGGCATCGAATTCATCAGGCCCGCCGTATAGGGGTGCAGCGGCCGCGCGAACAGGTCGGCCACCCGGGCCTGCTCGACGATCCGCCCCGCATACATCACGATGACCCGCTGGGCCGTCTCCGCAATCACGCCGAGATCGTGGGTGATCAGCATGATCGACGCGCCGGTGCGCTGCTTCAGTTCGATCATCAGCCGCAGGATCTGCGCCTGGATTGTCACGTCCAGGGCCGTGGTCGGCTCATCGGCAATCAGCAGCTTGGGGCTGCAGGACAGCGCTATGGCGATCATGACGCGCTGGCGCATGCCGCCGGAGAGCTGGTGCGGGTAGCTGCGCAGCAGCGTGGCGGCATCGGGGATTCGCACCAGCGACAGCATCTCGGCTGCCTTGGCGCGGGCGGCAGACCAGCCGACCCGGCGGTGAATCCGCACGGCCTCCGCGATCTGGTCGCCCACCGTCATTACCGGGTTCAGGCTGGTCATCGGCTCTTGAAAGATCATCGCGATGTCATTGCCGCGAATGCCCCGGATCGCCTCGTCGGACATTGCGGTCAAATCCCGTCCCTGGAAGCGGATTGCGCCGGCGACGATTCGCCCGGACCGCGGCGGCAGCAGGCGCAGGATGGACATCGCCGTCACGCTCTTGCCGCAGCCGGATTCTCCGACGATGCCCAAGGTCTCGCCGGCATGGATCGCGAAGGAGACCCCGTCGACCGCGTGGACGACGCCGTCGCGCGTGAAGAACCGCGTCTTCAACCCGTCGATATCGAGGATCGGCTGGGGTATCGCGTCCATCAGGGCTACATGCGGCGGGCTATCTGGGGATCGAGCCGGTCGCGCAAGCCGTCGCCGAGAAGATTCACGGCCAGGACGGTGATCGCCAGCAGCAGGCTCGGATAGAAAAGGCCCCAGGGCGCCAGTTGCAGATAGACGCGGCTGTTCGCGATCATGTTGCCCCAGGTCGGAATCTCGGGCGGCGTGCCGGCGCCCAGGAAGCTGAGCCCGGCCTCGATCAGGATCGCCGAGCCGCAGACGTAGGTCGCCTGGACGACGAGCGGTGCGATCGTGCTGGGCAGAATGTGGCGAACCACGATCCGGCGACGCGGCATGCCGCCGGCAATCGCGGCTTCGACGAATAGCCGCTCGCGCACCGTCAGCACGACGCTGCGCACCAGGCGCACGACGCGGGGGATCTCGGGCACGGCGATGGCGAAGATGACGATCCCCACGCTGGCCTTGTTGAGCGCGATGAGCCCGATCGCCAGCAGGATTGCCGGAATCGCCATCAGCCCGTCCATCACCCGCAGCACCGGCCCGTCGAGCCAGCGCACGTAGCCGGCGACGAGGCCGATCGCCAGCCCGACGGAGATGCTGATCGCCGCTACCGAAAGACCGACCATCAGCGAAATCTGGGTCCCGTAGATCGTGCGGGTGTAGACGTCGCGTCCGAGATGGTCGGTCCCGAACCAGTTGGCCGCGGACGGCGGTCTCAGCCGGTTCAGCGGCTCGATCGCCAGAGGATCGCCGGCAATCCACGGTGCGGCAAGCGCGAGCAGCGTCATGAACCCCAGCAGCCCCGCGCCGGCGACGATCATCGGATTGCGGCGCACGAAGTCACGCCATCCAGCGCGCTTTGCACCGGCGGCAAGTTCGGCATCGGCGAAAACATCGGCCATGGCGCTTCCCTAGTACCGGATGCGCGGATCGAGAACCGTATAAAGGATGTCGATCGCCAGATTGATCAGCACATAGATCGCGGAGAAGACCAGGATCACACCCTGGATCATCGGAAAATCGCGTTTCATGATGGCATCCACCGTGAGCCGCCCGACGCCGGGGATGTTGAAGACGCTTTCGGTAATGACAACCCCGCCGATCAGCAGGGCGACGCCGATTCCGATCACGGTGACCACGGGCACCGCCGCGTTGGCAAGGCCGTGTCGGATCAGCATCCGCGCGGTGGGCACGCCCTTGGCCGTCGCCGTCCGGATGAAGTCCTCGTTCAGCACCTCGATCATCGTGGCGCGGGTCATCCGGGCGATGAGCGCGACATAGGCGAAGCCCAGCGTCATGCTGGGCAGGATCAGGTTTCGCAGCCAGGGCCACAGGCCGCGGTCGATCGGCACGTAGCCCTGGACCGGCAGCCATTTCAATTCCATCGCGAACAGGAAGATCAGCCCGTAGCCGACCACGAACACCGGAACCGAAAATCCGGCGACCGCCATCGCCATGACGGCGCGGTCGACCCAGGTTCCCGACTTCCAGGCCGACAGCACGCCGGCACCGACGGCGATGACGATGGCGACGGCGATCGTCGTTGTCGCCAGCGCCAGGGTCGGGCCCGCTCGCTGCAGGATCAGCGTCGCGACCGGAATGTTGGAAAAAATCGACACGCCCAGGTCGCCGCGCAGAATTGCCCAGCTCCAGATGCCGAACTGCGTCCATAGCGGCTCGTCCAGGCCCAGCCGGGCGCGGATCAGGGTGATCTGCTCGGGTGTCGCCGTGTCGCCGGCGATGACCGCCGCCGGATCGCCCGGCGAAAGATGGATCAGCAGGAAAACGACGACCGCTACCACCGCCATGACGGGAATGGTCGCGAGAAGGCGTCGGACGATGTAGGCACCCACCCGGTCCTCGCTGCATTGCAAGACCAAAGCTCTAGCCCATCGGCCGGCACAGGGCCAGCGCCCGGCGGCGGCGCGCCGTTCCGCGGCGGAACGTCGCACCGCGCTCACGGTTGCCCGGCGACTTCCGCCTGTAATACCGTCTCGCCGATGGCCGTTTCCCAAACGCGCGACTTCCATCGACCCGGGCGTTCGGCGGCGATCGCCGGCGAGGCGATGATCGCCACCGCCCATCCCCTGGCGACCGCCGCTGGGCTTGACATGATGCGACGCGGAGGCAACGCGGTCGACGCGGCGATCGCCGCCGCCGCCGTGCTTGGCGTTGTCGAGCCCGAGCAGTCGGGCATCGGCGGGGATTGCTTCGCGCTGGTCTGCCCGAAGGGCGGCGGCGATATCGTCGCGCTGGACGGCGCCGGCTGGGCGCCCGCGGCGGGCACGGCCGATGCCTATCGCCGCCTGGGGCTTCGCGCGATGCCCTTCGAAGGGCCGCACTCCGTGACCGTCCCCGGCGCGGTCGATGCGTGGTGCCGCCTGGCGCGCGATCATGGCACGCGCGCGATGGCCGAGCTGCTGGCCCCCGCCATCCGCTATGCCGAGCAGGGACATCCGATCCACGAGCGCGTCGCCTTCGACTGGGCGATGTGCGCGTCGCGGCTGACCCTCGATCCCAACACGGCACGCATCCATCTGCCCGGCGGACAGGCGCCGGCGCCGGGACGGGTCTTCCGCCAGCCGCAGCTTGGCGCGACGCTGCGCCGGATCGCGGCGGAGGGGCGCGACGGCTTCTACCGCGGACCCGTGGCGCAGGACATGGTCGGATACCTGCGCCAGCTTGGGGGCCTTCACGCGCTGGACGATTTCGCCGCGTTTGAGTCCCGCTACGTCCGCCCCCTCAAAAGCCGGTACCGCGGACTGGACTTGCATCAGTGCCCGCCCGCGGGGCAAGGCTTCACGGCGCTGCTTATGCTCAACATCCTCGATCAGCTCGATTGGCTGGACGATCAGCCCGTTTCGCCGGTCCGGCTGCATGCCCTGGCGGAGGCGGCGAAGCGCGCCTATGCGGAACGCGATGCCGTGGTGGGCGACGATCCTCGCAGCCGCCGTCTGGTCGAGAAGCGCCTGGAGCTTGGCTTTGCGAAGGCCTGTTCCGATGCCATCGATCCGGAACGCGCGTCCGACCTGCCGCTGCCGGCGCCGCGCCCGGCGAATACCAGCTACCTCTGCGCGGTCGATCGCGAACGCACGGCCGTATCGATGATCAATTCGGTCTATCAGAGCTATGGCAGCGCTATCACCGCGCCGGAGTCGGGCGTCGTCCTCCAGGACCGCGCCGCCGGATTTACGCTCGCGGAAGGGCATCCAAACTGCGTCGGCCCGCGCAAGCGCCCATTCCACACGATCATTCCGGCCATGGCAATGCGCAACGACCGGCCGGTCCTGCTGTATGGCATGGTCGGCGGCCATTTCCAGCCTTTCGGCCAGGCCTGGATTCTGTCGAACGTCGTCGACTACGCGATGAACCCGCAGGCGGCGATCGACCTGCCGCGCGGCTTTGCCTTCGGCGAGGGCTACCGCCTGGAGCGCGGAATCCCCGATGCAGCCGCGGCTTCCCTGGCGGCGATGGGCCACAATCCGTTACGCTGGCCGCAGACGCTCGGCGCGGCGCATATGATCGCGATCGACTGGCAGGCAGGAACCTTCACCGGCGGCGCCGATAGCCGCGCGGATGGACAGGCCCTGGGGTATTGAGCGGCGGATTTCGCTGGGGGTGATCATGGCAACAGTACGCAATCTCGATCTGGAAAGCGCAATCGACGACGCGGAGCAGCGCTTCGTGCAAACCAACCGGCGGAGCCAGAGCCGCCACGAGGATGCCAAGCGCAGCATGCCCGGCGGCAATACGCGGACGATCCTGCATTACCCGCCGTTCCCCGTGGCGCTCGAGCGCGGCGAGGGTTGCTTTGTGTGGGACTATGACGGAAACCGCTACGCCGACTTCGTGTGCGAATACAGCGCCGGCCTTTACGGGCATTCGGACCCGGTGATCCGCGCGGCCGTCGTCGAGGCACTCGACAAGGGAATCGTGCTGGGCGCGCCCAATCGCTACGAGACGCAACTCAGCGAACTGCTCGTCGCACGCTTTCCCGCGCTCGACCTGGTGCGGTTCTGCAATTCCGGCACCGAAGCGAACGTCATGCTGATGAGCACGGCGCGCGTGGTATCGGGCAAGCCCGCGATCATGGTGATGCGCGAGGCCTATCACGGCGGCGTGCTGATGTTCAGCCACGGGATCTCGCCGCTGAATATCCCGTTCCCGTTCGTCTTCGGGCACTATAACGACATCGACCGGACGGTGGCCTTGATCCGCGAGCACAGGGACACGCTCGCAGCCGTGGTGATGGAGCCGATGCTGGGCGGAGGCGGCTGCATTCCCGCCGAACCCGCGTTCGCCGCGGCACTGCGCGAGGAAACGCGCAAGCTCGGCATCATCCTGGCCTTCGACGAGGTGATCACCTCCCGCCTGTCGCCCGGCGGCCTCCAGAGCAAGCTCGGAGTAACGCCGGACATGATGTCGATGGGCAAGTACCTGGGCGGCGGCCTCAGCTTCGGAGGCTTCGGGGGCAAGCGCGCGATCATGGAGCGCTTCGATCCCGACCACCCGCAGGCGCTGACGCATGCCGGAACCTTCAACAACAACGTCCTGACCATGGCGGCGGGAGCGGCTGGGTTGTCGCGCGTCTTCACGGCCGCGGCGGCGACCGATCTCAATGCCCGCGGCGACCGGCTGCGCGAGCGGTTGAACGGCTCGATCGAGTCCCGCGGCCTGCCGGTCAGCGTTACCGGTACGGGATCGGTGATGAATATCCACTTCGTGCGCGGACCGGTTCGGTCGCCGGACGCGGTGGCCCACGCGTCGACGGCCTGGCTGAAGCTGCTGCAGCTCGAGATGCTGCGGCGCGGGCAGTACATGACTCCGCGAGGCATGCTTGCGCTGTCGCTGCCGATGACCGATGCTGTCACCGATGCGTTCGCCGAAGCGTTCGGCCAGTTCCTGGACGATCATGCGCAATTGCTGCGCGTTTCCTGATCCAGGCAGCTGGCATCGAGAGTATCAAGACAGAAGGGAATATCGTCATGGGGGTCGTGTCCGTCCGTCTGAGAACGTTCGCGATGCGCGGCGTTGCCGCCGGTTTGGTGTCGCTGCCGCTGGTTCTGCCCGCCGCCGTGGCCGGTGCCGCGGACAAGGTGCTGCGTGTCGTGCCGCACGCCGAGCTGTCGATCCTCGATCCCATCGTCACGTCGGCGAACATCACGTCATGGCACGGGTACATGATCTACGACACGCTGTTCGCGCTCGACGCCAACTTCAAGGCGCAACCCCAGATGGTCGGCAGCTACGAGGTCAGTGGCGACGGTCTGAGCTACTCGTTCAAGCTGCGGCCCGGCTTGAAGTGGCATGACGGCAACCCGGTTACCGCGGCGGACTGCGTGCAGTCGCTCAAGCGCTGGGGCGCCAAGGACGACGAAGGCCGCCTGGCGATGAGCCTGACCGAGAGTCTGGAGCCGACGGGCAGCGACAGCTTTGCCTGGAAGTTGAAGGAGAAGTACGGGAATCTGCTCGACAATCTGGCGAAGCTCGGGTCGGTCACTCCGTTCATGATGCCCGAGGCGGTGGCGAAGACCGATCCGAACACGCAGATCAAGGAGGCCATCGGATCCGGCCCCTACAAGTTCGCGCGCGAGGAATGGGTCCCGGGCAGCAAGGTCGTCTACGTCAAGAACAAGGACTACGTGCCGCGCAGCGAGCCGGCGAGCATGCTGGCGGGCGCGAAGATTGCAAAGGTCGACCGCGTCGAATGGCTGTACATGCCGGATCCGCTTACCGCGGCGGCGGCGCTGAATTCGGGCGAGGTCGATTTCATCGAATCGCCGCGCATCGAACAGTTGCCGATGCTGAAGGGCAACCCGGACGTGGTGGTGAAGGTCCGTGACCAGCTTGGCGTGATGATCCTGGCGCGGCCCAACCATCTGCAGCCGCCGTTCAACAACAAGAAGGTCCGCCAGGCCTTCCTGGCGGCGGTCGACCAGGTCTCCTACATGACTGCGATCATCGGCGACAAGGACTACTGGAAGGCATGCGACTCGCTGCTCTACTGCGGCACCAGCAGCTATTCCAATGCCGGCGCCATGCAGGTCGGCAAGCCGAACCTGGAAAAAGCCAAGCAATTGCTTGCGGAGTCCGGTTACAAGGGCGAGAAGGTGGTCATCCTGCAGCCGACCGACCACCCCACGTCGGTCGCGGCCGAAATGACCGCGCAGACGCTGCGCAAGATCGGCATGACGGTCGAGTTGAAGGCGATGGCGTGGAGCCAGCTGCTGTCGACCAGGTCGAACAAGAATCCGACCGGCGAGGGCGGCTGGAGCGTGTTTCACACGCGTTGGGAAGGCTCGCAAATCAATCCGATGATCTTCTCCGCGATCGGCGGCGGCTGCGACAAGGCATGGTTCGGCTGGTCCTGCAGCAGCGAGATCGAGCGGCTGCGCGTCGCCTGGACGCGCGAGACGGACCCGGTGAAGCAGAAGGCGATCTTGAACGATCTGCATGCCGTGCTGGTCGACGAGGTGCCGATCGTCAATGTCGGGCTGCAGGTCCAGCCGAGCGCCTGGCGCAAGGATGTGACCGGCGTTCTGGACGCGCCGGTTTTCGTCCTATGGAACATCGACAGGAAGTGAAACGCCCGTAATGCCTTGAGGGGCCGCGGCGACGGGCCGCGGCCGCCTTGATCCCCGGAAAGAAGGTCCGGTGCGCGTCTTTGCTTCCTCCGTCAAGCACGAAACCCACAGCTTCGCGTCCTCGCGGACGGACCTGACGGCGTTCCGCAACCGCGACTACGTGCGCGACGACGACATTCCGCGCCGCTTCCGCGGCACCCGCACCGAGTGGGGCGCGGTGTTCGACGCCGCGGGCCGTCTTGGCTGGACCGTCATCCATCCGCTGGCGGTCTGGGCCACGCCGTCCGGCCTGGTCACGGCCGGGACGTTCGCGCATTTCAGCGAAATCATCCTTTCTGGCCTAAAGGCTGCGCTGCCGGTCGACGGCGTGCTGCTGATCCTGCACGGGGCCATGATTGCCGAAGGCGCCGACGATCCGGAGGGCGAGATCCTTGCCCGGGTGAGAACGCTGGTCGGTCCGGATCTCCCGGTCGCGATCACGCTGGACATGCACGCCAACGTCACCGATGCGATGGCACGGCACGCCAGCATCATGACGGCCTACCGCACCACGCCGCACATCGACATGTACGAGACCGGCTGGCGCGCCGCGACGATCCTCGACCGCGCCATGCGCGGCGAGGTTCGCCCGCGCGTGACCCTGGCGCGGCGACCCATGCTCGGGGTCGACGATGGGCGAACGGTCGCGGCCGATGCGCCGATGGTGCAGTGGCTGAACCTGGCGGCCGAGGTCGAGGCTGCAATCCCCGGGGTGCTGTGCGCCAGCCTTCAGGCCGGCTATGCCTGGGGCGATATCGCCGAGGCGGGGCCATCCGTCGCCATCACGGCCGACGGCTATGACGCGCGCTATGTCGACGCCGCCGAGCGTCTGATCGACGAGGGCTGGCGCCGACGCCAGGCGCGGACGATCGACCTGTTGCCGCTCGACCAGGCGATGGCGATCGCGTGGAGCTTCCCGGCCGGCAACGGGCCCCTGCTGATCGCCGACTACACGGATTGCCCGGCCGGCGGCGCGCCGGGCGATGGCACCGCGCTGCTTCGGGCCATGGTCGAGGCGCAGCTTCCAGGCGCCGTCCTCGGCTTTCTCAACGACCCGGCGGCCGTGGCAATGGGCCGGGCCGCCGGCGTCGGCGCCACGATTACGACCGTGCTTGGGGGCACGCTCGAGCCCGGATTCGGCGGCACGCCATTGTCGGTGACCGGCAGAGTAGCGACGCTGTCCGACGGCGACTACGTGCGCCGGGGGCCGATGGCGACGGGCTCGCCGGGCAGCCTCGGCCCCTGCATGCTGCTGAAGGTCGGCGACCTGCGCATCGCCGTCATCGGCCGGGCGATGGCGGTGGACGACCGCGAACAGTTTCGCACCCTCGGGGTGCATCCCGAGCAGGAGCGGATCGTCGCGTGCAAGGCGATGAATCATTTCCGCGCCGATTTCGAGCCGATCGGCGGCAAGCTGATCTACGTCGACAGCGGCGGCATATGCTCAACGGACTACCGGCAGTTCCCGTATCGCAAGCTGCGCCGGCCGATCGCCCCACTCGATTTCGCCTGACAATGCGTCCTCGATGGCCGCTGCTATGGATTGCAGCGCGCGGCCGCGTATAGTGGGTGCGATGCGGCCCGGGCAGCGCCCTGGAATTGCCGGCCGTGCCCACCAAGCCTGGAGATTGCCGTGACGCTTCTCGCCCCTGTTTCTGCGCCGGCCGATGCGGACCGCCGTCGTGCGGCACCTTTTGTGATCGCCTACGAGGTCGACAAGCTGCCGCCGATCGACACGGGCTTCTACGAGCGGGTGCGCGCCAACCTCGAAAAGGTCGACGAAGTGATGGTGCCGCCGCGCGACGGCAGGACCTTCGAGGTGCCCGCCGGCCACATCTTCCGCATCGTTTCGGTCGAGGGGCCGCAGGTCGGTGACCTAAACTTGTGGAACGCCAACGACCTGAAGGAACGATTCTTTTCCGGCAAGACGCGCCAGCTGCACGCGACGCATGTGACGACGGGCAACCGGCTGTGGAGCAACATGCCCTATTTGCGGCCGCTTGCGACCATCACCCACGACACGCTCGGATGGTACGGCTTCGACGAGGACGGCGCCGGCATCCACGACGTCATCGGTACGCGCTGCGATCCCTATACGAACCGGCTTCTCAAGAGGACCGACTACGATTGCTGCTGCCATTCCAACCTGACACGGGCCTTGGTGAAGGGGCGCGGACTTTCCGCGACCGACGCCGAGCCGCATGTCCACGATGTCCTGAACGTCTTCATGTGCACGGGCTTCACCCGCGAAACCAACCAGTACTTCATGAAGGCAAGTCCCGTCCGGCCGGGCGACTTCATCGAGTTTTTCGCCGAGATCGACCTCCTCGGTGGCCTGTCGGCATGCCCGGGCGGCGACTGCGGATCCAATCATTCCGGCGACGAGGCCGCCTGCTACCCGCTGAAGGTCGAGGTTTTCCGGCCGGATACGGCGGCCTTGCAAGGCTGGTCGTCTCCTTCGCGCTCGGCCTATGCGGGAAGGCATGGATTGAAGTAGGAGCCGGCGTGGCGGCTTCTGCCGGAAGACATCTTCGTGGACACCAATGACGCTCTGCCCACGTCCGTCGGCGACGGCCCGACGATCCGGGAGCTGCTCGAGAACCTGGGGCGCGATTACCCGACGCATGTCTATTGCCGCTATCACGGCAGGTCGTGGACGGCGGCCGCGCTGGACGAGCAGGCCAACCGGGTCGCCAACGGGCTGACGGCGCTGGGCCTGTGTCCCGGCGACCGGGTCGGATTGATGCTCGACCATCACCCCGACCATGTCGTCGCCGTGTTCGCCCTGGCCAAGGCTGGGCTGGTGCGCGTGTCGATCAACGCGCACTTCAAGGGTCCAGCGCTTGCGCATATGCTGAGCCACGCGGCGCCGCGCGCGATCATCGTCGACCATGCGCGTGCGGAATTCCTCGCGCCGCTGCTCCCCGGCACATCCGTCGAATTGGTCGTCCAGCGCGGCCATCCGGATCCTGCCGGCGCGGCGTCGACATACCAAGGCCTGCTCGCGCATCCCGATGCGTCTCCGCCGTCGCACGTGCCGCGCTGGAGCGACGTACTGGCGGTCAACTACACCTCGGGTACGACCGGCGCGCCGAAAGGGGCGCTGCGCACCGACAAGCTGCTGCGCGCAGGGCCGGTGGCCTACCGGCCGCTCGCCGATATGCGCCCCGGCGACGTCTTCCTGAACTGGGAGCCGATCTACCACGCCGGCGGCTTCGCCATCCTGATCGCGGCCCTGATGGTGCGCGTGACGCTGGACATGATCGACCGCTTCAGCGCCTCGCAGTACTGGGACCAGATCCGCGCGGTGGGCGCCACCCAGATCCATTTCATCGGCGGCATCCTGCCCATCCTGCTGAAGCAGCCCGCGAGGCGAGAGGATCGCGCGCACAAGGTCCGCGTGGCATGGGGCGGCGGTTGCCCGGTGGACTTCTGGCGGGCATTCGAGCAGCGCTACGGCGTGCCAATTCACGAGGGCTACGGCATCTCCGAAATCGCCAATTTCGTTACCATCAACACCGACGGCCGGCTGGGTTCGGTCGGACGGCCGCTTCCCTATTACGACGTGATGCTGTGCGACGATGCCGGCGACAACGTGCCGGCAGGCGAGGTGGGCGAGATCCTTATCCGCGGCAAGGAGGAGGGGCTTGCCTTCGCCGGCTATTTCCGCGATCCGGGGGCGACCGCCCACGCGATGCAGGACGGCTGGTTCAAGACCGGCGATCTCGGCCGCTACGACGCGGATGGATACCTCTATTTCATTGGCCGCAAGAAGGACTCCATGCGGCGGCGCGGCGTGAACATCTCGGCCTGGGAGGTCGAGCGCGTGATCGGCGAACACGAGGCGGTGCTGGAATCGGCGCTGATCGGGGTGCCGAGCGGACTGGGCGACGATGACCTGAAATTGTTCGTGCGGTTGCGGCCCGGCAAGGCGCTTGATCCGCTGGATCTGGTCAAGTGGTGCGAACCGCGCATGCCGTATTTCCAGATCCCGCGCTACATTGCCTTCATCGCCGAGTTTCCCAAGACGCCGTCGGAACGCATCCGAAAGGGCGAACTGCCGCGCATGGTCGATGACTGCTTCGATTTGGACAAGTCCGGCTACAGGGTCGACCGCAAGCGCGTGGAATAGTGCGGACGATCGGCGCCCCGGGGGATCGCATGAACAGCATTTTGATCGACCAGCCCGATCCGTCGATCCGGGTCGTCACCATGAACCGTCCGGCCAAGCTCAATGCCTGCGACCGCGATGCCTGGAGCGGGCTTGCGGTGGCCTTCCGCTCGCTGGCGGGGGATCGCGCCGTGCGGGCCGCAATTCTGACAGGCGCCGGTGGAAATTTCTGCTCGGGGGACGACATCAACGCCTACGCGGCGGTACGCGGCGACGAGGCTGCCTCGACCGCCTATCGCCAAGCAATCCGCGATGCGCACACCGCGATCGAGAATGCGGAGGTTCCGGTGATCGCGGCGATCAACGGTGTCTGCGTCGGCGGCGGGTGCTCGCTTGCACTGTGCTGCGATTTCCGCATTGCCAACGCGAACGCGCGCGCCGGCATCCCGGCCGCAAGACTGGGGCTGGCTTTCTCGCTGGAGCATTGCCAGCGTCTGGCGGCCGCGGTCGGTCTGGCGCATGCCCGGCGCATTCTGTATGCGGGCGAGATCTTCGATGCCGGACGCGCCGAGGCGATGGGGCTGTTCGATCGCGTAGTCGAGGGCGATGCAATGCGCGAGGCGATGGCGATCGCCGCTTCCATGGCCGCGAACGCGCCGCTATCCGTCGCCGCTTTCAAGGCTAGCCTGGCCGCGATCGCCTTGAACCACACCGAGGCACGGCGTTCCGCCATCGCGGCAGCGTGCCGCCGCGCCGATACCAGCCGCGATGCCGCGGAAGGTGCTCGCGCCTTCGCCGAAAAGCGCAAGCCCCGCTTTACGGGTGAATAGCCCGCCTTCTGTATCGCGCGCCGATGCACGATCTGCCCGGACGATGGTCGCCGGCCGGTTTCGCCTTGACGGTTGCCGCGCGCAAAGATCAAGCTATTGACTAGTTTGGATTTCTGCGAGTAACCGACGCGCCGTTTGGCTGCGGGGAGGGTGAAGATGGGCAAGCCGGGGCGAAAGTTCGCGGTCAGGCGCGTCGGGCGGCGGGCGGCGATTCGGGTGGTCGTCGGCGCCTCGGCCTCGGCCTTGCCCGCGATCTGGCGTAGCGCGGCGGGGGCCGAGCGCCTCGTGGTTGCCGATCCTGGGGGCCCGTACAGCACCGGATTCCAGGAGGCATTCCACAAGCCGTTTACGAAACAGACCGGCGTCGAAATCGTCAGCGTCGCCCGCTCGGCCGCGCCGACGGCGCAGGTCAAGGCGATGACGGAAACCAAGTCCTACCAATGGGACGTGGTCTACCTTGCTTTCGCCGAGGGCGATCTGCTGGGCTCGATGGGGCTTCTCGACCCGATCGACACCGGCGGCGCGGACTATTCGGAGATACCGGCCAGCCTGAAAACCAAATACTACAGCGCGACCGACGTGTTCGCGACGAACCTGGGCTACAACCGCGAGAAGTATAAAGGCAATCCGCCGCGCACCTGGGCCGATTTCTGGAATGTCGAGAAGTTCCCTGGCCGGCGGTCGCTGCGCAAGCGCGGATACGACACGCCGGAGGTCGCGCTGATGGCCGACGGTGTACCGCCGGCGGATGTGTACAAGGTGCTCGACTCCCAGGCGGGCTGGGATCGCGCATTCAAGGCGTTGGACCGGATTCGCAAGCACGTGAACGTCTGGTGGGACCAGGGGTCGCAGGCCTCGCAGCTCATCAAGTCCGGCGAGGTCGACATGATCGCCTCCTACGCGGTGCGCACGCTGGCGGCGATCGAGGACGGTGCGCCGTTCGAAATGGCGTGGGACCAGGGATTCTATGACCATGGCGGCGTCGCCATCGTGAAAGGCAACCCTAAGGCGGACCTGGCGCGCAGATACGTTGCGTTCACCGCCAATGCGGAGCGCCAGGCCGAGCTGACCAAGGTGCTGAAGGCAGGACCTTCGAACCCCGGCGCCTACAAGTTCATCGACCCAGCGCTGGCAAAGGTGCTGCCGACCTATCCCGACAACTTCAAGCACCTGTTCCAGGTCGACACGCCCTTCTGGGCGAAATGGAAGGCCAAGAGCACCGAGATGATGAACGAGTGGCTGCTGAAGGGTTAAGCCCCGGCTTCGCCACGTGATCGCCGCATCCAACGCGCCGGCCCATCCGCGGGTTTATCGCCGGCGACCGCAATGGGTGCAGACGCTGCCGATCCTGCCGATCGTCCTGTTCCTTGGAATTGTCTTTCTGCTGCCCGTTGCGCAGCTGCTGCGCCTGAGTTTTCTCGACGCCGGCGGCGGCCTGTCGCTGCAGCACTACGAGAAGCTGTTTTCCACTCCGCTCTACATTCGCGTGCTTTCCATCACGTTCAAGGTCGCTTTGTGGACGACCCTCATTTCGCTGGTCACCAGCTATCCGGTCGCCTATCTCCTCGCGACCACCTCGGAACGCAGTCGCGCCCATCTGCTCTTGTGGATACTCATGCCGTTCTGGACCAGCTTCCTTGTCCGTACCTTCGCATGGATCGTGCTGCTGGGCCGCAAGGGCGTGGTCAATGAGCTTATTCAGTCGACGGGGCTCAGCGATGCGCCGCTCGACATCATCTACAATTTCATCGGCGTGATGATCGGCATGTGCCATACGCTGATGCCGATGGCGGTGCTGGCGATGCTGTCGGTGATGCAGAACATCGATACCAACTTGCTCAAGGCCGCGTCGACGCTGGGCGCGCGCGGCGGACAGGCTTTCTGGCGGGTGTATTTTCCGCTCTCGATGCCCGGCGTGGCGGCGGCAGGACTGCTGGTGTTCATCACTGCGCTGGGCTTCTTCATCATTCCGGCGCTGCTCGGCGGGCCGCGGGACATGATGATTGCCCAACTGATCATCTTCCAGGTCGAGGAGCTGCTGAACTGGGGTTTCGGCGGCGCGCTGGGCGTGTTGCTGCTGATGACGGCGATCGTGGTGTTTTTCCTCTACGATCGAATACTTGGAATGTCGACGCTGGCGGGCTCGGGCACGATGGCGGACCGCAGCGGCGCCGGTGCCCAGTCGGCGGTCGCACGCCTGTCCGCCGGGCTAGGCGGGTGGGTCATCGCCGCGCTGGGGCGCCTCTCCGACATGGTGGGCGCTGCCGCCGACCGGCTGCTGCCGCGCCGGGTTGACCGTCCGTCTAGGGCGGATTCCCGCCTGGCGGTCCGCGCGATCGCGGGCCTGCTTATCGTATTTTTGGCCGTGCCGTCGTTCTTCGTCATCCCCGTGTCATTCACGGAAGGCGAGTTCATCGAATGGCCGCCACGCGGGTTCTCCTGGAAATGGTACGCGCAGGTAATCGATTCGCCGCTGTGGCAGGCGGCCATGTTCCGCTCGGTGACGGTCGGGCTGTTGACCGCCGTACTGTCGATGCTGATCGGCGTGCCGGCCGCGTTCGTGCTGGCGCGCCGGCGCTTGCGCGCGAAATCGGCGATCATGGCGCTGATCCTGTCGCCGCTGATCGTGCCGAATATCATCATCGCCGTGGCGCTGTTCTATCTCTACGCCCGGCTAGGATTGGTGGGCACGTCGCTTGGCCTTGTGATCGGCCACACCGTGCTTGCCGTGCCCTTCGTGGTGGTTACGGTGATGGCGGTGCTGAAGAGCTACGATGAACGGCTGGACCAGGCTGCGGCAAGCCTGGGCGCCAACCGGGCGGCGACGTTGCGCCTGGTGACCTTCCCGCTGATCAAGGCCGGCATGATCGCCGGTTTTCTGTTCGCCTTCGTGAAGTCGTTCGACGAACTGACCGTCGCGCTGTTTGTAACCGGCGGGTTGGCGACCACCCTGCCCAAGCAGATGTGGGCGGACGCGGCGCTGAAGGTGAATCCATCCCTGGCGGCCGTTTCGACCATCATGCTGCTGGTCGTTACCGGGGCCATCCTGGCGGCGGAACATCTCAGCCGCCGGTCGGCGCGGTAGGAAGCGGTTCACGATGAGCGCCGCGGTTCCGCTGGAAGCCCTTCTGGAACTCCTTGGCACGGAGACGATCCCGGCCGCGATGGAGCGCCGTGCCGCATCGGACCCCGGCCATGTCTATTGCTGGTTCGGCGGGCGGCCCCTGTCCTACGGCGTTCTCAACGCGACCGCCAATCGCCTGGCCAACGCCCTGCTTCGCGGCGGCCTGCGCCCGGGGGACCGCGTGGCGCTGATGCTGCCGAGCCATCCGGACCATATCGTCGCCATCGCCGCATTGATGAAGGCGGGATTCGTCCGCGTGCCCGTGAATGCGCACTACAAGGGCGCCGCGCTGGATCAGGTTTTTGATCAGTTCAAGCCCCAGGCCCTGATCGTCGATGCAGCCTATGCCGCCCAGATCGAGCCCGTGCTGCACGGTTCTTGCGCGCCCCGCTACGTAGCCTGGCGCCGGGAGGGCGGCGAATTCGCGGCATTGTGCGCCGACGCCGACGGCGGGCCGCCGGCCGTGCTCGTCAAGACGGACGATATTCTGGCGTTGACGCCCAGTTCCGGCACGACCGGCGCTTCCAAGGGCGTCCTGAAATCCGACCGCACGCTGCGGGCAGGGCCGGTCGGCATCCGCGTTCTGACCGAGTTCAAACCGGCGGACGTGTTCCTGCTATGGGAGCCCCTGCACCACGGAGCAGGCGTGGCTGTCGCGATCGCCGCGCTGCTGTGGCCGATAAGCCTGGCGATGGTGGAGCGGTTCAGCGCCTCGCGTTTTTGGGACGAGGTGCGCCGCTATGGCGTGACGCATATCCACTATCTCGGCGGCGTCCTGCCGCTGCTGTTGAAGCAGCCGCGGACAGCCGGCGATCGCGGCCACAAGGTGCGGATCGCCTGTGGCGGCGGCTGCCCGCCGGATGTTTGGGAGGAATTCGCGCAACGCTTTGGCGTAACGATGCGCGAAGGCTATGGCCTGTCGGAGCTGATCACGTTCGTGACCGTCAACACCGAGAGCCATCGGGGCTCGATTGGCCGACCCTTGAGCTTTTATGACATTCGACTTGCCGATGACCGGGGCGAACCCGTAGCGCCGGGCGAGACCGGCGAAATCGTGGTGCGGTCCCGCGCACCGGGACTGGGATTTCTGGGCTACTACGAAAACCCCGGCGCATCGCGCGCCACGATGGACGGCGAATGGTGCCGCACCGGTGACCTGGCGCGCGCGGACGATCAAGGCCGGCTTTACTTCGCGGGCCGCAAGAAGGACGTGATCCGGCGGCGCGGCGTGAACGTTGCCGCGTGGGAGGTGGAGCGGGTGATCGCCACGCACGCCGACATCGAGGAGTGCGCGCTCGTCGGTGTGCCCAGCGAACTCGGCGAAGAGGATTTGAAATTGTTCGTGCGTCCTGTACCGGGGCAATCGGTCGATCCGCTCGAACTGGTCCGGTGGTGCGAACCGCGCCTGCCGTATTTCCAGGTGCCGCGCTACATCGCCTTCATCGAGGAATTTCCCAAGACGCCGACGCAGCGCATTCGCAAGGCGGAGCTTTCGCGCGCGGTGGATTGCTGGGACGTAGAAAAATCCGGCCACGTACTCGACCGCGGACGTGTGGCCTGATCGCTGGAGGAAGGAAAATCGGCATGGAAGAAGTCGTCGGACTCGCCCCTTCGGGCTCTCTCGGCAGCGGATACAACCTCGACGCCTTCCGGCGCGGGCTGGACGAGAATCCCGACTTCATCGGCCAGGATGCCGGCTCGACCGACATGGGCCCTTACTACAATGGCACCGCATCGCTGTTCCTGCCTCGCGCAACCTACAAGCACGACCTGTCGACCATGCTGAAGGCGGCGCGCGAGCGCAAGATTCCGCTGATCGTCGGCTCCGT
The DNA here is from genome assembly GCA_020851015.1 of Alphaproteobacteria bacterium. The sequence goes on along the minus strand of JADZDN010000036.1, from coordinate 23,778 downwards.
CTTCACCAGCGGAGCGCGCAAGCAGCTGGACGAAGGCGTAGCGGTCATCAAGGAGATCGCGGCCGAAGCGGGTCTGTCCTTCCGAATGGCGGTCATCGACGCCGAACTGGACAAGGCGGACCTGAAGCGCCACGCGGCCGCCCATCGTGGCCTGGAAAGCCTTGGACCGGAGCACGGGCTGACCGCCGACGTGATCGACCGTGCCGGGCCGATCTGCGCGCAGATGGGAGTCGAGCCGATCATCAAGGCGCTCGAAGAAGGCGCCGAGGTGGTGATTGCAGGCCGCGCCTGTGACGACGTGCTGTTTGCCGCTCTGCCCATCATGCGCGGCTTCGACCGCGGCCTGGCGCTGCACATGGGAAAGATCCTGGAATGCGCCGGGATCTCGGCCGTGCCCTGCGATCTGGCCGAGCCGCTGGTCGGGCGGGTCCGCCATGACCACTTCGTCGTGCGGCCGGGCAATCCCGAGCATCGCTGCACGCCGATCTCCGTCGCCGCGCATTCGCTCTACGAGCGCGGGGACCCCTGCATCCAGCCCGGACCTGGCGGAATCAACGACCTGACCGGTTCCCGCTTCGAGCAGGAGGACGAGCGCACGGTGCGCGTGGTCGGAAGCAAGTTCATCCCCGACAAGACATACAAGGTGAAGCTGGAGGGCGCCGAATTCGTCGGCTTTCGCAGCATCGTGATGGTCGGAATCCGCGACGCGGTCATGATCCGCCAGCTCGACGCGGTGCTGGAGGAGGCGCGTCAGCGCGCCCACAGACGATTCCCGATGTGGCAGGCGGAAACGTGCCATCTCGACTTCCATGTCTATGGCCGCGACGCGGTCATGCGTGGACTGGAGCCCAACCCTGCTTTCGTGCCCCAGGAGGTAGGCTTGCTGATCGAAGCCGTTTCGGCGCGCCAGGAGCTGGCCAACGCCATCGCCATGTTCGTGCGAGGGACGTTGCAGCATGCAAGCTACCCAGGAATTGTGACGACGGCCGGAAACCTGGCCTACCCGTTCTCCCCCTTCAATGTGCCGGTCGGACCCGCCTACCGCTTCTCCGTCTATCACTTGCTGCCGCTTGAGGATCCCTGCGCGATCTTTCCCATGCAGATCATGGAGGTGCGCAACTGATGGCAACACGCATCCTCGACATGGCCCAGGTGATCCGCAGCAAGAATGCCGGCCCCTTTGAATTGACGTTCGACATCATGTTCGAGGACCCGGCCGCTTACGAGCGGGTCAAGAAGAGCGGCGTCATCACCGCGGCACTGGTGGCCAAGCTCTACAAGATTTCGCACAACGAGGTGCTGGTGTGTCGCCCGTATGATCCCGCCCTCGCGTTCAAGATCACGATTCGCCGCCCGGTTAGCTCAGGCGACCTGGGTGAGTCGGACGTCTATGGCTGCCAGCAGCACGTGCCGCTAACGATGATCGAGGTGCCGACAGCATAGTTTCCGGCGGGTATAGCGGAAGGCACGCGACCTCGAATGATACGAGCCCGCTTGCGCTCGGCTCTCGGTAAAGCGGGCGTTTGGACGGTTGGCCTGAAATCAGTATACTCGTATACGGGAAAATTGTTCGGAACCTGGGTTTTGCCGGTAAGTGACCAGTCTTTTCTTCGCGTGGACGCCGGGGTCGTCCGCGAAGCGCCTTTCAAGTTCACCCTCGACGGGACGGAATTTACCGCCTACCCGGGCGAAACCATTGCCGCGGCCCTGCTGGCGGCGGGCATACGCCAATTGCGGCGGACGGAGAAGCAAGAGCAGCCGCGCGGCATCTTCTGCGGCATGGGCGTGTGTTTCGATTGTCTCGTCACGGTCGACGGCCGCATGCATCTGCGCGCTTGCATGACCATCGCGTTGCCCGGGATGAAGGTGACGACCCAGAACGAAGCGGAATGGCGCCGCTCGCGTCGATGATCGTCACCGAATGCGATATCGCGATTGTGGGGGCTGGCCCCGCCGGGCTTTCGGCGGCGCTGTCGGCCGCCGATGCCGGAGCGGATATCGTCGTCGTCGACGAGTATGGGGCTCCGGGCGGTCAGTATTTTCGCCAGCCGCATGCGAAGTTTCTCAGGATCAACGAGGGCGTCCTCGGAACGAGCTATCAAGCGAGCAAGCGGATCCTGGCGGCCGTCCGAGGTCACGAGCGGATCCGGATAAGGCCGAATACGCTCGTCTGGGGAGCGTTCGATCAAGGGATGCTCGAAATCGAGAGCAATAACGTTTGCGAACGCTTGGCGAGCCATCGAACGATCGTCGCCACGGGAGCCTATGAGCAGCCGGTTCCGTTCCGGGGATGGACGCTGCCCGGCGTCACGACCGCAGGCGCGGCGCAGACGTTGCTGAAGGCGCAGTTCGTGATGCCAGGGCGGCAAATCCTCATGTCCGGCACAGGTCCCTTCCAGCTGCCGGTCGCGACGCAACTCGTGAAGGCTGGCGCGAAGGTCGTCGAGATTCTCGAATACCTCGGTCCCGCCGCGTTCTTCCGCTCGTTTCCCCAGCCGTGGCGGCACCTCGACAAGCTGTTCGAGGCTTATGGCTACTTTGCCTGCTTGTTGTCGCGCGGCATTCCCCTGAGATACGGGCAAATGGTTGTCGAAGCGAGGGGCGATGGCGCCGTCGAGGAAGCGGACGTGGCGCCCGTTGGCATCGACGGCCGGCCGCGGTTGGACAGGATTCGCACGCTCGCCGTCGATTCGATCCTGACGAATTTCGGGTTCGTTCCCAGCCTGCAATTGCCGCGGCTGCTTGGCTGCGAGACTAGGTGGGACGAGGTCGGGGGCTGCTGGGTCGCCGATTGTGACGAGCACCAGCGCTCGAGCCGGGCCGATGTCTTGCTGGCGGGTGAAGTCACGGGGATGGCCGGACATCGCGTTGCGATGGCGGAGGGCGCAATCGCGGGATTGCGCGCCGCCGCGGATCTCGGATACCTCACGCCGGCCGCGTTCGACGCGCGGTCGCGCGAACCACGGCGTCGACGCGCGCGCCACCAGTCCTTCGCCGATCACCTGAAGCGTACGTTCGCGCCGCACCCCGGGATTTACCAGAGCATCTTGGACGACACGGTTGTGTGTCGGTGTGAAGAGGTAACTGCCGGCCAAGTTCGCGGGCTCGCAAGGGAATGGAACGGAAGCCTGCGGGCCATCAAGCAATGCACGCGCGCGGGCATGGGGCAATGCCAGGGTCGCATCTGCGAGCCGACGATTGCGCGGCTGGCCGCGGCCGCGTCGAATCGCACGATATCGGAAATCGGGAGCGATACGCCGCGGCCCCATATCAAGCCGCTCGCCATCGGCGCCCTGACGGAGCCTCTTCCCCAGCGTTAGCGACGGCTTCTGCGATCAAAAGTCGATCGTTGCGCCCATGCCGGCCGAGATCGCGCAATCATAGACGAGCTTGGCGGCAATCACGTCTTCGACGGCCATTCCGGTGGACTTGAAAACCGTAATGTCCTCGCGGCTCAAGCGGCCGGGAATTTTTCCTGCCGCGACCTCGCCGATCTCGCCCAGCAAATGGGATTCGGGGATAAGGTTTTCGGCAATCGGAATGAGAACATCGCCGGCTTCGGCCATGATGACGGCGCGGCTTTCCGCAAACAGCCGCGCGCGTAGGATGGTATCGCTTTCAAGCTCACGGCTGCGCGGCGTATGCGCGCCGACGGCATTGATATGCATTCCCGGACATATTGCCGCGTCGGGTACCGCCGGCGTGCCTGATGTCGTCGCGACGGTTACGATATCTGCCCGCGAAACCGCTTGTTCCGCCGAGTCGGCCACCGATATGCGCAGGCCCAGCTCCGCAGCCATTTCCCCCGCGAACTGCTCGGCGACGGCGCGATTGGTGTCGAACACGCGGACGTCGCTCAGCTTGCGGACTGCCGCTGCGCCCGCGAGTTCGGCGCGACCCTGGACACCGCAGCCGACGATCGCGACGGTTCGAGCGTCGGCGCGGGAAAGATGGCGCGTGGCTACGGCCGATGTTGCTGCGGTGCGCATGGGGCCGATCTGCGCACCGCTCATCGCCGCCAGCAGGCGGCCATCGGTGTCCGCAAGGATCACCATCATCGAAAGGCGTCGCGGATGGCCGGGCGAAACCGGCCGATCCGCGCTTGAAACGATCTTGGCACCGAACAGGCTCTTTGTACCCAGGTAGGCGGGCATGCAGGCCAGCATGGACCGGCTTTCCGGCACGAAAATACGCAACCGGTTGGGATTGACCGTCGTTCCCGCCGACAGTTCGATGAGCGCGGTCTCGATCGCGTCGACGAGTGCCGGCATTTTCAAAAGACCGGCGACCTCTTGCTTGCTCAGAACAAGGGCCACGATGTCCTCCTGGTCCTGGTCTCGGTCAAGCGATCGGGCCTAGGGATGCACCTCGATCTCGATCAGCCAGGCAGGCTGCAGGCCGTATTTGGTCATGATGGCGGCAAGACGGCCGGATTGACGAAGATATCGCAGCCCATCGCCCACGGCCTTCAACATCTCCGCGTTCCCCTTGGGGGCGATGATGCCGGACTTGATGCCGGTATCCAGCGTGAAGGCAAGCTCGAGATGCTGGCCGTCCGCTGAGGCTACACGAAGCGCAGCGGATGCCGAACCGTCCATCACCATGTCCGTGCGGTCATTCGCCAGGGAACGGTAGGCCTGTTCCTGGTCGGACGCGGCGACATAGTCGATCGGGGGGAGACCCTTCTCGACGCACTTCTTGCCGATATCCTGAACGACCATTGCGGACGTTCCTACATAAAGTCCCGTGGCGGTCCGTCCGCACATCGTGTCGGCCGACACAACCTTCTTGGGGTTGCCCCGCTTGACGATCAGACTCTGGCCATTGGTCATGTAAAGAACGAAGCCGGCCTTGTCGACGCGGTCCGGCCTGATGAATATGTTCCCAAGCATCAGATCGAGCGTTCCCGCGAACAGGGCGGGGTACAGACCGGTCGTCTGGCCACGCATGAATTCGTACTTGAGGCCGGCGCATTTCAAAGCCTCTTCGACGATCTCGACGTCGACGCCGTTCATCCGGGTCATGTCGGAAGGGTCGTTATAGGTGAACGGCGGATAGGTCGGATTGGCGCCGATCTTGACGACTCGATTCGCGTATGCGGGATAGTTCGACGCCGCCTTCTGCGGATCGCAGGTTATCGATTGCGCCGACGCCGGGGCAGTGCCGGTCATGCAGGCTGCCGCGCATGCGGAAGCGATCGCCGCCATCCGCACGCCAATTGTTGCAGTGCGCATGAGTCTGGCAAACGCGCGAAACGGTGTGTGTCCCAGCATGTATCCCCCGGCGATTGGCAAAGCGACGGCTGCCAATAAGGTATACTAGTTTCAGTGTTTGGCAACCCGCAGGGCCGGCCCCGGCGCGCAGGGGTGGAAGCAATTGCCGGGGCCAGGCGGCTGCGCCGGGGCGACGTTTCTTGACACGATCCAGATTGAGGCTAATGGTATCCCTATTAAAAGAAGCCGGCGCCGGAGCGGTGAAAGCACGAGGCGGCAAGGGGGAGGCGGGTGAGTGAAGTTCTCAAGTATGCCACGAGTGGCTTCCTCATCGAGGGAGCGTGGCTCGCCGTAAAGATCACCTTCTTGGCGATGCTGGCCGGTCTTTTCCTTGGGCTGCTGCTGGCGTTGATGCGGCTGTCGCGGTTCAAGGTCATCAGCGGCATTGCGTGGCTCTACATCTGGATCATGCGCGGCACGCCGCTTCTCCTCCAGCTCGTCTTCGTCTTCGATGCGCTTCCCCGGATCGGGATCAAGTTCGACTCCTTTACGACGGCGGTCATCGGCTTTGCATTGAACGAGGCGGCCTTTGCCGCGGAGTTCATCAGGGGCGGCATTCTCGCGGTCAACAAGAACCAGACTATTGCGGCCGCTTCCCTTGGCATGGGCCAGGTATTGACGCTGCGCAGGATCATCCTTCCGCAGGCGATGCGCGCAATCCTGCCGCAGATCGCCAATGCAACGATCGCGATGTTGAAGGGTACGTCGCTGGCCTCGGTCATCTTCGTGAACGAGCTTACGTTTCGGGCCCAACAAATTGTCGCGACCAACTTCTCGTTCTTCACGGTTTTCATCGCCGCCGGATGCCTTTACCTGTTCATGACGACGATCGTCGCCCTGATTCAATTGGCGCTCGAACGACGCCTGGACCCCGAGCTGCGTTCGCTCGGGGAAGAGACGTCCGTGCTCGGGCGAATGTTCGGAATCGGCCGCCCGAGCACGGCGCAGCGGCCGGCGCCCGGCGGCCCGTCCGGCAAGACGGATTCCACCGCCCGGCCTGCAGCCCAGTCCGTTCCCGCCGTGCATATGATGGCAACGTCGTCGGATGGATTGTCGGGAGAGGCGTGGGACGACAAGTTGCCGTTTGTCGTATGCAAGAAGGTCAAGAAGGCGTACGCGCAGCGCGGTGCGCAAAAACGGGAAGTTCTTCGCGGCATCGATTTCACGGTAAACCGCGGCGAAGTCGTCACGATCATGGGGGCTAGCGGCTCCGGCAAATCGACCCTGCTGCGCCTCATCAATCATCTCGAGGCGCTCGATAGCGGCGAGATAACGGTTCGCGGAGAGCTGGTGGGTTACACGCGGAAAGACGGCGGGCTTCGCCCCAACCGAGACCTGGCCGCAGCACGGGCCGCCGCCAAGATCGGGATGGTCTTCCAGCACTTCAACCTGTTCGACCACATGACGGCGCTCGAGAATGTGATGGAAGCGCCGATCAGGGTTTACGGCGCCAATCCGGCGGCGATGCGCGAGCAGGCGATGGCCCTGCTGGCGAGCGTGGGCCTGGCCCACCATGCCCATCACCTTCCGCAGCAATTGTCGGGCGGTCAGCAGCAGCGGGTGGCCATTGCGCGAGCCCTGGCGATCAAGCCTAGGTTGATGTTGTTTGACGAGCCAACGTCCGCGCTTGACCCTGAACTGGTCGGAGAGGTGCTTCAGGTCATCCGAAAGCTCGCCGAGGGCGGAATGACGATGATCGTCGTGACGCACGAGGTGAAGTTCGCGCGAGAAGTCGCCGACCGTATCGTGTTCATGGATGAAGGCATCATTGTCGAAGAAGGAGCACCCGCGGACGTGCTGGACCGACCGCGCGAGCGCCGCACGCAGCAGTTCCTTCGCTTGGTACAGGAACACTGACACGGCGCGCTTTGAATAGAGGTGTCCTGCCATGAAACCGGGAATGACAGGCGACACCGCCGACGTCGTTGTCGTCGGTGGCGGCATCGTGGGGTGTGCAACCGCGTACAATCTCGCCAAGCAAGGCGTGCGCGTCGTCCTGCTTGAAAAGGATGACATCGCCCAGGAAGCATCGGGGCGCAACCGCGGCAATGTGCGTGTCCAGCTGAGGGATCGGCTGGAGCTTCCCATTGCGCTCGAGGCTTTGCGGCTATGGCACCAGGCGGATGAGGAACTCGGCCATCCGACGGAGTTTCGCAGGACGGGCAACCTGCTGGTCACCTACCATGACAGTATCGCCGCCGAATTCCAGGCCGAAACCGAAAAGCATCGCCAGCGGGGTCTCGATGCCCGCGTCGTCGCGCGCCACGACATCAAGGAACTCGTGCCCGACATTTCGCCTGACATCGTTATGGGATTTCTCACCACCCAGGACGGACATGTAAACCCTCAAAAGGCCACGTGGGCCTTTGCAATGGCTGCACGGCGGCACGGGGCAGACATAAGAATCGGCGTTCGCGCCAACGGCATTGTCGTACGCGGGGGAAGGATCGAGGGCGTTTCGACCGACCGCGGCCGGATTTCCGCTCCCGCCGTGTTGAACGCCGCCGGCGTGCGGGCCCCGGAGTTGATGGCGCCCCTGGGAATCGACGTCCCGATAACGCCCGCCAAGCACCAGATCCTCGTTACGGCGCGAATGCCGCTGGTGACGCGGCCGTATCTTCGATGCGCCGGCCCGCGGGTGAGTTTCGGCCAGACCATGGATGGCACGTTGCTGCTTGGCATGGGACCGGCTCAAAGCGTCGGTTTCGACTCGTCGATCTCGCGCGCGCACATCGGCAACATCATGCGGGAGACGGTGCGCTTGGTGCCGGCGCTCGCGACGGCGCGCGTCGTTCGTGCCTGGGTAGGCTGGTTCGAGATGACGCCCGACGATCTCGCAATTGTCCAGGCGGTCGAGGAAGTGCCGGGGCTCTATATTTGTGCGGGATTTTCAGGCCATGGCTTCGCGCTCGGACCCGCGATCGGGCGACTTATGGCGAGCCTCATCGCCGAAGGCCGTGCCACGCATCCGATCGAGGAATTCGGAATGGCGCGCTTCAAGAACAAGACCGCATCCTCCCGGCAGGAGGATGAGGGGGCCATTGCGCGTCTGGGCCGTTTGACCGCGGAAGGGCTGCGCTAGGCAGGAGCGGCGTCGATCTAGTTGCTTCGCGAGCACATCACCGCTTCGCTCGCGTTGACGTGCCGCAAGGCCCGGCGCGTGGCCTTCTCGACATCCTTGGCCTCGATCGCCTCCAGTATCCGGCGGTGGATCCGGGCGATGGCGAGCGCTTCCTTCGCGTCGCCTTCATAGCGAAAGTCGACCACGATCTGCCTCAATATCCCCGCGACGATCGCAAGAACGTTGTTTTTGGTCGCCTCGCCGAGAAGCGTATGGAACCGATTGCTTTGGATCCTGACCAGGTCGATGTCTTCGGGATTCCGCTCGATCAATTCGATCGTCTCGCGGATTTTGCCGAAATCCTCTTCGGTCGCTTTCTCGATCGCCAGCTTCACGATGACAGGTTCGATGACGCGTTGCGCTTCGTGCACTTCCCTGACGCCCGTCTGCTGGAGCCGCAGATGCATGTCGATGTTCGACATGATCTGGCTGGTATTCGGGTTGCTGACGACCGCGCCGCCGTTCCGGCCCGCCTGGAGCACGATAAGGCCGTCATCCTCCAGCAGCCGCAGCGCCTCGCGCACGACGGAGCGGCTGTAGCCCGATTGGGCGATCAGTTCGCGCTCTCCCGGCAATTTGTCGCCGATCGCTAGCTCGCCGCTCAGCACGGCCTGCTTGATCTGCCGTGCGATCACCTGCGCCGCCTTTTCCGGCTTCATTCTTTGAAACTTCATCATCGCGACAGTCTCATTCCGTAAGAATTGGCGACATGGTCGAACAGGCAATCCGGATCACTGCAACATGCAATCAGTATCATATTTTGTCGGGCGGCGACGGAATTCCTTCGGCGATCAGGGCGAGCTCACGCGGTTTCGGATGCAAGCGCTGCCCCGATGGGCGGTTGCTGGCGCACCGCCGTCCCGCCGATCGCGATCGGCCTTGCCTTAATAGTTGATACAAGTATACTATTTTACGGAACGAGGTTCCGGTGGGCAATGGTACGGCAATCGCAAGGACCGCGCTGGCGCGCGTCCGCGGATGAAGACGCCGAAGCGGCACGTGCTGGAGGCGTGAGAATCGGATGATGGGCCTTAGCGGAAAGGCGGCAGTCGTCGGGGTTGCGGAATCGGATGCGATTGGCATTCTTCCGGGCAAGTCGACGCTGCAGCTCGTCGGCGAGGCGTCGCTCAATGCCTTGGAGGACGCCGGTCTGTCCGTGAAGGACGTCGATGCGGTCTTTTCCGCGGGATGGCGGCCGACGGAGGTGGCGGAGTATCTGGGGATTGCTCCCAGCTATTACGACGGGACGCATGTCGGCGGATCGTCCTACGTCGTGCACCTCGGCCATGCGGCGGCGGCCATCGCCAACGGGCTTTGCGAAGTCGCGCTGATCGTCCACGGCGAAAGCGGTCGCTCGCGGGTCGGAATGTTTCCGGAAGGCGGGGGGCCTCAGCTTCCGGCTGGACAGTTCGAAGCGCCGTATGGCTTGCCGGGCGCGGTGGGCGCATACGCCATGGCCTGCTCGCGCCACATGCACGAGTTCGGGACGACGCGGGAGCAGTTGGCGGAGATCGCCGTCGCCACGCGCGCATGGGCGGCCCTGAATCCGAAGGCTCTCACGCGCGATCCGATCACGATATCCGATGTCGTCCAGGCGCCGTTGATTTCCTGGCCGTTCGGCAAGCTCGACTGCTGCCTGGTGACCGACGCGGCCGGAGCCGTGATTCTGACATCGGTCGCGCGCGCGCGCAGTTGTCGACGGACCGCCATCCGGGTGCTGGGCTTCGGCGAAGGCCTCGACCATCAGATCATCAGCCAGATGCCGAGTCTGGTGCATGGACCGGGGCGTATCTCCGGTCCTAAGGCATTCGCCATGGCCGGCGTTTCGCACGCGGATATCGATGTGGCGCAGATCTATGACAGCTTCACCTTCACGGTGCTTCTGACGCTGGAGGATCTTGGGTTCTGCAAGAAAGGCGAGGGCGGTGCGTTTGTGTCCCGACAACGCACGGCGCCCGGCGGCGACTTCCCGATGAATACCAGCGGCGGCGGACTGTCCTACACGCATCCCGGCATGTTCGGCATCTTCACGATCGTCGAGGCAGTTCGCCAGTTGCGTCATGACTACGCATCACAGGGGCCGCGCCAGGTCGCCGACGCGAGGATTGGGCTTGTCCACGGCACGGGGGGGCGGCTGTCCGCCACCGGCACGGTAATCCTGGGGAGGGACTAGGCAATGGGCTACGAGAAGCCGGTGCCGGTGCCGGACCCGGTCACCAAGCCCTTCTGGGACGGGTTGCGCGCCCGCGAACTCCGCATCCAGAAATGCGCGAACTGTGCCGGCGCGGTGTTCTATCCGCGCGTCCTGTGCCCGGCCTGCGGGTCGCGTTCGCTGTCGTGGATGGTCGCGAGCGGAAAGGGAAAGGTTTACGCCTTCACGATCGCGCATCGCGGCGTGCCTTCGGCCTTCAAGGCATCCTCGCCCTATGTCGTCGCGCTGGTTGACCTCGACGAGGGAGCGCGGATCATGACGAATCTGGTTGATGTCGAGCCGACGCCGGCGGCGGTCAAGATCGGCATGGCGGTCTTGGCTGTGTTCGACGATGTATCCGAGTCGACGACGCTGCTGAAATTCAGACCTGCGTGATGCGAATCTCCGCCTCCACCGTGGCCTTTCCCGGAGTTCCGCTCGATGCGCTTCCCGGCGTCGCGGCAGCGGCGGGAGTGGAAGCGGTTGCCGTCGGCGTGTCGGATCGAAGCGCTCTTTCGCTCGAAACGCCGGTGAACGAGGTCAAGCGCTTTTCGGAACGGTGCCGTGCGTGCGGACTCCAGGTGTCCGCGATCTATGGATACGCGGGACGCAAGCTCACGCTGGACGAACCGGCGCGGCAACAGGATATCGACCAGGCAAAGCGGTGCGTGGATCTGTCTGTCCTTCTGCAGGCCCGTGTCGTCCGGGTTTTTGCGGCGACGGCGCCCGGCACGACTGCTGAAATCGACCGGTTCGTCGAGGCATGCCAGCCGATTGCGCGATACGCCGGCGAAGCGGGCGCGATGCTTTCGTTCCCGACTCATCACGACCTCGCCTCCGATCCCGGTTCCTGTCGCCGGCTCGTTGAAGGCCTTGGCCGCGCCAGGGCCGGCATCATCTTCAACGGCTCGAATATGGAGATGGACGGCATCGAGCCGCTGGGCGCGCTGGAAAAGATGTTCGACCTGGTCGAGCAGGTGGAACTGAAGGATTGGCGCCGGCGCGGCGACGCCGCGGAGCTTGCCGCAATTGGCGCCGGGGACGCGACCGTGTGGCCGATCGTCGAGGCGCTTGCCGACGCCGCGTTCGACGGATGGATTACGCTGCACCACCTGAAGCAGCACGATCCCGGACTCGCCGACCTGCACCCGAGTGTCGCGGCGGCCGTGCGGCGAATTGCGCGGCGCGTTGGCGATCGAAGGTCCCATGTCGCCGACTGATTCCGCGGGCAGCGCCCCCGTGCGGGTTACGACCATCGAGGAGCTTCAGAGCTTCGTCGGCAAGGAACTCGGTGTCGGCCCGTGGCTGACGATGACGCAAGAGCGCATCAATTCGTTCGCCGACGCCACCGGCGATCGCCAGTGGATCCATGTCGACCCCAAGCGTTGCAAGACGTCGGGATTCGACGAGACGATAGCGCATGGCTATCTCACCCTGTCGCTGATCACGCTGCTGCGCGAGAAGATGGACGGGGTCGAAGTGGCATTGAACACGAAAATGGGGATCAACTATGGGTCCGATCGCGTGCGGTTCATCGCGCCGGTTCGCACGGGGCGCCGCATCCGCCTACGGACATCGCTGCTGGAACTGAAGCAGGTCGAGCCGCTGGTGTGGCAGGCAAAATACCGCCATACCATCGAGATCGAAAACGAAGCGCGTCCGGCGGTCATCGCCGACACGCTGAACCGCATCGTGCTGAACCAATGATGACCACCCGGGATGTCGGCAGTTTCGCATCAGGAGGCCAAGGATGAAGTGCTCTAGAATTGTCAACGCTGCAGTGTTTGTGGTTTTTGCGCTGGCATGCACTTCGGCCGACGCGAAGTGCGAGCCTGACCGCGCGAAGGAAAAATATCCGCGCGCGGCATCAGGCGTCGTCAAGATAGCGGCAACCACGACCACGCCGCCATTCTCGTACGCCGACCCGGCCGACCTTACGCGGTTGACCGGCATCGAAGTCGAGCTGATCGAGTTGGCAATGCAATGCGCGGGCCTGAAATACGATTTTGTGAAGGGACCCTTCTCGACGCTGATCCAGACGGTGATGTCGGGCGCCACCGACGTCATGATCGGCAACGTGAATTATCGGCCAGAGCGCGCCGAGAAGGTCGACTTCATCGTCTACATGCGGAGCGGCCAAAGCGTCATCGTGCGCCGGGGCAATCCGAAGGGGCTGCGGTCCCTGGACGACCTGTGTGGGGCGACGGCGTCGAGCACGGTCGGCGGCGTCTCCGCCGCCGAGGTCGAGCGGCAAAGCGCGGGATGCGTCGGCCGGGGAAAGCCGGCGGTCACCTACATTCCCGCCGTGGACCAGGAGGCCGCCATCCGCCAGCTTGTGAATGGGCGGATCGACTTCGTGATGGACGGGTCGATCAGCGCGAAAATGCGGGCGGAATCCCGCGAGGGCGAATCGCTTGAGCTCGGCTTCACGATCCTGACGGAGCTGGTGATCGGTTTGGTTGTCCGGAAGGGCAACGAGGAGGTGCGCAACGCGGTGCTCGAGGGCATGCAGACCTTGGAAAGCGAAGGCAAGCTGAAGGCGTTGGTGGAGAAGTATCGCCTGACGGAATTCGGCCTTCCCGTCGAATTGCGGCGCTAGGGGCGCCCGCGAGCGCGGGGCGATGGAAAACAACGCGAATAGCAGGCTTGCGCGATTTTTCGCGCCAAAGAGCATCGCCATTGTCGGCGCGTCGGAACAGGCCTACTGGTCAAGGAACGCCTTCGCCAATCTCTCCACGCTTGGATTTGCCGGCCGCATCGTTCCGGTCAATCCGAGCCGCGCCCAGGTGTTCGGCCGCGAATGCATTCCGTCGCTCCGCGAGCTCGGCGCGCCGGTGGATTTCGCCTATATCGCCGCGCCGCCTGGAGCGGTCCCCGGAATTCTCGCCGATGCCGGAATGGCGGGCGTGCATAACGCGGTCGTGATCGCCGCGGGGTTCGGCGAGTCAGGCCCGCAAGGACACAAGCTACAGCGTGGCCTCGTCGAGCAGGCGACGCGCCATGGAATCTTGTTCCTCGGCCCGAACTGCCCGGGATTCATCAACATTGCCGAGGGCGTCGCCGCATACGGCCAACTGGTTCCAAAAGGTCTTCCGCAAGGGAAGGTGTCGATCGTCCTGCAAAGCGGGGCGCTGACGACGGTCGTGCTGCGGCTGGCAGGCGCCTACGCCGTCGGTCTGTCGAAGATCGTCTGCATGGGCAATGAAGCGGTCATCGGCGCCGCGGACGTGCTGGAATATCTCGTCGATGATCCCGGTACCCAAGTTGTCGCGATGTTTCTCGAACAGATCCGCGAAGGCGCCCGGTTCCTCGAGCTTGCCAACAGGGCCCTGGTCCGCGGCAAGTCCATCGTCGTCCTGAAAGCGGGCCGGACCCCGGCCGGACAGAAAGCCGCGCTGGCGCATACGGGCGCGGTTACCGGCGACGAGGCCGTCGTTGACGCCGCCTTCCGGCAGGTTGGAATGATCCGGGTCCGCAGCCTGGAAGAACTGATGATCACTTCCGGGCTGCTTGCACAGGGTTACGATATCAAGGGAAACCGGATGGGGTTCGTATCCGCCTCCGGCGGGGCCTGCGACATCGTGGCCGATCGCGCCTCCGACGAAGGCTTGGCGCTTCCGGAGTTTTCGGCCGGCACGCGCGCGGAACTTGCAGAATATCTACCGAAGTTCGCGACGGTGCAGAATCCGCTCGACACCGCGGCGATCGACACCGTGCGCGAAACCGGAACGGCCGCGGTTCCCATGGACGTGGTGGCGGAAATCGCCAGCCGCGATCCGGCGTTCGACTTCATCGTCTACATGGGCTTCAACGTCGTGCCCCAGGGCGAGCCCGAACCGGGCGAGCGGGACAAGACCGTCGCGCGGATGGGATATGTCAAAGCGATGCGGCAGGCAGCCTCCCGCCCGATCATTCCGATCAGCCTGACCTGCCTTGAAAGCGGGCCGTTTGCGAGGAAGGTCTACGAGGACAGCGGCCTCTGGATGTTGGGCGGCATCGAATTCGGTTTGATGGCCCTTGGCCATGCCGCGCGTTGGCACGCGGCCCGCCGCGAGGCAGCGGACCGGGCCCGGCAGGCGCCGGCTGCGCCGCGACCGTTCAGCGGCGCGAGACCGACGGGATCGTGGTCCGAGGCCGCCGGCCGGATGCTGCTGGCGGCGGCGGGCGTACCGCTCGTTCCGGCTTGCCTTGCTGAAGACGAGGATGCGGCCGTCGCCGCCGCCGAAGGGTTCAACTACCCCGTGGCTCTCAAGATCTGTGCGGCGGATATCGCCCACAAATCGGATATCGGCGGGGTAAGGCTCGGCGTTCGGAGCGCCGGCGAGGTCCGCGATGCCTATGCGACGGTACACCGCGCCGGCACCAACGCCTCGAAGATCGGCGTCGAAGGCGTGCTCGTGAGTCCGATGCGGCCGCGCGGAGTCGAACTGCTGGCCGGCGTGACGGTCGATCCTACCTTTGGTCCGACGCTCGCCGTCGGTCTTGGCGGAATCTGGGTGGAGGCATTGAAGGACGTCAGCCTCGCCATATTGCCGGTGACCGCCGGCGACATCGAGCGGATGCTGCGTTCCCTGCGCGCCAAGGCAGTGTTGGATGGCGTACGCGGTGGCCCGAAGATCAATATCGCCCGCGCGGCGGAAGCAATCTGGCGCATTGCCCAGGCAGCATTGTCGCTGGGACCGGACCTCCATGCGCTCGAGGTCAACCCCTTGTGGTGCAATGGCGACCATGTGGAGGCACTCGACGTCCTCGTGGTAACCGAAACCCGTTCGGTCCCGGCGCCGCCGTAGAACGTTCGGACTCGAACGGTCGCGAACTCATGGTTGCGCCTCGGCGAGCCTGTCGAGGTACCAGTCGGCATCCCCGAACAGCGTCTCGCACATGGTCAGCCGCTTGTAAAAGTGCCCGACCGTCAGCTCGTCGGTCATCCCCATTCCGCCGTGAAGCTGGATGCCCTGGGTTCCGACAAATCGGGCCGACCGACCCGCTTTCACTTTCGCGATCCAGACGGCGCGTTGCGCATCCGCGGTGCCGTCGTCGAGCGCCTGGAGCGCAGCGTGGACGGTGGCGCGGGCCTCCTCCACCGCGAGGCTCATATCGACCAAGCGGTGCTGAAGCACCTGGAACCTGGCCAATGGCTGGCCGAACTGCTCGCGTATCTTCAGGTAGTCGATGGTAACCTGCGTCAGGGCCGCCATCGCGCCGCAGGCTTCGGCACAGACGGCAATGGCGCCCCGGTCAAGAAGGCGATCGATAGCGGGCAGTTCGCACGCCTCTCGGTCTCCCAGCCTTGCGGAAAGGGGGACATGGACGCCGGCAAGCCGTACCGCGGCCCCGAAACGGCCGTCGAAGGCCGGCGCGCCGATCGGCGCCAACCCTTCACGATCATTCGAGACGACGAAAAGCGCGACGGGGCCCGACGCCGACCGCAATCGCGCCGACACGATCAGATGGTCCGCGGAATCGGCTCCCAGCGTGAAGCTCTTTTCGCCGTCCAGCACGAAAGAATCGCCAACCTGCCGCGCGATCGTCTTCACCTGCCGGCGTTCATAGCCGGCGCCCGGCTCGTAGTGGCAGAATGCCATTACGGTTTCGCCGGCTACGATTTGCCGCAACAGGCGCTCGCGCTGTCGCGCCGTGCCAGCCAGCTCGATCGCGCCGGCGGCGAGGACGACGGTGCCAAGCACGGGTTCGAGCGCCAAGTGCCTGCCGACCGCCGCCATGACTATGCCGGTCTCGGTCATGCCGCCGGCGGCGCCGCCAAAGGTCTCGGGGAGGGCGACGCCCAGCCAGCCAAGTTCGGCGTACGTCTTCCAGTTGTCTCGCCCATAACCGCAAGCGGTGTTGCGCGCCAGGAGGCGCCATTGGTCGGCGCCGTAATTTTCCCGGTAGTAGCTTTCGAGGCTCCGATCCAGAAGAAGGCGCTCGTCCGCCGAGAAACTGGGCATGCGCTACACCCTCGGGCTCAGAGCTTGAGCGCCGACTTGGCGATGATGTTCTTCTGGACTTCGCTGGTTCCGCCGTAGATCGTGGCGGCGCGGCGGTAGAGGTGCTCGTAGATCATGTTCGGCGCAACGTCCGGCCCAACCAACTCGCCATTCCATTCCCCGCGAAGCGCTTCGTGCTGATAGGCGAGACCATACCGCCCAAGCACGTCCATCCCCGTCTGCAATATGCCCTGATACAGTTCGGTGCCGCGCAGCTTCAGCGCCGCGGCTCCCATGGCCGTCGGAACGTCATTCGTCTTCATTGCCATCAACTGATCGACCAGGAGAGCCTTGACCGTCACCAACTCGACTTCGAGTTCCGCGAGGCGATGCCGAAAGCGCGGAGTCGCGGACAGCGGTTGGTCACCTTCGTACGTCTCCGCCAGCAGCTTGCGCAGCTTTGCCAGATGATGCTCGTACTTGTAGATATTGACGCTGTCGACGCGCTCGATCGAGAGAACGAACTTTGCATAGGTCCAGCCCTTGTTCTCTTCGCCGACGCGATTGGCGATCGGTACGCGCACGTTGTCGAGGAACACCTCGTTTAGATGATGGCGGAGCGTAATGCCGATGATCGGGCGAACGGTGAGGCCCGGCGACTTCATGTCGATCAGAAGGAACGAAATGCCGGCTTGCTTCTTCACGTCGGGATCGGTCCGCACCAGGGCGATCATCATGTCGGACCAGTGTGCCAACGAGGTCCAGATCTTGTGGCCGTTGACGATGTAATGGTCTCCTTCGCGGATCGCCCGCGTCTTCAGCGCCGCAAGGTCCGACCCGGCCCCAGGTTCGGAGTAGCCCTGGCACCACCAGACATCGTTGCGGATGATGCCTTTCAGATGCCGGCGTTTCTGCTCTTTGGACCCGAACGTGTAGATCGCGGGGCCGGCTAGCGCGCTGCCATGCGTGTTCAACGGTGGCGCGCCGGCGCGGCCCAGCTCTTCCTCGAAGGCCAGGGATTGCTCGGGGATCCAGCCAAGTCCGCCATGCTCCTTCGGCCACTTGCCGGTGAGCCAGCCTTTGGCTCCCAGGCGCTTGTACCAGGCGTCGTACTCGCTTCGCTCGAGATGGATACCGCGCTCCTGCTTCGCGCGAATGGCGGCGGGCATCTCATTCGCGCAAAATTCGCGTATTTCGCGCCGGAACCCTTCAAGCCGGTCGGTCTGTCTCAAAGAGGTCAGGAACATCGAAGTGGGCCCGGCACGAAGATTCGCGTCCTAGTTCCGGCGCTTCCAGTACCGTCGCGCGTTTGCCAGCTGCGTCCAATCCTTTGCATCCAGCAGATCGACGTCCCGGCCGAACGGCATCGCGGCCTGGGGCGGGACATCCTTCGCCATGGCCTTGTCGAATGCGTCCGCCAATTCATCGGGCGACCAGGATGTCGCGGATTCGAGCCGTGCCAGCGTGCGCGGCTGATCGATCAGCGTGTAGCCGAATCCATAGGAATGGAAGATCTGGCCGTTGATGCCTGCGGCCCGGTCGGATGCCAGGAAACACACCAGCGGCGCGACGTTGTCCGGGTCCTTGGGCGTTCCTTTCGCATGCTCGCTCGGCCATTTGCCGGTCTTCTCGAAGATCGCCCGGGATTCAGGCTTGGAATCGATCATCCGCGTCGTGCCGGTGGGCAGGACCACATTGCAAGTAACGCCGTACTTCGACATCGCGTTCGCGGTCGAATAGCTGAGGCCGATGATCCCGGCCTTGGCCGCGGAATAATTCGGTTGGCCCGGATCGCCGTAGGCCGATCCCGATGCGAGTGCGATGAGACGGCCGGTCTTCTGTTGCCGCATGATCGCCGTCGCATGTCGCAGAACGTTGAAGAAGCCTTTCAGATGCACGGCGATGACCGAGTCCCACTCCTCCTCGGTCATGTTGAAGATCATGCGATCGCGCAGAATGCCCGCCGCGTGGACCACGACGTCCAGGCGGCCGAATGTCGAAACGGCCTGCTGGACCATGGCGGATCCGTCGGCGAAGTTGGCGACGGATCCTGCGTTGATTGCGCCGGCGCCGCCGAGGGCCTTGATCTCCGCAAGAACCTCTTCCGCCGGACCGGCGTCGCGACCGTCACCGCGAAGACTGGCACCGATGTCGTTGATGACCACCTTGGCGCCATTTTTCGCCAGCGACAAGGCGATCCCCCGCCCGATCCCGCGCCCGCCTCCGGTGACCAAGGCGACTTTTCCGTCGAGCAGAGGCATTTCGCACCTGTTTGCGGAGCTTTCACTTTCGCTAGAAGGCAATAAATAAGTATACTAGTCAACTCGAAAGCTCGCGCGGGCCGGCAGGGCGGGGGGCGTCCGCAAGCCGCCGACGGTTCAGAGGAACTGAAATGACCAAAGGCGATCTGACGGCCCAGTTCGACGCCGACCTGCGGCAGTCGGGCCTTGCGGTCTCCGCGGTCGACCGCGAGCGGCTCCATGCGCTGTGGATGGAAAACTACGACCGTCGGGCCCGTCTGCGCGCCGAGATTTTCACCTTCGACGACCTGCCTTTCGAGACGCTGCGCCATGGGGAGCCCATCGCGAAGCCGCCAAGATCGGCAAGGCGTAGCCAAGCAAGCCTGTCCGGCGATCCTTGCGATTTGAGCCTGGCGGAGCAGGCCCGGCTGCTGTCGGCGAAGAAGCTGTCGTCGTTGGAATTGACCGAGGCATGCCTTGCGCGCATCGAACGCGGCAATCCGGTCCTGCGCAGCTTCGTTACCGTGGATGCGGATGGCGCGCGCCAAGCGGCGAAGCGTGCGGATCGGCAGCGGGCCAGGGGCAGTGCGCGGGGAGCGCTGCACGGCATTCCCGTTGCGGTCAAGGACATGATCGCCGTAGCCGGCTTTCCGATGACGGCGGGATCGCGCCTGCTGGCGGGCAACGTCGCCACGCGCGACGCTTGGGTCGTATCGCTGCTGCGCGCGGCGGGGGCGGTTCTGGTCGGGACCAACAGCCTGTTGGAGTTTGGCGCCGGGCCCTACGTCGAAGACGGACCGTTCGCGACCGGCCGCAATCCTTGGGACTTCGCGCGCATCCCCGGAGGGTCCAGTTCCGGCTCTGCGATCGCCGTGGCGGCCGGGTTCTGCAGCGCATCGCTGGGCACGGATACGGCCGGCTCGGTGCGGATGCCGGCCAGCTATACGGGCGTGGTAGGGACGAAGCCGACCCGCGGGCACATCAGCCTGAACGGCGTCGTGCCGTTCTGCTGGTCGCTCGACACCGTGGGGACGCTGACGCGGACCGTCGAAGACGCCGCGCTCGTGATGAACGTTGTCGCAAATCCGGAAATGGGGAGGCGGCTGCCCGGCGGCAAGAGCGCGTTCGCCGCGCGATTGGATGCATCGGTGCGCGGTCTCCGGCTTGGCGTCCTGCGGCGCGCGTACGTTGACGCGCCGGACGTCCGCGAGGATGTGCGTGCCGCATTCGAAGCCGCCCTGGGCGTATTCCGCGCGCAAGGCGTCAGGATTCTCGACGCCGATATTCCCGCTTTGTCGTGCAACGACGCGATCTACACGACGATGCTGTCGGAGGCCTATTCGCTGCACTATGCGACGCTGCGCTCCGATCCGGAAAAGTATACCGATTCGTTTCGCCTGCAACTCTATGCCGGTGGATTGGTCACGGCCGACGACGTGGAACGCGCGCGCCGTCTTCAGGTCCGCCTGACCCGCGCCGCCCTCGAGGCGCTTGGCGGATGCGATGCGCTGATCTTCCCGGGCCAGGCCGCGCCGCCGCCGCTTCTTGGGGCGCCCGCCCGGCCCGCGCTTACCCAGCCGCGCAGCCGGTTCACGCGGCCCTGGAATATCGCCGGGCTTCCGGTTCTCGCGATGCCCTGCGGCTTCAGTTCGGAAGGCTTGCCGCTGTCGGTCCACCTGGCGGGCCGGCCCTTCGACGAGGCGACCCTCTTCCAATTGGGCGGCTGCTATCAGCGGGATACGGACTGGCACCGGCGGCGGCCCGCCTGGAACAGGCGGGCGTGAACCGGACTCGGCCAAAGGGCCGGGGCTTCCTGCGGGCTTCGACGGGGGATGAAAGCCTCGGGCGTCAGGCCGTGTCGGACCTGTTGATGAACGGCGATGCGGTGGCGGCAACGGAGGCACGGATATGCCAATCGAATTCGAGGTCGATGCCGAGGGCATTGCGACGGTCACGATCAATCGTCCCGAGCGCTTGAATGCCCTCGATGACGCGCACTACGGCGAGCTTTCGGTTGCGTGGACGCGGGTGCGCGACGAGCCGCGGGTGCGATGCGCCATCGTCACCGGTGCCGGCGAAAAGTCCTTCTGCGCCGGCGCCGACATCAAGGAGGTAGTCGGCAAGAGGACCGAGCTCCAGAATCTGTGGCTGACACAGTGGGAAATGCTGCTGAACCGGGGTCTGGAGATCTGGAAGCCGGTGATCGCCGCGGTGAACGGGTACTGCCTCGGCGGCGGCATGACGCTGCTTCTTGCCACGGACCTGCGAATAGCGGTTCCGTCGGCCCAATTCGGACTCGCGGAGGTGAAACGCGGCGTCATTGCCGGAAACGGCGGTACCCAGCGCCTTCTGCGTCAGGTTCCCCATGCGATCGCGATGGAGCTTATCCTGTTAGGCGAAACCATCGACGCCACCCGGGCCGCGCATTGCGGATTGATCAACCGCATCGTCGAGCCCGCCGCCCTGCTGACGACCGCGAAGGAATTCGCGCGCAAGATCGCACGCAACGCGCCGCTCGCCGTGCAGGCGTCCAAGGAACTGGCGCTGCGGTCCCGCGACATGTCGCTGGGCGACGGCATGCGCCTCGAGAACATGGTCAGCACGATTCTGCAGTCGCTTTCGCAGGATGTGGGCGAAGGACGCGCTGCCTTCCTGGAAAAGCGCGCGGCGAACTTCCAAGGCCGCTGACGCGCGGCAAGGCGGCCCCACGGGGTGGCGGGAAGATGCTTGACAGGTCCCATTTTAAGGTAAAATAGTATACTAGATTACTAGGGAGGCAATAATGTGGATGCAACGGTGCGCGGCGCTCGCGCTGGCTGCCGCGGTGGCGCAGGCCGCCTGCGCGATCGGTGGCGCGAACGCGCAGACACCGG
The DNA here is from genome assembly GCA_020851015.1 of Alphaproteobacteria bacterium. The sequence continues at coordinate 2,153 of JADZDN010000036.1, read as the reverse complement.
CCTGCGAGCCCGACAAGGTCGCGCAGAAATACCCTGACTATGCAGGAAAGACGGTCAAGGTTGCCGCGACGCCGACCTATCCGCCGTTCACCTACACCGATCCGAAGGATCCCAAGCGCCTGGTCGGGCTGGAAAGCGAGATCGCCGAGGACGTCCTGGTCTGCGCGGGGCTGAAGTTTGAGTATGTTCTGGGGGCCTGGAGCGGACTTCTTCCGTCGCTCTTCTCGGGCGCCTCGGACATCATGGTCGGGAACGTCAACTACCGGCCGGACCGGGCGGAGAAGGCGGATTTCGTCGTCTTCATGCGAAACGGCACCAGCGTCATCGTGCAGAAAGGCAATCCAAAGAAGATCGTCGATACGGACACTCTGTGCGGCGCGTCGGCATCGGCGAACACGGGCGGGTCGTCTTCGCTGGAGATCGAGCGGCTCAGCAAGGTGTGCGTCGGCAAGGGCAAGCCCGCCATCAATCTCCAGCAGGCGGCCGACCAGGAAGCGGCCTACCGCCTGTTGCTGAACGAACGCATCGACTTCGTCATGGACGGCGCCTCGTCGGCGGCGGCGCGGATGGCCGCGGCGCCGGACTTCACGATCGCCTTCACCATGTTGACCGAGAACGTTGCCGGGCCCGTCGTCGCCAAGGGCAACGCCACCATGCTTCGGGTGATTGCCGACGGGCTCAAGATAATGGAACAGAACGGCAAGCTAAAAGCGCTGATGAGCAAATACGGCATGGCGGAGGAACTGCTCATTCCGGTCGCGATCCGAAACTAGCGACCCGGAGCAGGACGAGGTCGCCGGCGTGCGATCAGTCAAGGCGCTTTGCGTGTTTTGGATAGGTGGGCACGCCGGCTTCTTCATTGCAGGCGCTCGACGGGCATTGATGCGCGCTTCGCCAGCATCTGTTCTCGCATGAAGATATAGAGACCAGCGCCTATGATAAGAGCCGCTCCAAGCAGCGTGGTCACCTGGGGAGTTTCGGCGAAGAACAAGAATCCGAACAGGCCCCCCCAGGGCAGCAGCGTATATTGATAGGGCACGACGATACTTGCAGGGGCAAGCTTGAGCGAGCGATTGATGCAGAAGGAGCCGACCAGCGTCAGGCCGCCGAGCAACATCGACAGCACGACATCCGACGCCGTGACCGATCCCCAGCTCTGACTGGCCACCGCCGCCCCCGCCACGATCAGAACGCCCGTCTGCTGTCCGATCAACAATATCCGATCGGGCGTGCCGCGCAGGATGCGCGTCGTGGTGAGAACGCCGGCGTAGAGAATGCTGCCCGTGAGCGCGACCAACGCGGGAATAGTCAGCATCGCGGCCGATGGGCGCAGCGCGACAAGCACCCCCGCGAAACCCACCAATATCGCGGTCCAACGCCGCCAGCCGACATGCTCGCCCAGAAGCGCCGAGATTGCCGTCACATAGATCGGCGTGGCCAGATAGTAGGTCAGCGCATCGACGATCGGCAGTTCCGTGAGCGCGAAGAAATAGATCGGGACTTCAACCCCGCAGAGCACGATGCGAAGAAGCTGAAGCCACGGATGCGGCAAGCCGCGAAAATCCTCCATTCGGGTAAAGGAAAAGACCAAGGACCAGGCGGTTATGGTGCGAAAGAAGAGAACCATGGCGATGGGGAAGCCAGCCATCAGGCCTTTGGCCAAGGCGCTGCCGCCCGCCGAACAGAAGCAGGCGAACAGCATCAAGCCGATGCCGGTTAACACCGCATCGTCCTTGAGGTGCATGTCGAGACCCGGCTTCGGCGGGCGCTTCCAGAAGGCGCCTGTTTCAGGCGATTTCATACGCGCGCGGCAGTTCCATGTTGAGTGGGTTGCATGAAGAAGCGCGGCTTGCTTCTCATGAGACGCGGGGGATGCGAGGTAGCGCTGACGATACTATCATACGGCGCTTCGTCGCTAGGGCGGGGATGCTCATGGCACGGTCGCCCGCCCGCAAGCGGCTGCCTCGCGGCCCGGCGCCACCGATGTCGTTGCTCGTGATTTGAAGCTGCGGGAAATGACGTCAATTGGCGGAGGGGATGGGATTCGAACCCACGATAGGCTTTTACACCTATAACGGTTTAGCAAACCGCCGCCTTCAGCCACTCGGCCACCCCTCCGCCGGGAGTGGCGGAATTGCACGGCGTGTGCGCCG
>JADZDN010000035.1 GCA_020851015.1 Alphaproteobacteria bacterium | reverse complement strand
CGTGGCGGCGAAAGCCCTATCGAGACGCCAATGCGGCGGTTAAGATCGACGGCGGGGCTGCCCAGGAAGGACGGCCGGACGGCATGAACGGACCGATACTGGTTACCGGCGGCGCCGGGTTCATCGGCGCCAACCTGGTCCGCCGGCGCCTGGGGGCGGGCGACCGCGTCGTCAACCTCGACCTTTTGACCTATGCCGGCAACCGCGATTCGCTGGCCGCGTTCGCCGACGAGCCGCGGCATGTCTTCGTGCGGGGCGACATCGGCGACCGCGCGCTGGTCGGCCGCCTGCTGGCGGAACACCGGCCGCGCGCGATCCTGCACCTGGCGGCGGAGAGCCATGTCGACCGGTCGATCGACGACGCCTCGGCCTTCATGACGACCAACGTGCTGGGCACGCAGAAACTGCTCGACACGGTGCTCGGCTACTGGCGCGGCCTCGACCCCGCCGGACGCAGCGCATTCCGTTTCGTCCACGTATCGACCGACGAGGTGTTCGGATCGCTGGGCGCGACCGGGCATTTCGACGAGACCACGCGCTACGATCCGCGTTCGCCCTATGCGGCCTCGAAGGCCGGGTCGGATCACATCGCGCGCGCCTACTTCCACACCCATGGCCTGCCGGTGGTGGTGACGAACTGCACCAACAACTACGGCCCCTACCAGTTTCCCGAGAAGCTGATCCCCACGCTGATCCTGGGCGCGCTGGAGGGTCGCAAGCTGCCGATCTACGGCAAGGGCGCCAACGTGCGCGACTGGCTCTATGTCGAGGACCACGCCGCGGCGCTGGAGCGCGTGGCCGAGGCGGGCGAGCCCGGCCGGACCTACTGCATCGGCGGGCGGGCGGAGCGGACCAACCTCGACGTGGCGCGCGCGGTCTGCGCGGCGCTCGACCGCCTGGCTCCCCGCAGCGACGCGCGAAGGCACGACGAGGCGATCGAGTTCGTGGCCGACCGGCCCGGGCACGACCTGCGCTACGCCATGGACATCGCGCTGATCGGGCGCGACCTGGGCTGGCGGCCCGCGGTCGACTTCGACCAGGGCATCGCGCGCACGGTCGCCTGGTACATCGAGCATCGCCCATGGTGGCTGGCGATCCGCGCGCGCGGCTTCGCCGGCCAGCGTCTGGGCGTCGCCCGGGAAGCGGCGCGCTCGTGACGGCCCGCGGCACCTCGCGCAAGGGCATCGTGCTGGCGGGCGGTTCCGGCACGCGCCTGCATCCCATGACGAGCGTGATCAGCAAGCAATTGCTGCCGGTCTACGACAAGCCGATGGTGTTCTACCCGCTCTCGGTGCTGATGCTGGCGGGCATCCGCGAGGTGCTGGTGATCTCGACGCCGCGCGACCTGCCGCTGTTCCGCCAGTTGCTCGGCGACGGTGCGCGGCTGGGCATGACGTTCTCCTTCGCCGAGCAGGCAGCGCCGCGCGGCATTGCCGAGGCGCTGGTGATCGCCGATCCGTTCCTGGCCGGCGCGCCGTCGGCGCTGGTGCTGGGCGACAATCTCTTCTTCGGGCACGGGCTGGTCGAGATGCTGCTGCGCGCGGACCAGCGGCCCAAGGGCGCCAGCGTGTTCGCCACCCGCGTCAAGGATCCCGAGCGCTTCGGGGTGGTGAGCTTCGACAAGGACGGTCGCGCGCTGGCGATCGAGGAGAAGCCGAAGCAGCCGAAATCGCATTTCGCCGTCACCGGCCTCTATTTCTACGATGCGGCGGCGCCCGGCCTGGCGCGCAGGCTCAAGCCGTCGGCGCGCGGCGAACTCGAGATCACCGATCTCAACCGCCTCTACCTCGATCGCGGCGAGCTGGCGGTGATGCCCTTTGGCCGCGGCATCGCCTGGCTCGACGCCGGCACCCCCACGGCCCTGCTCCAGGCCGCCCAGTTCATCCAGACAATCGAGGAAAACCAGCAGCTTAAGATTGCCTGCGTCGAGGAGATCGCGTGGCGGCAGGGGTGGATCGATAAGGCGGCGTTAACCAAGTTAGCGGAATCCTTCGGCGCGGGCGCCTATGGCCAGTACCTGGCCCGCCTGGCGCGCGAGGAGAACCCGTGGCAGGGCTGATTCATCCGGTGATTCTTTCGGGCGGCGCGGGTACGCGGCTGTGGCCGGTGTCGCGCGAGCTTCGTCCGAAGCAGTTCCTCAGTCTCACCTCCGACCGCACCATCCTGCAGGAAACCGTGCTGCGCGTCGGCGCGCCGGCCCGCTTCGCCGGCCCCACCCTGGTCGCCAGCGAGGAGCACCGCTTCCTGGTGGCCGAGCAGATGCGCCAGATCGGCATCGCGCCGTCGAACATCGTGCTGGAACCGGTGGGGCGCTCGACCGCGCCGGCGATCGCGGCCGCCGCCCTGCTGGTCGCCGAGGCCGATCCCGACGCCGTGCTGCTGGTGCTGCCGTCGGACCACCAGATCACCGACCTGGTCGCCTTCCACGCCGCGATCGACAAGGCCGCCGCGGCCGCGCTGCGCGGCAAGCTGGTCACCTTCGGCATCGCGCCGGACGGGCCGCGCTCTGGCTTCGGCTATATCCGCATGGGCACGCCGCTGGAGGGCACGCCCGGCGTCTACGCCATCGAGCGCTTCGTCGAAAAGCCGCCGGAGCAGACCGCCAAGGCGATGCTCACCGAGGGCGGCTGGTCGTGGAACAGCGGCATGTTCGCCTTCACCGCCAAGCGCTACCTGGAAGAGCTGGCGCAGTTCCAGCCGGCGATGCTGGCGGCGGTGCGCGAGTCAGTGGCCAGCCGCTCGCGCGATCTCGAGTTCACGCGGCTCGACAAGGCCAGCTTCGCCAAGGCGCGGGAATTGTCGATCGACTACGCGGTGATGGAGAAGACCGCCGACGCCGCGGTGGTGCCCGCCGATCTGGGCTGGAGCGACCTCGGCTCGTGGAACGCGATGTACGAGGCCGCGCCGCACGACGCCGCCGGCAACGCGGTCAGCGGCAAGGCCGTGACCCACGACGTCGGCGGGTCCTACGTCGCGTCGGACGGGCCGCTGGTCGGCGTGCTGGGGCTGAAGAACGTCGTCGTGGTCGCCACCAAGGACGCGGTGCTGGTGACCGACCGCGCGCGGGCGGAAGGGGTCAAGGACCTGGTCGCCAAGATCAAGGCGGCGGGACGCGACGAGCACCGCAATCACCGCGAGTTCCACCGCCCCTGGGGCACCTACGAGACGATCGACACCGGCGAGCGCTTCCAGGTCAAGCGCATCGTCGTGAAGCCGGGCGCCAGCCTGTCGCTGCAGATGCACCACCATCGCGCCGAGCACTGGATTGTCGTGCAGGGCACGGCGCGCGTGACGCGCGGCGACGAGGTGGTGCTGCTGCACGAGAACCAGTCGACCTACATCCCGCTCGGCACCAAGCACCGGCTGGAGAACCCGGGCATGCTGCCGCTGCACCTGATCGAGGTGCAGTCCGGCCCCTACCTGGGCGAGGACGATATCGTGCGGTTCGACGACAAGTACGGGCGGGCGGAGAAGTCCTAGCCCTGCTTCTCGACCGCGCCGCCGCTCTCCGCCCAGTCCTTGAAGGCGCCGAGGTTGTAGACCTTCTCGTAGCCCATGTCCTTCAGTACCTTGCCGCTCAGCGCCGACCTGCCGCCCGACCCGCAGTAGAAGATGATCGTCCTGCCCTTGTCGAAATTCTTGTCGTGCGAGGGCAGGTCGGGATCGGCGCGGAATTCCAGCATGCCGCGCGACACGTGGACCGCGCCCTTGACCTTGCCGCTTGCCGCAACCTCCGGGGCGTCGCGCACGTCCACGACCAGGACGTTGCCCTTGGCGATCATCTCCTTGGCCTGGGCCGGCGTGATCTTCGGCACCGCCGCGTTGGCCGCTTCCATCATCTGCTTGACGCTGGTGGGCATGGCTACCTCCGTTTTCTCCAAGCCGCCGTCATAGCACGAACCGCCCGCCGGATAGCCAGGTCGACCAAGCCGTTCACGCAGACTTGCGGCGCGCGATTGGCCTCGGCGCGAAGACCGACTAGTCTCGCCGGCAAGGCACTGCTCAGATCGGGATGAGGACACGCCAATGGAAATTTCACGAAACGCCATGATGGCCGGCATAGCGATCGGCGCTTGCCTGCTGCTCGGTCCCTGGGCATCGGCGCAGGCGCCCGCGCCGCTGTCGGCCGAGCGCATCGCGGCGATCATCGCCAGCCCGGACCGCAGCGCGGCCGACCGCACCAACGATCTGCGCCGCAAGCCGGAGCAGATGCTCGGTTTCATCGGGCTTCGTCCCGGCTTGGTCGCGCTCGATCTCAGCGCGGCCGGCGGCTACACCACCGAGCTGCTGGCGCGCGCGATCGGCCCGACCGGGACCGTCTATGGCCAGAGCCAGCCGCGCGATCCCAACCGGGCGCCGACCCCGCCCGCCGCGCCCGAGGGCAACAGCAATCCGACCATCGCGGCAGCGCCGCCGGCCGCGGCGCCGGCGGGTCCGCCGCGCCCCTCGCCGGTGGCGCTGGCCGATCGTGACGCGAAGCTCCGCGCGGCGGGAGTCGCGGCAGCGCCGATCGTCGCCGTCTCGCGGCCGTTCGAGGACCCGATCCCGCCCGAGCTTGCGACGGACCGGCTCGACGTCGTGACCCTGATGTTCAACTACCACGACCTTGGCCATCTCGGCGTCGACCGGGCGCCGATGAACCGCGCCGTTTTCCGCGCGCTCAAGCCGGGCGGCATCTACGTGATCGCCGATCATGCCGGAAGGCCCGGCACCGGCATCTCCGAGGCAGGCACGCTGCACCGGATCGAGGAGGCGTTCCTGCGCCGCGAGGTCGAGGCGGCGGGGTTCAAGCTGCAGGCGGAGGGCAGCTTCCTGCGCAACCCCTACGATCCGAAGGACAAGAACACGCCCGACCCGCCGCAACCGAAGGACGAGTTCGTCCTCAAGTTCGTCAAGCCCTGATCGCTCCGCGCCCTATTCCGCAGGCGCCTGGCGCGCCGGGGAATCGGGCGCCCGCTTGCGGCCGGTGATCATGGCGCGGACCAGGTTCTCGCGATGGGCGAAGCTCGCGCCCGCCACGCCCGCCACATGGAAGCCGACCAACAGCAGGGTCAGGTTGGAGAACAGCTCATGCACCTGCTTGACCATGCGGCCGGGCTTCGGCTTCCGCTCGCCCGGCTTCGATGGCGTGGGCGCGGCGGCGACCACTTGGCCGCCCAGCCACGGCGCCAGCGGACCCTGGTTCTCGCGGATCGCCAGCAGCGCCATGCCGGTGCCGGCCGTGATCGACAGGGACAGGATCAGCGCGACGATCATCGCTCCGCCGGCCGGGCTGTGGCCGAGATGCCGCGGCGCGCGCAGCCGAACCAGGTCGATCAGGTAGCGCAGGGCGGCGCGGGGCGATGGCACGAACTCGGCGAAGCGGGCGTGGCGCGGCCCGACCAGGCCCCAGACGATCCGCGATACGATGATCGCCGCGACCAGGTAGCCCGACCAGACATGCAGCCACTGGGGCTTGCCGTCGGTCAGGTAGGCGATGAAAAAGGCGGCGGCGAGCAGCCAGTGCGCGACACGCACGAACGGGTCCCACACCCGCACTTCCTTCGGGCCTCGCTCTTTTGTCGATGGCGTCACGGCTTCCCACCCCGCGGATTGGTTGCCGGTAGGTTCAGCGACCATAGGTGAGTTCACTCCAAGTATATCGCAACGCGGCGATTTGCCGCTTCGCCCGACGGCATGATTTCCGTGCACAGGGGTTCCTGGTCGCTGCGCGCCTCGATGATCAGCCGGTTCCACGGAATGCCCGCCTTCTGGATCGTGTCGCCCGCCGCCGCGGCGCGCAGCCAGGACATCTCGAAGTTGATGAGCTGGTGCTGCACCGGGTCAATTTCGCCGGTCCGCTCGCTGGCATGACCGACCACGTGAACGAACGCGCGGCTTTGCTGCGCCTTCCGCGCGACCGCCAGCAACTTCCGCCGCGCCTCGGGCGATAGCACGGACGAGCCGTTGGCGAAGAACACCTGGCCCAGATCCTCGCCCCAGGCGATGGCTGTCTGCACCTGGCCGCAGGGCGGTTGCGCGGCGGGCGCGCGAGCGGATGCGGCATCGGCCGGCGCCGCCGCGACGGGCTGGGCGGCGGGCGGTTCCGGCTCGACGGCGGGCGGGACGGGCGGGGCGGCAGGCGCCGCTGCCGCTGCCGCTGGCAGTACCGCGGCCGGGACCGGCGCATCGTCGCCGGCTGGAGGCGAACTTGGCGTCGGCCCTGCCGGCGCCCCCGAGGGGATCGGGCTGTCGTCCGTTCCGCGCGAAATTTCATGGGGTGGCGGGCCCGGCCGACCGTTGCGGATGTCCTCCTGCCGGCGCTGGCGATAGAGGCTGCGCAGGCTGGCGTAGTAGTCGATCGACGTCTCCTTGACCGTATCGAGCGTGCCCAGCGCGCGGGTGCGCTGGTCGAGCGCGCCAAGCGCGAACCGCCCCACCGATACCAGGCCGTAGCCATAGGCCTGCAAGGTAAGCGATACCGGATCGCCCACGCTGTCGACGGCAAGGCCGCCCGCGTCGCGTGCGTTGGACGGGCCGATCAGGGGCAGGACCAGGTAGGGACCCTCGGGCGTTCCCCAGACCGCGAGGGTCTGGCCGAAATCCTCGTCGTGGAAGCCGACGTTCATGACCGCGTCGGCGAAATCGTAGAACCCCGCCGCGCCGACGGTGGTGTTGAGCAGGAACCGCTCCGCCGTCAGCCCGGCGCGGCGCGGCTCGCCCTGCAGCAGATCGTGGGTGAGGATCAGCGGCGAGCGGAGATTGCGAAGAAAATTCCGCAGGGCGTCGCGCATCGGCTCCGGGACGTTGCTGTAGGCGGTGGCGACGGGTTTCAGGAAATACTTGTCGAGGCCGGTGTTGAACTCGAAGATCGACCGGTTCATCGGCTCCAGCGGATCGTTGGCCTCGTCATGGGCGGCCCGTGCCGCGGGCTCGCTCGGCGGCGCAGCGCAGCCCGCTACGGCAAGCAGGGCGAGCATCGCCGCCGCCCGCGCGGCGCGGCGCACCTGCGTCGCAAACTCGATCTCCATGCATGCCGCCCATGATTGCCAAACCCTGCCGTCCCCCCGGAAAGCCATCGGCACGAGGGTGGTAAAGCATGGGCATTACGGCTGCCTGACGCGGTAGGGGCGACAGCGGCGGGTGCGGAACAGTTGACTGGTTTGTCAATTTGATGTAGTGATGTCACTACAATTGGAGCCATTGGACATGCGCACGGTTTCAAGCCGCGAGGCCAATCAGAAATTCTCAAAAATCCTCGCCGACGCCGAAGGCGGCCGCGAGATCGTGATCACCAAGCGCGGCAAGCCGGTGGCGAAGCTGGTACCGTTTCGCGCCAAGAAGATATCGAAGGAACGCCAAGCGGCCATCGATGATCTGATGGACATGCTGCGCGAGGGCTGGGACCTGGACTATGCCAACAACAAGATGACACGGGACGAAATGCACGAGCGATGAGGTTCACGTTCGACAGCAACGTCCTTGTCTACGCGCACGACCGTTCCGAGTCCGTCCGGCACCCGCGCTCCCTCGAACTTGTGGAACGGGCAACCGCCGCGGATTGCGTCCTCCTGCTGCAGTGCCTCGCCGAGTATTTCAAGATTGCGATCACCAAGCTGAAGAAATCGCCGGGTGAAGCCAGAGCGGCACAGGCGAAGTGGCGGCGCGCGTTCCCGGTCTATTTCTCGAACCCGCAGACGTTCGATGATGCAATTGACGCCGTGGAAGCTCATCGCATGGCCTTCTGGGACGCCATGATCTGGGCCGCCGCCCGAGCGGCTGGTTGCGGGGCGATCCTGACCGAGGACTTGCAGGATGGGCAGTCGATCGGCGGGGTCCGTTTCATCAACCCGTTCCTGCCCGAAAACAAAGCGCTGATCGACCGCCTGTTTGCGTGATCGCATTTGACCGCCGGGCCGCCGCCCGCTAAACCGCCGGCCATGGATCACCTGGACGAGCTGGAATCGCGCAGCGTCTTCATCCTGCGCGAGGCATTCCACCGCATCAAGCCGCTGGGCATGCTGTGGTCGATCGGCAAGGATTCGGGCGTGCTCGCCTGGCTCGCGATGAAGGCGTTCTTCGGCCGCGTGCCGTTCCCCGCCATCCACCTCGACACCGACATGGAGTTCGACGAGGTCTACCGGTTCCGCGACCGCATCGCCAGGGAGTGGAACCTCGACCTGCGCGCACCGAAATGCCCGCCGGTGGAGGCGACCGATGTGTCGCTGCCGCCGGCGGCGCGCTCGGCCGCGCGCAAGACGCTGGGCCTCGCCAACGTCATCCGCGACATGCAGCTCAAGGGCATCATCCTCGGCATCCGCCGCGACGAGGAGCGGCTGCGCGCGAAGGAGCGCGTGTTCTCGCCGCGCGACGGAACCGGGCAGTGGAACTTCCGCGAGCAGCCGCCCGAGTTCTGGGACCAGTTCAACACCGTGCCGCCGGAGGGCGCGCATCTGCGCATCCATCCGCTGCTGCACTGGACCGAGATCGACATCTGGCTCTACGTCCGGCGCGAGAACATCCCGGTCGTGCCACTCTACTTCGCCAGGAACGGCAAGCGTTACCGCACCCTGGGCGAGAAGGACATCACCCACCCGATCGACAGCGATGCCACGACGATCGACGAAATCCTGGCCGAGCTGCGGGCGACCAGGGTGCCGGAGCGCGTCGGCCGCGCGATGGACCACGAGAGCGAGGACAGCTTCGAGCGGCTGCGCGCCGCCGGCTACATGTAGCGGACATCACCATGCCAAACATCGACCCGGCCCGGCTTCTGGGCGACTTGCGGCGGCTTGCCGATTTCGGACGGTACAAGACCGGCGTGCACCGGCCGACCTATACGGCGGAGGACATGGCGGCGCGCCAGTGGCTCGTCGGTCGAATGGGCGAGGCGGGCTTGGCCGCGGCGATCGATGGTATCGGCACCGTCCTCGGGCGCAGCGCTTCATCGGGGCCGCGGCTCCTGATCGGCTCGCATCTCGAAACGCAGCCCTATGCCGGCTGGCTGGACGGCGCGATGGGGGTCATCTATGGCCTCGAAGTGGCGCGCGCCTTTCGCGAAAGCGCGGACTGCCGGGACCTTGCCATCGATGTCGGCGCCTGGGCCGACGAGGAAGGGCATTACGGCTCCATGCTCGGCAGCCGGTCGTTCTGCGGCGTGCTCCCCGAGCAGGAGATCGACCAGCTAAGCAACAAGATGACGGGCAAGACGCTGCGCGATGCCCTTGCCGAGGCGGGCCTCGCGGGGCGCAAGCGGGAGGTGCTGCCCGAAGGCCGGTACCTCGGCTATCTCGAGGCCCATGTGGAGCAGGGCGCCACCCTCGATACGAGCGGCCAGCGCCTGGGCATCGTGACCGGGATCGTCGGCATCTATGGCTACAGGCTCACCGCGATCGGCCAGCAGAACCACGCCGGCACCACGCGGATGGCGGCGCGCAAGGACGCGGGCGTCGCGCTGATGCGGCTGTGGCACGCGATCGACGCGCGTTTCCCGCAGGTCGCCGGCCCGCACTCGGTGTGGACGGCGGGCCGCATGGTGTTGGACCCGGGCGCGCCCAGCGTGATCCCCGGCAAGGCCGAACTCTTGTTCCAGTTCCGCGACATCGCGCGCGACCGGCTGGCCGTCATGGACAAGGCGGTCCTGGAGCTGGTTGCGGCGGCCAATGCGGCGGGACCGTGCCGGATCGAGACCGAGGTGACGGCGCGGACCGAGCCGCGCGCGATGGACCCGGCGCTCCAGCAGGCGCTGGAGCGGGCCGCCGAGGCGCGCGCGCCGGGACTTCACACCAGGCTGCCGCGCGGCGCGGGCCACGACGCGCAGATTTTCGCCCAACGGCTGCCGGCCGGCATGCTGTTCGTCCCCAGCATCGCCGGGATCAGCCATCACTATGCCGAGGACACCAAGGAAGAGGACATCGTGCTCGGCTGCCAAGTCCTGGCCGACGCCGCGGCTTCGCTGCTGCGCGGCCGCGCCGGATCGGCCTGACCGGGCGCGGACTCAGCCTCGCCCGAAGATCGCCAGCAGGATTCCGGCCAGCACGATCACGCCCAGGATCCACGCCCAGCCCGGCAACCCGCCCGCCGCTGCGCCGGCCGAAGGCGCCGAGGACACCGGCGCCGCCGCTGCCGTCGGCGTGCCGGCGGGCGCTGCTGGCTGCGGCTGATGCTGGCCGACCAGATCGGCGAAGCGGCTGAAGAACTCCCCCGCCATCTTCTTCGATACGCCGTCGATCAGGCGCGAGCCCACCTGGGCCAGCTTGCCGCCCACCGTGGCGGTCACCTGGTAGGACAGCAGCGTTCCGTCCGCGTCCGGCGCCAGCTTCACCTTGGCGCCACCCTTGGCGAAGCCGGCGGCGCCACCCTGGCCCTCGCCCGAGATGGTGTAGCCGTTGGGCGGATCGATGTCGCTGAGCGTCACCTTGCCGCCGAACTTCGCCTTGACGGGACCGACCGCGGCGGTGACGCGGGCCTGGAACTCGGTGTCCGAAATCTTCTCCACGGTTTCGCAGCCCGGAATGCACCGCTTGAGGATGTCCGGGTCGTTCAGCGCGCGCCAGACGGCCTCGCGCGGCGCGGGGATCCGGTATTCGCCGGTCATGTCCATGGCAGTTCGCTCCAAGGCTCTTGGGGGGCGCGAGACTAGCCGGGGCGGCGCAGCCTGTCAGCCGACCCGCATCCCGTGACAGGCCAGTCGGACTTATGATACGGAAAAACAAGGGACTATGGATTAAGTCCATCTTGGGAGGAAATTGAGACATGACGATGACAGTGAAGCGTCCGGGCGCGGGCATGCGGGTTCTCGCGGCGGTGGCCATCGCCCTGGCCCTGGGATGCCAGGCCGACGTTCCGGCGCAGGCGCAGGACAAGCTCAACCTGTCGATCGGCACCGGCGGCACGGGCGGCGTCTACTATCCGCTGGGCGGTGGGCTTGCCAACGTGCTGTCGAAGGCCGTGCCGGGCTGGCAGGCAACCGCCGAGGTGACCGGCGGCTCGGTCGACAACCTGAAGCTGCTCGGCGCCGGCAAGTCCGATATCGGCTTCACCATGGCGGATGCGGGGCTGGACGCGCTGAACGGCCAGGACAAGTTCACCGGCGGCAAGGTGCCGGTCCGCACCCTGATGGTGCTCTATCCCAACCGCATGCACGTCGTGTCGGTCGAGGGCATGGGAATCACCAATATGGCCGACCTGAAGGGCAAGCGCGTATCGACCGGATCGCCCGGCAGCGCTACCGAGGTCATGGCCTTCCGGCTGATCGAGGCGGTGGGCCTGGACAAGGACAAGGACATGAAGCGCGAGCGCCTGGGCGTCGCGGAATCGGTCAACGCGATCAAGGACCGCAAGATCGACGCGTTCTTCTGGGTCGGCGGGCTTCCCACCTCGGCGGTGACGGACCTGGGCGCCACGCCCGGCACCAAGCTGGTCCTGATCGACCATGCCGACGCGGTGGCGGCGATGAACAAGAAACACGGCAACCTCTATGCCACCGACGTGATCCCGGCCAAGATCTATCCCGGCCAGGACAAGGACAACCACAACGCGTCGGTCTGGAACATCCTGGTCGCGCACGAGAAGATGCCGGACCAGGTCGCCTACAACATCGTCAAGACGATCTTCGACAAGAAGGCGGACCTGGTGGCCGTACACGCCGAAGCGCAGAACTTCGAGCTGTCCACGCAGAAGGCGGCCAACTCGCCGATGCCGTGGCATCCCGGCGCGCTGAAGTACTTCGCCGAGAAGGGCATCAAGATCAACTGAACACAGGGCCAGCGGCGGCCGTCCGCGCGAGCGCCGTCGCAGCCGGGGTGTGGAGGCGATGGCGCAGGAAGAACGGCACGACGCGCCGGTCGGGGCGATCGACGCCGAGGCCCTGAAGAAGGCCGACGAGTTCATCGAGCAGGACGAGGGGGCCGCCAGCAAGTTCGTCGGCCGGGTCGCGGTGGCGGTCACCGCGATCGCGGTCCTGATGTCCCTGTTCCACCTCTATGTCGCCGTTGGCGGCTCCTGGCCGTTCACGGATACGCCGATCGTGCCGACCCAGGAAACGCGCTACGTCCATGTCGGCTTCATCCTGGTGCTGTGCTTCCTCCTGTTTCCCATGGCGCCACGGTACCGCCATCGCATCATGTGGTGGGACCTGGTGCTGGCGGCGGTCAGCATCGTGGTCATCGGCTACGCGCTCGCGGGCGGCGACGACTTCACCGACCGCAATACGCTGCCGAACGACTGGGACGTCTTCTTCGGCGTCCTGCTGATCGTCTTCGTGCTCGAGGTGACGCGGCGCTCGTCGGGCTGGGTCATGCCGGCGGTCGTGGTCGGCTTCATCGTCTACGCCATGGCGGGTCCCTACCTGCCGCCGCCCTGGACGCACAAGGGCTACGACCTCGCGCGCCTGACCGGCCACATGTACATGACGCTCGAGGGCATCTTCGGCACGGCGATCGACGTGTCGTCCTCGCTCATCATCCTGTTCACGATCTACGGCGCGATCCTGCAGTTCTCCGGCGCGGGCAAGTTCTTCATCGACTTCTCCTTCGCCCTGATGGGCGGCAAGGCGACCGGCGCGGGTCGCACGATCGTTTTCGCCTCGTTCCTCCTGGGCGGGCCGTCGGGATCGGGCGTGGCGACGACGGTAACGCTGGGCTCGGTCGCCTATCCGATGCTCGCGCGCGCCG
>JADZDN010000034.1 GCA_020851015.1 Alphaproteobacteria bacterium | reverse complement strand
TGACCAGGCAGCACATGGACAAGGTGCGCGGCTATATCGACCACGGCGTCAAGGAAGGCGCCAAGCTGGTGGTCGACGGCCGCGGGCTGAAGCTGCAGGGCTACGAGAACGGCTACTTCCTGGGCGGGTGCCTGTTCGACAACGTGAAGCCCGAGATGAAGATCTACAAGGAAGAGATTTTCGGACCGGTCCTGTCGATGGTGCGCACCAAGACCTTCGACGAGGCGGCGCGGCTGCCGACCGAGCACGAGTTCGGCAACGGGGTGGCGATCTTCACCCGCGACGGCGACGCCGCGCGCGACTTCGCCCAGAAGGTCCAGGTGGGCATGGTCGGCGTCAACGTGCCGATCCCGGTGCCGCTCGCCTTCCACACCTTCGGCGGCTGGAAGCGCTCGGCGTTCGGCGACACCAACCAGCACGGGCCCGAGGGCGTGCGCTTCTACACCAAGATCAAGACCGTGACCGCCCGCTGGCCGACCGGCATCCGCGCCGGCGCCGAGTTCAACATCCCGACGCTGAAGTAGCCATTACTTCGAGGTGGCGCGGTAGACGCCGTCCCAGCCCGGCCCGGGCGGATCGATGCGGAAAGCCGCGATGCGTTCGGCGATGACGACATAGTAGTCGTCCATCGCGCCGTCGCATGCCCCCCATAGCGCGGCCAGGGCCGATTCCGCGGCGTCCCATTCCTGGGCTCTGTAGCGCGCGAGCATGGCGGCGTGGCGTTCCGCCGCCGCCTTGAACGCCGGATCGCCCGCGCGGTCGGCCGCGCCGATCGCGGTGAAGATCCGCACGCCTTCGAGCTTGCCCTTGACCGCGATCAGGTCGAGCTCGAGCAGCGCGAAGCGCCCGTCGATGGCTGCCGCGGTTTCCTGGCCGATCACCAGGCCGACGCCATAGGTCTTCGACTGCCCCTCCAGGCGCGACGCCAGGTTTACCGCGTCGCCCAGAACCGAATAGTCGAATCGCTGCTGCGAGCCCATGTTGCCCACCACGCAGACGCCGGTGTTGATGCCGATGCCGATGGCGAGTTCCTTGAACTCGGTGCCCGCGGTCTCGGCTTCCTGCGCCCGCGCTTCGTTGAGCCGGTCGATCTCGACGAACATGCCGAGCGCGGCATCGACCGCCCTGGCCGCATGGTCGGGCACGTCGAGCGGCGCGTTCCAGAACGCCATGATGGCGTCGCCCATGTATTTGTCGATCGTGCCGTCATGCGCCATGATCACGTCGGTCAGCGGCGTCAGCAGGCGGTTGATCAGCTCGGTCAGGCCTTGCGGGTTGTGCTTGAACTGCTCGGAAATCGCGGTGAAGCCGCGCACGTCGCAGAACAGGATCGACATCGTCTTGGTCTCGCCCCCAAGCTTCAGCCGCTCGGGCTGCTGCGCGAGCTGCTCGACCAGCGCCGGCGACATGTACTGGTTGAACGCGGTGCGGATCTGCCGGCGGTCGGCCTCGGCCTGCAGGTAGCTGAGCAGCGAGCCGGCGAAGTAGACGGCCAGCGCCGCCACCGACGGGAAGAACGGGTCGATCAGCCAATGGTACTGGCTGAACGCATACCACGACGTGCCGCAGGCCGCGGCGATCGCGGTTGCGCCCAGAAGCGCGCAGCCGGCCGCGCCGACGAACGGGATCAGCACGACCATGGCGAGTCCCAGCACCGCCAGCAGGACCAGCTCGACGCCGGTCGCCCAGTCCGGCCGGACCAGGAACGCGCCGGCGACGATCTGCTCCACCGCCTCGGCATGCACCTCGACCCCCGGCAGCACCAGGTCGATCGGGCTGGAGCGCAGGTCCATCAACCCCGCCGCGCTGGTGCCGACGAACAGGATGCGTCCGTCGATCTCGGCCGGGTCGACGCTGCCGTCGAGCACCTTCCAGGCGGGGACGAAGCGCTGCTGCCGGTGGCCCGTGTAGTAGACCAGCAGCGCGCCATTCTTGTCGGTCGGAACGATATGGCTCCCGATGCGCATCTGGGTGATGCCGGTGCGTTCGCCGAAGCTCATCTCGCCGCTGGCGCCCGACGCCTTGCCCACGATCGTGCGCTGTCCCTCCGCCACGCGCAGCGCCTCGGTCGC
Source organism: Alphaproteobacteria bacterium (assembly GCA_020851015.1). The sequence continues at coordinate 6,835 of JADZDN010000034.1, read as the reverse complement.
CAGCGACGCGTAGACCTGGGTGCCCTCGCGCCGCTCGCCGTAGCGCACGACCAGCGGAACGCGCCGCACCAGCCCGTCGAGGCCGGGCGCCATGTTGAAGCTGCCGTTGCCGGCCGCCGCATTCTCGATTTCCGGCAGGTTCGATATCGCGCCGGCGAAGGCGGGTATCCAGGGCACCGGGTCCTCGCCGCCCCAGGCGACCGTGCCGCCGACCCGCGGCTTGCGGCCGCCGGGCTGCTCGCTGAGGACGAAGCCCAGCACGACGCGATTCTCCTTGATCGCCGCGGCCAGCGCCGCGTCGTGGTCGGGCAGCTTGTCGGGGCTGTCGATCAGCGCCTTGACCTCGGGGAAGGGCGGCCATAGCGGCAGCACCTGGCGCGGCGAGGTGCGGTCGGGCTCGGCGAAGACGATGTCGAACGCGATCACCGCCGCGCCCTTCTCGACCAGGCGGCGGACCAGGTCCGCCACGCGGGTCCGCGGCCAGGGCCACTGCCCGATCTTCGCCAGCGACTCGTCGTCGATGTCGACGATCCTGACGGGCGCGTCGGGATCGTATTCGCGCGGCTTGATGCGCTGGTAGGTGTCGAACACGACGAGCTGCGCGCGCTCGACCAGGAACGGCTCGGCCACGCGCACCATCAGCGCGCCGAGCAGGATCGCCAGCGGCACGCCGAAGCGGATCAGGTTGCGGATGGCAAGAATGCGCGCGAGGCGTTGGCCCATCGGCTTGGCCGCTTCGCGCTAGAATTCCCAGCGCTTGGTCAGCAGGAACTGGGCCTTGAGGTTCGAATAGTCGTAGTTCGGCAGGTTCGACGCGCTGTCCAGCCACTCCAGCGCGCCGGTGAAGGTGATGTCGGCGATGAAGGACGGCAGCGCCTCCTTCTCACCGGTCACGAGGTCGGCGAAAAAGCCGAGCGGCGCGCCATAAGTGCCGCGGAAGCGCATGATCGTGTCCTGGCGCGTCCGCGCGCTGACGAACTGGTCGGGATCGTCGTACTGGTCGCGCTCGCCCATCGCGGTGAACAGCAGGAATTGCCCGCCGTCCATCAGGTAGGTCAGGTTGCCCTGCAGCGCATAGCCGTTATAGGCGACGTAGCTCTGGCGCGCGTTCTTGCGCGTGTAGTCGGCCTCGAAGTTCAATTGCAGGGTCGGCATCAGGGTCCAGGTCACGCCGGCGCGGATGTCGTGCCGGCCGCCGGTGCGGTCGACCGAGGACGGGCTGAAGGTGATGCCGCGGAACTTTTCGTAGACGCCGGCATATTCGCTGTAGACGTCGAAGGACTGGTCGACCTTCTTGTCGAGCCGGAACTTGCCGCCGTAGGAATCGTAGTAGGACTGGTCCGCCAGCCGCAGCTTGGTCCAGGTCGGGTTGATCGTCACGTCGACCCAGTCCGAACGGTAGGTGCCGCCGGCATCGAACACGTAGGACTGCAGGTTCTGCTCGTTCAAATGGAGCTGGTCGCTGCGGAAGATCGTGAGGCCGCCGAACACCTCGTGCTTTTCCTGGTAACCGAGGTCATGCCGCACGCGGAACGAGCCGATCGACAGCAGCGCCTTGTCGGAGTGTTCGCGCGCGGCGTCGGCCACGGGGATCGGAATGTCGATGAACAGCACCTGGCCCGAGCGGGGAGCGGCGTTGCGGTTGCTGTCATAGGCGGTGCCGAAGCTGAGCGAGGCGCTGTAGCGCGTGCTTTTCTTGCGGAACGCGATGCGGTCGAGATAACCCTGGATCTCCTGGCGCAGGCTGTCGGGCATGTCGAGCTGGCTGACCGTCAACAGCTCGCGCTCCGCCTCGTCCAGGCTGTCCAGGCGGTACAGCACGATGGCGTAGAACAGGCGGACCTGGGCGAGGTCCGGATAGTTCAGCAGCATGCGCTCGAGGGTCGAAGCCGCGCCTTTAAGGTCGCCCTGGGCCACCAGCGTGCGGGCGTAGTCGAAGTTGAGTTCGACGTTGTCCGGGTCCTTCAGCACGTCTTCGAACGTGACCGGCCGGACCCCTTCCTGCTCGCGTTTCTGCACCGCGGCGGCGGCGGCGGCCGAACCGGCGCCCTGGGCACGCTGCTGGGACTGCACCTGCTCGCGGACCGTCCCTTGCAGGTTCGGGTTGGTTTGCTGGGCCAGGAGTTGCTTAGGCGGCGGCTGCTGGGCGTGCGAAGGCGAGGAGGTTGCGACCCCCGCCAGCACGGCCGCTCCGACGGCCGCTATTCCGCGCCAGTCCGAATTTCGCGCCATTTCGCTCCGCCTGCGCCGCCCGCCTACCTGCCCGACCGCTCCGGCACCCGGAGAATTAGAATTACACAAGCCCTATCGAGGCACGATGGGTTTTGCCAAGTGCCGGTGGAATCAGGACTTTTTGTTGCATCGTTGCAACAGCAAGAGTTGGTAAATGTCTCAAAGGCTTAGCAGGAATTCTGGCCGCCAGCCGCCGATTTGCCACGCTCGCCGCACTCAAAACTCGATAGGGTCAAAGGCCGAATTGCGCTAGGATTCTCAACAATTTCTGCAACAAAGGCCGCGCGCGAGCGAGCCATGATCAGGGGAAGCACTGTGGGCCGGGCGATGACCGGTGCGCTGGTGGTCATGATGGCCGCAGCACCGGGGTTGGCGTCCGTCTGGGTAAAGGATCCCCAGTCCGGCTGCGCCACGTCCAACCCCTTTCCCAATCCAAACGAATCGATCCGCTGGTTCGGCAATTGCCGCGACGGCAAGCTGGACGGCCGCGGCACGCTGGTCTGGTACCGCGACGGCGCGGAAACCGAGCGCAACGAGGGCAGCTTCAAGGACGGCGAGCTCGATGGCTACGCCGTCACCAAGTACCCCGAGGGTTACGTGGTCCACGGCCAGTACAGCAAGGGCCAGCGCCACGGCGCGTTCATGACCATCCGCGGCAGCGATTACATCCGCGCGACCTACTACAACGGAGGCTTGGTCAGCCAGTCGCGCCTGTCGCCGGAGGAAGTGGCGGACTGGAACCGGCGCGGCGGGCCACAGCTGGTCGCCAACGCCCCGCCGCCGACCGAGGCGCCCAAGGTCACGCTCCCCGCGCAGGCCGCTGCAGCCGCGAGCGAGCCGCCGATCACCGGCCGCACCGCCGTGGCGTCGCCCTCGCGCCAGCTGCCGCCGGCGCCAAAGCCCGCCACGGCGCCGCCTGCCGCGCCCCGGCCTGCGCCGCAAGTCGCGGCAGCCAGCCCGCCGGCAGCAACGCCGGCCACGCTGCCGCCACCAGCCCAGCAAGCCGCGTCGCCCCAGGCGGGCAGGAACGGGTTTGTGCTGGGCACCCAGGTGATCGAGGCGATCACGCCCGAACCGGGCACGGTCGCGGCAACCGGCTATGCGGCGACCTCCCCGATGCTGGCGACAGCGAGCGCAGCGCCGTCGGCGCTCGCCCCGGCCGTCGCCGCTCCACGGCTGACCGCGCCTGCCGGTGCACCGCCGGCCGCGGCCGCGAAGCCGGCTGATCCGGTGCCAACGCACGATCCCGGGGGCTTCTACCTCGCCGCGCCGTCGCTGACCTCTCCGCCGCTGCCGGGTTCTGCCGGCGGCAAGGTGAAGGAGGCCCCCCAGCCAGCCAATGCGCCCGGCGGTGTCGCGACCGCGCCGCAGCCGGCATCGCGCTACCAGTTGTCCGGCCAAGCCACCGCCGCACCGGTTCTGCCGGGAACCGCGCCCACCAGCGGGTCGATTGCCTCGCCAAGCCTGCCCGGCCTGCCGGCGGTCGCGACAGCCCAGGTGGCAGCCTTGCCGCAGCAGGCGCAGGGCGCGCAGGCGCCGGCCGCGACCAACGGCCGCCGCCCGCCCTGGATGGGCGTCGCGTCGCCCGACCCGGTCATCTTGTCCGGCGCGGCCATGCCGGGGGCCACACCGCCGCCCGCCTCGCCCACGCCGATGGCGAGCGCCGCGCCGCTGGCCGGGCCCATGCAACCCTACGTTCCGCCCGTCTACGCGCCGCCGCCGGCCGATCTCTCCCCGACCGCAGCGTCGCGGCAATACCTTGCGCTGCGCGAGGCGGCGGAAACGGCGCAGCAGATGAGCGCGCTGCCGTCCTACCGCGCGATGCAGTCCGCCGCGCCGCCCCCGACGCCGGGTGCGCCACCCGTCGGGCAGGCGGCGCTCAGCGGCGCGATGAACCCGTCGGGCAGCGCGGAAGCCCTGTTCCAGCAGGGCTACAAGCTGGAAATGTCGGGCCGCTTCCGCGAGGCCGAGCAGACATACGAGCAGATCATCCTGGGCCTGCCCAACACCCAGACCGCCATGCTGGCCAACGAGCGGCTGAACGGCATCCGCCGCAATACGCGCGACAACGGGGTTCGCATCGCCGACCAGCGCCAAGCGCAGCCCGAGCGGCAAAGCGCGGTAGTGGCCGTCAACGAGCCGCGCAACCTGCCGCGCTACGCGCAGCCCACCGGCGCACCGCCCCAGCAGCTCGGCGACAGCGGCGCGGGCGATGCCGGCGGCGGCATGACCGCCAACTTGACCGGCCTCAGCGTTTGCTCGCAGCGCGGGCTCTATGACAAGGAATCGCGCTGGTGCGGCATGGTGCTGGCCGATGACGGGGCGCGGCTGTCGGTCGAAATCAGGGATGTCGTGCTGCCGGGCTTCGGCAATATCGGCATCGGCTCGTCGAAGTGCTCGGGCGGGACCTTCATCAACTGGTTCTCGAAGGGCTCCATGGTGCGCGTGCCGCGGAGCTGCATGGAGCTGAAGGGGTAGCCCCATGACAGGACGCGGCGAATCGGCCTATAAGGCGGCGATGGGTTTGGACGGGCGAAGCGGGGGGACGCGCATGGGCCTTCTATCCTGTGCGAGCATGATGGTCGCGGGCATCCTCGCCATCGGCGCAGCGCAGGCGGCGGAGCCGTCGCTGACCGTCAATGGCGCAGCGGCGGCCGGCGGCCTGTCGACCGGTGTTCAATCGGTGCTGAACGCGGCGCGCGGCGCTGCGGCCAATGCGGCCGCCGGCACCGGTCCCACGATCTATGTCGATCCCGCGATCGCGGTCGAGGCGACGCAGGGATTCGGGGGCTTGAGCGCCGCGGACCAAAGTTTCGCCAAGGCCATGGCCGGGGCCTACGACCTCTACAAGGCAGTCGGCGGCAGCGGGACCGACCGCCAGTCGGTGATCCAGCGCAAGGACGGCATGTACTATGTCGGGCTGGACGGCGAGGGCGGACGCTGGTTCGCCTCGGCGGACCAGGCGCTGTCGTTCCTGTTCAACAACCTCGTCGCCAAGGACGAAAAAATCTCGCCCAAGGCCAAGAGCGCCGCGCTGACCTGCGCCCAGGACATTCTCTGCGCCGTGCTGGCCATCGCATCCGACCGCTACGCCACGATCGCGACCGTCGCGCGCGGCAGCACGGTCGGCGTCACCATCACCGGCAACGGCTTCTCCAACACCGGCGGCACGCCCGTCGTGGCCGCGAGCGACGGCATCCTCACCCAGTCCGTGACCTATGTCAGCAGCGAGAAGCTGACGGCGGTGATGCAGGTGCTGCCGAGCGCCCGGCTCGGCGACAACATGGTCGCGGTGTTCAATCCCGGCCGCGGCTACCAGAATTCCGGCGCCTACAAGCTGGTGGTGATCGACGGCAACGGCGCGGCACCCGCCAGCGACAACGCGACCCGCGCGACGGCCGCGGCGCTGGCCCTGCCGGCGACCGTATCCGGCAAGATCGTCGACGGCAGCGCCGAGCAGTTCTTCAAGATTAACGTATCGCAAGCCGGCACCTTGACCCTGAGTTCGACCGGCGGGTCCGACGTCAAGGGCACGCTGGAGGATTCGACCGGCCAGTCGCTGGCGACCAGCGAGGACGACGGCACCTGGTACAACTTCAAGCTTTCCCGCGCCGTCCAACCCGGCACCTACTACCTGCGCGTCGGGCATTGCTGCGGCGGCATCGGCGCCTACCAGATCAACGCGGCGATCGCGCCGTAGCCGACCCGGCCCGGCCGCGCGCGGGCCGCGAGCTTTACAGCACGCCTTCCTTGATCACGCGCCGGGGCTGCGGCACGCCCTGCTGCTGCAGCTTCAGCAGGTTCAGGAACTTGCGACGCATGTCCTGGGTCATGTCGCGCGCGTCGCTCGCCGACGCGATGACGCGCGGCGTGATCAGGACGATCAGCTCGGTGCGCCGCGCCGTGGTATCGTTGGAGCCGAATAGCGTGCCCACGATCGGCAGCCGGTGCAGTACCGGGATGCCGGCCTGCGTCGCATTGGCGTCCTCGCGGATCAGGCCGCCCAGCATAATCGTCTCCGAGTCCTGAATCGCGACGGTGCTGACGATGCTGCGCTGCTGGATGGTCGGCGACTGGATCGTCGAGCTGGTGGTCTGCGTGACGTCGCTGACTTCCTGCGCGATGTCCATCGTGACCAGCCCGCCCGAATTGACGCGCGGCGTCACTTCCAGCGTGACGCCAGTGTTGCGGTACTGGACCGAGTTCACGATCAGCGGATTGCTGGTCAGGGTCGAGGTGGCGGTCTGGGTGAGGATCGGCACCTCGTCGCCGACCTGCAGCCGCGCGCTCTGGTTGTCGAGCACCAGCACGTGCGGCGACGAGATCACGTTCACTTCGGTCAGCTGCGACAACGCGTCGAGCACGAAGCGCACGCGCGAGCTGCCGTTCAAGGTGAAGGCGAAACCGGGCAGCGCCGCCGCGGCCGCGCCCGCCAGGTCGGTCAGGTCGGTGCCCTTGGTCAGGATGGCGGAGCCATCCTTGGCGAAGCCCAGGCCGCCGTTGCTGATGAGGTATTGCAGCCCGTACTTGAGCTGGTCGCGCAGCGTGACCTCGAAGATCGTCGCCTCGACCAGCACCTGCAGCGGCACCAGGTCGAGCTTGT
>JADZDN010000033.1 GCA_020851015.1 Alphaproteobacteria bacterium | reverse complement strand
TCGATCCCTGGTTCATCGAACGCATCGCCGAGATCGTCGCGGTGGAGCAGCGCCTGGCAAAGGACGGCCTGCCCAAGGACGCCCAGGGAGTCCTGCGCCTGAAGTCGATGGGCTTCTCCGACGCGCGGCTGGCCGAGCTGGCGGGCCAGGGCGCGGACGACGTTGCCGAGGCGCGCCGGCGGCTGGAGGTGAAGCCGGTCTACAAGCGCATCGATACCTGCGCCGCCGAGTTCGCCTCGCGCACGCCCTATCTCTATTCCTGCTACGAGGGCGACGGCTTCCAGCCGCCGGAATGCGAAGCCAGCCCCAGCGACCGCGAGAAGGTCGTCATCCTGGGCGGCGGTCCCAACCGGATCGGCCAGGGGATCGAGTTCGACTATTGCTGCGTCCATGCCGTCTACGGCCTGCGCGAGGCGGGCTACGAGACGATCATGGTCAACTGCAACCCGGAGACCGTGTCGACCGACTACGACACCGCCGACCGCCTCTATTTCGAGCCGCTGACGGCCGAGGACGTGATCGAGCTGATCCGGGTCGAGCAGACGCGCGGCAAGGTCAAAGGCGTGATCGTGCAGTTCGGCGGCCAGACGCCGCTGAAGCTGGCCGCGGCGCTCGACCGCGCCGGCATCCCCATCCTCGGCACCTCGCCTGACGCGATCGACCTGGCGGAGGACCGCGAGCGCTTCCAGGCGCTGGTGACGCGGCTGCGGCTGCGCCAGCCCCAGAACGGCACCGCCTATTCCGAGGACGAGGCGACCGCGATCGCCGAGCGGATCGGCTATCCGGTGGTGATCCGCCCCTCCTACGTGCTGGGCGGCCGCGCGATGGAGATCGTGCACGACCGCGCCGGCCTCGCCCGCTACATGCGCGTGGCGGTCAAGGTGTCGGGCGACAGCCCGGTGCTGATCGACCGCTACCTGTCCGACGCGATCGAGGTGGACGTCGACGCCGTGGCCGACCGCGACCAGACCGTCTATGTCGCCGGCATCATGGAGCATATCGAGGAAGCGGGAATCCACTCGGGCGACAGCGCCTGCGCGCTGCCGCCGCATTCGCTGGCGCCGTCGCTGGTGGCCGAAATCCGCGACCAGACCGAGACCCTGGCCCGCGCGCTGGGCGTGGTCGGGCTGATGAACGTGCAGTTCGCGATCAAGGACAACCAGGTCTACATCCTGGAGGTCAACCCGCGCGCCAGCCGCACCGTGCCATTCGTCGCCAAGGCGACCGGCATCCCGATCGCCAAGATCGCCGCGCGCACCATGGCCGGCGAGAAACTGTCGGCCTTCGGCCTGCCGCGCGACAAGCGCGGCAACGGCCATATCGCGGTCAAGGAGGCTGTGTTTCCCTTCGCGCGCTTCCCCGGCGTCGACGTGATGCTGGGGCCCGAGATGCGCTCCACGGGCGAGGTGATGGGCATCGACCACCGCTTCGACCTGGCCTTCGCGAAGTCGCAGCTCGGCGCCGGCATCAACCTGCCGCTGGCGGGCAAGGTGTTCGTGTCGGTGCGCGACCGCGACAAGGCCCAGCTGGTCGATCCCTGCCGGCGGCTGGTGAACATGGGTTTCGCGCTGGTGGCGACCCACGGCACGGCCGAGCTGCTGCGGAAATCCGGGCTGCCGGTCGAGGCGATCAACAAGGTGCGCGAGGGGCGGCCGCACATCGTCGATTCCATGCTGTCGGGCGATATCGCCCTGGTGTTCAACACCACCGAGGGTGCGGCGGCCATCGCCGACAGCTTCGATCTGCGCCGCACCGCGCTGATGCTGAACCTGCCCTATTACACGACGGTCGCCGGGGCCAAGGCCTCGGTCGAGGCCATTGCCGCCCTGCGGGCCGGCCGGCTTGAAGTGGCCCCGCTACAGTCCTATTTTAAAGAGCCCTTCTAGGACGGGCTTGCCCAGGGGCTTGGGACGCAAGATGGCGTTCCGGGCCGATGTTTTTGTTGTTTGAGGGCTATAGAGAGCGATGAGCAAGTTTCCGATGACCGCGGCCGGCTTTGCCCGGCTCGAGGAAGAGTACAAGCGCCTGAAGGCGGTCGACCGCCCCGAGGTGATCAAGGCGATCGCCGAGGCGCGCGATCATGGCGATATATCCGAGAACGCGGAATACCATGCCGCGCGCGAGCGCCAGAGCTTCATCGAGGGGCGCCTGGCCGAGCTCGAGGACAAGATCAGCCGCGCCGAGGTGATCGATCCGTCGGCGCTCAGCGGCAAGGACGTGAAATTCGGCGCGACGGTCACGCTGGCCGACGAGGAAACCGACGAGAAGGCAACCTACCAGATCGTCGGCGAGGACGAGGCCGACATCAAGGACCGGCGCCTCTCCATCACCTCGCCGCTCGCGCGCGCGCTGATCGGCAAGAAGGTCGGCGATTCGGTGGAGGTCTCCACCCCCCGCGGTCACAAGTCCTACGAGATCGTCAGGGTACGGTTCGTCTGACACCGTCCGCTCCTGACGTCGGATTTCCTTAACGAATTCTTGGCACGCTCCTGGGGTCGGGTCCGGCAAGCGCCGGACGCCGGGTTGGGAGCGGGTCATGAAGCAGGTTTGGACGCAAATCGCCGCGCTGGGCATGTCGCTGGCCCTGGCGCAGGGCGCGCGGGCCGCGCTGGTCGATGCGGGGATGTTCGGCGGCCAGGATTGCGGCGGCGCCGGCGGCTTCTCCGCCTGCAAGGCCTCGACGACCGGCGCGCACCAGGGGGGCGCTGGATCCTCGGTGATCTACAAGCGCGAGTCCGACGGCGACCAGGATTTCGGCAGCTTCGTCACCGTCAACGGCGGCGAGTTCACCCTCGCCTTCAACGGCTATACGCACCTGCTGTCATGGACCTACACGCCCGGCGTGGGCGACCCCGAAATCCACTATTTCGACATCAAGCAGGGCAATTCCTATCGCCTCTACTACGACCTCGCGAACCCGATCACCCGCTTCTCGATCGATCTCGACAACATCGGCTACAACGCGTTCTCGCATGTCGCATGGTATGGCGGCGCGCCCGCCAGTGGCGGGGGCGCGGAGGTTTCCGAGCCCGCCGCGCTGGCGCTGCTCGGCGCCGGGCTGCTGGCGCTCGGCTTCGCCGCGCGCCGCCGCGGCATGCAGCGCGCGGTTCTCGGCCCGGTTCGCGCCTAGTATCCCTTGGCCTTGTCGACCTGGTTGAGCAGCGTCTTGCCGGCGCGCGCGCGGCGGATGTTCTCGACCACCTGAGGTGCCGCCGTCTCCGCGCCGCCGGTCGATGCCACGTGCGGCGTGATCAGGATTCCCGGCTGGTTCCAGAACGCGTGCTCGGCCGCCAGCGGCTCCTTCTGGAACACGTCCAGCGTGGCGCCGGCGAGGCGGCCGCTCTGCAGCGCCGGCAAGAGATCGTCCTCGGTCAGGTGCCCGCCGCGGCCGACATTGATCAGGTACGAACCCTGCGGCATCGCGTCGAACAGCTTCTTGTTGAGGATGCCGCGCGTCTCGGGCGTGAGCGGCAGCAGGTTGACCACGATCTCGGCCTTGGCGGCCATCTTGTGGAGGCCGTCCGGCCCCGCGAAGCTCTCGACGCCGGCGATCGACTTGGGCGCGCGCGACCAGCCCACGACCTTGAAGCCGTTCAGCTTCAGCTTCTCCGCCGTCGCCGCGCCCAGCACGCCGAGGCCCAGCACGCCGACCGTGCGCTGCGCCGCCGGCCGGGGAATGTGGTACTCCCACTTCTTCAGCCGCGCGTTGCGCTCGTAGACGTCGAAGCGGCGGTGATAGCGCAGCGCCGCGAGCAGGCAATACTCCGCCATCGCCGTGGTCAGCACGTCGTCGACCAGCCGCGCCACCGGCACGCTGGCCGGAAGCTTCGAAAGGTCGAGCTGGTCGACGCCCGCGCCCAGCGACAGGATCGCCTTCAGGTTCTTGAACTGCCCCAGCCCCTCCGCCGGCGGCCGCCAGACCATCGCCACGTCGATGTCGTCAGCCTTGCCGAAGTTCGGATAGACGCGCAGCTCGAGGTCCGGCATCAGCCGGGTCATCGGCGGGCGCCATTCCTCCGGATCGTCCAGGTTGCTGCAGAACAGAACGGCGCCCATGTCGGTCCCCCTATCGGTGCGTTGGTCGTTTAATCAAGTCCACCGGGGCGATCCGGTCAACTGCGGAGTCGGCGACGCGCTTCTCATCCTTCGAGACGCTCGCTTGCGCTCGCTCCTCAGGATGACGCACTCTTTCGGTGTTCACTATACTCGCGCGTCATCCTGAGGAGGCGCGAAGCGCCGTCTCGAAGGATGAGGCGCGCCGTCGACACGCATCCTTCGACAGGCTCAGGATGAGGGAGGTAGAGTACCTATCCGTTCCTTTCTCCTCATCCTGAGCTTGTCGAAGGATGAGCTTGTCGAAGGATGATCTCCTTGGAGCGCCAATGCCCCACTTGCTGAAACCCGCGCAGACCTTCTGCAACCTGCCGTTCTGCGACGACCTGGCGAAGCTCGACTGCGACGTCGCGATCCTCGGCGCGCCGCACGGCACGCCCTACATGCCCGGCACGCCCAGCCATGCCGCCAACGCGACCGGCGCCGTGCGCCGCGCGCTGGGCTGGTTCAGCGCCGCGCCGACGCAGATCGATTTCGACACCG
>JADZDN010000032.1 GCA_020851015.1 Alphaproteobacteria bacterium | reverse complement strand
GGTTGAGCCGCGCCCAGAAGTCGCGGTATTCGGCGCTGGCGGCGAAGGCCGGCTCGGCGAACATCGAATGGTGCTTGCCCCCGATCTCGTCCAGGCGATAGCCCATGACCGAGAGGAAGTTCTCGTTGGCGTTGACGATGGTGCCGTCCATTTTGAACTCGATGACCGCCTGCGAGCGGCTGATGGCGTCCACCCAGCCCTTGAGATCGGCCAGTTCGGCCATGCGGCCGGTAATGTCGGTGGCGAACTTCACCACCTTGTAGGGCTTGCCGTTCTTGCCCAGGATCGGGTTGTAGCTGGCCTCGATCCAGATCTCCTTGCCGCCCTTGCCGATACGCTTGTATTGCGCGGCCTGGAACTCGCCGCGGTTCAGCTTGGCCCAGAACTCGCGGTACTCGGCGCTCGCGGCAAAGGCCGGCTCGGCGAACATCGAGTGGTGCTTGCCCTGGATCTCGGCCAGGGAATAGCCCATGGCGTCGAGGAAGTTCTGATTGGCGGTGACGATCGTGCCGTCCAGCTTGAACTCGATCACGGCCTGCGAGCGCTTGATCGCGTTCACCTGACCCAGCAAGTCGGCGAACTCGAGCTTCGGCCTAGTGACGTCGGTGGCGTACTTGACGACCTTGAAGGGCTTGCCGTCGGCGCCGACGATAGGGTTGTAGGACGCCTCGACCCACACCTCCTTGCCGCCCTTGCCGATACGCTTGTACTGCGCGGCCTGGTATTCGCCGCGGTTCAGCTTGGCCCAGAAGTCGCGGTACTCGGCGCTCGCGGCAAAGGCCGGCTCGGCGAACATCGAGTGGTGCTTGCCCTGGACCTCGGGCAGCGTGTAGCCCATGACGTCGAGGAAGTTCTGATTGGCGGTGACGATCGTGCCGTCCAGCTTGAACTCGATCACGGCCTGCGACTTGTCCAGGGCCTGCAGCTTGGCCCTATCCTCCAGAAATTGGTCATTGACCGCGGTCGCCGGGGACTCGTTCTTGTCGGACTTTGAACGTCGAGCGAACATGTTTCTGCCCTTCCCTGCCTGGTATGGAGACTCATGGGATCGCGGTTCGGCGCGTTCTGCACGGCCGCGTACCGGCGCTCCCGCAGGCCGGGACTATCCGGGATGTCCTCTAAGGGATGGTTAATCCGCTCAAGGAAAAGTCGGAAATGAGTCAGTAATCACAAGGAGAAAAGGGGTATATCCCGCCGCCGCTTCAGTCCGGCACTATGCCAAAGGTTATGATATTGGCAGATAGACTATATACTTTTGCATATCCGCTGCTGGGACGAAAATATTACCGCGTGTAGTCCGTCTTCGACTGTCGGTTTCGACCGTACAAAAGTATAAGTTGGTTCTACGTTGGTAATTCCGGGAATGGGCGGAACCGCACCGCCGTCCCCCGCCCTTACGCCATGTCGAGGGCGATCACCAGGTCGCGCGCGCCGGACTGCACCCGCCTGGCGTGGATCGCGGCGATGGCGGCGGCGGGATTGTCGGGGGTGACCTTGGCGAAGGCGTCGGCGGCCTCGGGCTTGCCCTCGCGCAGCAGGCGGAACGCGTCCATGTAGGCGCGGAACCACGGCAGGCTCGAGGTTTCCTTCTCCATCGGCGTGAAGGCGTCGATGCGGCCCTGCTTGCCCTTCAGCCTCAGCGTGCCCAGCGGCAGGAAGATCATGCGCTTGCAGTGCCGGGCGGTCGCCTCGCTGACGCAGATCGTGGTGCCCAGGTGCTTGTTGGCGCCTTCCAGCCGGCTGGCGGTATTCACCGTGTCGCCCATCGCCGTGTAGTTGTGCCGGATCGAGCTGCCGAAATTGCCGATGATGGCCGTGCCGGTGTGCACGCCGATGCGCGTGGGGCCCAGCTTCACGCCGAACTCTTTCAGCGCGCGCTGGCGGAACTCCTCGGTAAAGCGCCGGATCGCCACCGCGCAGTCGACCGCGCGGGAGGCGTGGTCGGGCAGGGCCACGGGCGCGCCGAAGAGCGCGACCACCGCGTCGCCGATGAACTTGTCGATCGTGCCGCCGTGCTTGATCAGCGTCTCGCAGATGCCGTCGAAGTACTGGCTCATCACCTTCACCAGCACCGTCGGCTCGATCGTTTCCGACATGACGGTGAAATTCTCCATGTCGGTGAACAGCAGGGTCAGTTCGCGCACTTCGCCTTCCGTGCGCAACGCCGACGGGTCCTCCAGGAGCTGCTGCACGACCTTGGGCTCGACATAGCGCGCGAAGGCGTCCCGGATGAAGCGCTTCTTGTCGCGGTAGCGGCCGGCCACGTAGAGCGCGGTTGCCGTGATCGCGCCCAGGAAAGCCAGGATCGGCGCCACCAGCGGCAGCAACGCGCCGCCGAAATAGAGCGAGAGGCTGACGAACACGACGAAGCCGGCGACCACCGTCGCGGCCACGAGGGCCTTGATCCAGCCCTTGAGCTCGACCAGCATCAGCGCAACCGCCGCCAGCGCGGCCAGGATGGTCAGCAGGATCTCGGTGGTGCGGTCGACCTTGGGCAGCACCCGCCCGTCCAGCAGCTGGGATAGCGCCTGGGCATGGATCACCACGCCGGGCAGGAGCCCGGCATTGCTGCCGACCACGGTCGCCAGCGGGGTGCGGTGGCGGTCGGCGTCCGGCAGGTCGGCGCCGATCAGCACGGTCTTGCCCTTGAACAGTTCCGCCGGCAGGTCGGGCACCAGGTGCGCCTCGTACTGCAGGAACATCGGCTCGCGGATGTTGTCGCGCGTGATGTAGTAAAGGCCGATCGTCTGCTTGGGCGGCGTCACGCCGATCTGGGCGGCGACCGCGCCGGGAAAGCCCAGCTCGAAATCCTTGGTCATGTCGTCCGGCCGGCCCGGATAGATGGCGCGTACCGTGCCGTCCTCGTCCGTGTCGAGGGTAACGTAGCCGCGCCGCACCCGCACCCCGTCGAAGAACCGCTCCAGCGTCTCGGCCTGCCGGCGTGTCAGCCCCTCGTCGAAGCCGGCCCAGGCGATCACCGGCGCCACCGGCCAGTTGCCGAGCGCCGCGCGCAGCGCATCGTCCTTTTCCTTGATCGTCGGCTGGTCGAACAGAAGGTCGACGGCGATATTCTGCGCGCCCTTGGCGCGCAACTGGTTGATGGTCTCGGCCAGCAATCCGCGATCGACCGGCTGGCGGTATTCCAGAGTCGCCAGGGTCTCCTCGGTGATGGTGACGATCACGATGCTCGGATGCGGGGCGGGGGAATGGTTGGACAGGACCGTCAGGCGCCAATCGATCAGCCATTGCTCGGCTACCGACAGGAACGGCAGGTAGCGCACGGCGGCGATGCCCAGGCCGGCGATCACCACGGCGATCGCCACCAGCGCGCCCAGATCGATCACGGTGAAATCGCCAAGGCCAGGGAGGGTCACTTTCCGGCGACCCTTCTCCTGGCCCTGGCCTGACGACTTGCTCGGTCCAGCCGTGTTGGCTTGGCTCATTTCCGTTCAGCCCCCCCTTACCCGCGCTCCGAGTTTCGCGCCACGGGCGCGAAGCCCGCGCGCGGGTACAAGCTTTTTGAGTCGGTACCGACTTTCGCTACTCACGAGCCGCGAAAGTCGGTACCAGCGGATCGCCCGCCGTCGCGGTTACGATCCCAGGTTCATGATCTGCACCCGCCGGTTGATGTCGCGCTCCGGATTGGCCGGGTCAAGCGGCTCGCTCTTGCCCTTGCCCACGGTCTGCAGCCGGACCGCGTCGATCTTGTGCGCGGTGACCAGGTAGGCCTTGGCCGACAGCGCGCGACGCTCCGACAGGGCCTGGTTGTAGTCGGCCGAACCCTTGCTGTCGGTGTGGCCCTCGAGCATGAAGCGGCTGCCGCGCAGGCGTTCGGAACTCAGCGCCCGGCCCAGATTGTCCAGGATCTCGCGCCCCTGCGGCGACAGTCGGTCGGAGTTGAAGTCGAACATGATGTTGACCGCGACGGCCGAGACGGCCTGGACCGGCTTGGCCTCGCCCGCGGGCGCCGCAACCTTCGTCGGCGTCGACGGGGCGGCCGGGGCGGCGACGGCGGGCGCCGCGGCGGGGGTCGCCGGGGACGGGGCCTTCGGCGCCTGGTTGCCCAGCGTGATGCCGCGGAACCGCACGGTCGAAGCCGCCGCCTTGGGCGCGAGCGCGTCTTCGAGCTGTTGCGCCGACGGCGTTCCCTGCAGCACCTGCAGTTCGGTGGCGCCCGCCGTGCCGGCGATCGCCAGGCCGACGGCGCCGGCGAGCGAGAGGATGGAGAAGGTGGTCTTCAGATTGCGCATGGTCTTCACTCCCTGGATCGTTGTCGGGCGCGGGGGGCACGGCCCCCCGGCCGTTACTCCTTCACCGTGATCGGCAGCGAGGCGGTTGCCAGGTTGCCGTCGGGCACGCGCTTGAACACGTCCATCAAGGTGCTGGCCATCTTGGTCGGCAGGACCGCGAAGCCGGGCTTGCCGATCTCCGCCGGAAGGTCCTTGGTCGCATCGCGGTCGACCGCGAAGCATTGCACCTCGGACGTGCCCGCTGGGCCGGTCAGCTGCATCGGTGCCTCCCAGGCGGGCGAGGGGATCGACTGCGCGCCGCCGCCGCCGACCTGCGCGGAGCGGTCGAACTGGCTGGGGAAGATCTTCGTCACTTCGCCGGCCACGTCGCGGTAGAAGCAGTAGACATAGGCCTCGCGGCTGGCGCGCACCGACAGCTTCAGCTCCTCGCCCACCTTGTAGTCGGCCGAGCCGCGGCCGTCGCCCGCGACCTCGAGATCGAACAGCTTGCCGGCCAGGCCGCGCTCCAGGCTGTCGATCATCGCCGAGGCCTGGCGCTGGCAGCCTTGCTCGGCCATCCACAGCGCCACCTGTCCCGAGGTCAAGCCCTTCTGGTCCATCATGTGGACGGCGATGGAGGTGGTCGTCGCGCCCATGCGCAGCTCATAGGTGGTGCCGTTCTTGACCGGTACGCTGGCCGGCCACTGCAGCGACGCCTGCGCCTTCGGCCACGGTATGTCCATCTTGGCGCCGCTGGGCTTGGTCTCGAGGGTGATGCTGTCGAACCCGGTCAGGCCGCCGCGGCTCAGCGTCACCGACCGGTCGGCCGCGACGCACCAGTGACCCGCCGCGCTGACGTCGATCGCCCAGGGGTCGGCCGGCGTGGCGCCCAGGCCAAGGCCCGACGCGCCGACGCCGCGGAAGGCGCCGATCCGGCGCGGAGCCTCGCTCTCCGAGCGCAGCGCATCGCCCAGGCGCTCGATCAGCCCGGCGGCGTCGCTGATGCTGCGGAAGGCGCCGGTCGCCTTCGGCGCGGGCGCCATCGGCTCGGAGCTTCCCAGAACGCCATTGAACGGGCCGCGCACGGTCATCACCTTGCCGCTGGCATCCATCAGCACGACCCGGGTGCCCGACGGCACGGCGAGCGCCTGGCTGGCGGCGACACGGTCGCCCTTCTTCATGCCATCGGCGGTCGAGCTGATGATGACGAAGGACGAGGTGCCTGGCGCCGGGATCGGCATCGGGGCCGCGGCCGCGACGGCCGGCGCTGGGGCCGGGGCGGGGCGCGCCGCCTGCTGCGTGGCCGCCGGGGCCGGCTGTGCCCTGGCGGCGGCGAGCTTCGCCTGCTCGGCAGCCTTGGCGGCTTCGGCCTTGGCCTGCTCGATCTTGGCCTGTTCGATCCGGGCCTGCTCGGCGGCCCGGGCGGTTTCGGCCTTCGCGATTTCGGCCTGCTTGGCGGCCTCCGCCTTGGCCTGCTCGATCCGGGCCTGGTCGGCCTTGGCCTGCTCGGCGACCCGCGCGGCCTCGGCCTTGGCGAGTTCGGCCTGTTTGGCGGCTTCCATGCGCGCCTGCTCGACCTTGGCCTGTTCGGCCTTGGCCATCTCGGTCGCCTTGGCCGCCTCGGCCTTGGCGAGTTCGGTCTGCTTGGCGGCTTCCGCCTTGGCCATTTCGGCCTGCTTGGTGGCTTCCGCGCGGGCATCCGCCAGGATCTTGTCCGCCTCGGCCTGCGCCCTCGCCTTCGCGGTCTCCGCGGCTTCGGCAGCCTGTTGAGCGGCTCGCTCGGCTTGCTGCTTGGACGCCTCGTCGGCGGCCTGCTGCTGCGCCTGCAGCGCGGCGATTTGCGCCGCGATGGAGCCGCCGGCCGCGGCCACCGCCGTGCCGCCGCCCTTGGCCAGCTCGTCCATCCGCGCCTTCACGGCCGGGACGAACATGCCGTCGGGATAGCGGTCGAGGTACGCCGACAGCACGTTCTTGTCGGTACTGTCCTTGATCACCGAGAAGAACATGATCTCCGACGTCCGGTTAACGTCGGTGCGTAGGGAATTGTAGGACAGGATCGACAGGGCCGCGAAGCCGGCAACCAGGACACCGCCCATCAGGTAGGGAATTCGCGCGTTGGACATGGGGCACCTCTGCTCTCTCGAATGCCCATCGGCGTTTGCCGCAGGGGCATATGCTACGTCATACGCTCTAGCCTGTCGCCACGCTCGCATAGACCGCGGCGGCCTGCTGTGGCCAAGGTCACTGGACTGCTGTGGCAGCCATCACACGGGGTGTGACGACGGCGCACTACCGCCTTGCCGCCGGCCGGCTGCCTGCCGGGTAGCGCCGGTCGGGTCGACCCAGCACTATATATTATGTAGGATCGTGATCGAACCGTGTCCGCGAGCCAGCCGGAATCGTTAAGCCATGACGGTCAGCCGACACAACTTGCCCCAGGCCAACCTTGCGGCGGACCACGGCCGGTCCCGGCGCCTGCCGTGCATGCCGATGCAGGCCGCCTGACGCACCATTGCCGCTTCGCCCATCCCGGCGGAGCGGCCCGCCGGGGAGGGAGGCAAACACGATGAGCCGCGCTTTCGTCAAGGAACAGGACGACGTCTATGCCGACCAGCTTCCGGACCGCCCGGACAGCGGCCAGCCCAACTACATCACGCCGAAAGGTTTGGCGGCGCTGAAGGAGCGCCTGCTGGCGCTGATCAAGGAAAAGCGGGAACTGGGCGACAATGCGCCGGCCCTGCGGCCCGAGCTCGAGCGCGACATACCCTGGCTCGAAAGCCGGGTCGCCAAGGCGATCGTACTCGATCCGCGCAAGCAGAAGGCCGACGAGGTGCAGTTCGGGGCGACGGTCGACGTGCTCGACGAGAACGACAAGAAGCACAGGTTCGCGATCGTCGGCGAGGACGAGGCAGATGCCGCCAAGGGCCGCATCTCGTGGCTGTCGCCGCTGGCCAAGAGCCTGCTGGGCGCCAAGGTCGGCGACACGGTGGTCTGGAAACGTCCGGCCGGCGACCTGGAGCTCGAGGTCGAGAAGATCAACTACCGCTGAGCGGGCGAACCGCTACGCGACCGCCTGGGACCGCGACGCCGGCGGGTTCAGCACCCGGTGGGCCGGCAGCGAAAGCGTTGCGGTCGTGCCGTTGCCCTCCACGCTCGCGATCGCAAGGTCGCCTTCGTGCAGCCGCATCAGGTTGCGGCTGATCCACAAGCCGAGCCCCGCGCCGCCGCCCACGCGCGCGCATTCCGCGTTCGCCTGCTGGTAGGGCTCGAAAAGCCGCGGCAGGGCGGCGGCGGGAATGCCGCTGCCGGTGTCGCGCACCGCGATATCCAGGCCGCCGTCGGCACCGGGCGCCATGCGCAGCTCGATCCGTCCGCCCGAAGGCGTGAACTTGATGCTGTTGGAGATCAGGTTCACCAGCACCTGCTTGATGGCGCGGCCGTCGACATGCAGCAGCGTGCCCGGCGTCACGCCGGCGGTTTCCAGCGCAATGCCGCCGGCCTCGGCCAGGCCGCGCGTCATGTTCAGCGCCTGCTCGACCAGCATGGCGGCGTCGACCTCGACCGGTTCGATCCGGTACTTGCCGACCTCGATGCGCGCCATGTCCAGCATGTCGTTGATCAGGTCGAGAAGATGGCGCGCGCTCGCGCGGATGTCGCGGGCATAGTCGCGGTATTTCACGTGGCCGATCGGCCCCAGCATCTGGGTCTCCATCACCTCCGAGAAGCCGATGATGGCGTTGAGCGGCGTGCGCAGCTCGTGGCTGGTATGGGCCAGGAACTGGGTCTTGGCGCGGCTGGTGGCCTCGGCCTGGTCGCGCGCGCGGACCGCCTGCAACGCGGCCTGCTCGGCCAGCAGCTGCAGCGTGACGTCGCGTCCCGTTCCGCGGTAGCCCAGGAAGCGGCCGTCGCGGTCGAATACCGGCACGCCGTTGACGGATAGGTAGCGCTCCTCGTCCGAGCCGCGGGCGCGCAGGTAGCGGAAATCGCGGAACGGGCGGTGCGCGTGCAGATCGGCTTCGTGGCGGTCCCAATCCTCGGGCGTGGCGCCTTCGGGATTGGCTTCGCGCCTGGTCATGCCCAGGCTGCTGGCGCCGTGCCGGTCGGGGCGCAGCGCGTCGGAACGCAGGATGAAGGTGAAGCGGTGGTCCGGCCCGGTCTCCCAGAACCAGTCCGACGCGGCGTTGGCGAAGTCGCGAAAGCGGCGTTCGCTTTCCACCAATGCCTCGCCGGCGTTCTGCAGCGCGATGTTGCTGTCGGCGAGCTGCTGGCGCGCCGCCGTCTCGGCCGTCACGTCGCGCGAGATGCCGCGGAATCCCAGGTACCGCCCGTCATCGTCGAAGTAGGGTTTTCCGCTGGTCATCAGATGCAGCGTGCGGCCGTCGCGCGACAGCCGGGTCACCGGCACCTCGCTGAACGGCGCGCCGGCGTCGATCTGCGCGCGCAGGCGATCGGTGTTCGCGCCGGAATGCGGGTCGTCCGGCCGCACCGCGTCGCGCGTCCGCCCGACGATGTCGGCCGGCCGCTCGCTGGTGATGCGCTCGATGCTGTCGGAGACATAGGTGAAGCGCAGGTCGGGGCTGACCTCCCACATGTAGTGCGATGCAGCGTCGGCGAAATCGCGGTACCGGCGCTCGCTGCGCGCGACCGCGGCGATCTGCGCCTTGAGCGCGCCCTCGACGCGACGCTGGTAGCGCGCCTGCCCGCGCCAGTGCCACAGGGCGGCCGCCACCAGCAGCAGGCCGGCGATCGCGCTGACCGGGCGATCGGGATCGGAAGACAGGCCCAGCTCGCCCGCCAGGTCCACCCCGATCGCCAGCGTGACCAGCGCGACCATGGCCAGCATCAGCCGTCCCTGCCGGCGGGCGCGACGCTTCGCCTCCGCAATGGCGGCATCTTCGATGGCGGATCCTCTATTGGCGCCGCCGGCGCCTGCAATAAGCATCGTCGGAGGCCTTTCGCGCCGTTGGCTGCGATGGAGGCACGCCTATTAAATCGCAGGCCACCGATAACGATTGGTTAACGACAGGGAATAATGCGTCGATTCAGCCCGCAATAGGCGAACGTCAGGCGCGGGCGGTCAGCCGTCCCAGCCCGTCCAGCATGTCCTCGATGCGCCGGCAGACCACGGCGCCGCGCTCCGCCAGCTCGGCCCCGACGTCAACGGGCAGGCTGGTGTTGCTGCCATCGGGCACCTGGTTGAGGCGGCCGCCCACGAAGACCGGGATGTCCAGCCCGGCCCGCGCCATCTCCTTCTGCAGCATGGTCACGTATTCCAGCGCAAAGCCGTTGAAGGTGCTGACCGCGATGCAGTCGGCGCCGCCCGTCTTCGCGGCGGCGACGACGGCGGCGGGGTCGGCGTTGATGCCGGCGTCGACCACCGCGACGCCCATCGGCTTCAGGGCCGATTCCAGCAGGATCTTGCCGTACTCGTGCACGTCGCTGGTGGCGACGCAGGCCTTGAGTCCCGCCTTGCGCAATGCCTCGCGCTGGCCGGGCGCGATGCCGGCGGCGATCGCGTTGGCCTGAGTTTCCAGTTCGACCAGCGTGGTCGCGGGCACGACCGGCCGCCGCCCGCGCGGACGCTCGCGCGCTTCGGCGCCCGGACCCCACCATTCCTCCAGGCGCTTGGGGCCGATCCGCCGCAGCGCCAGGAGGAACTCAAGCGGGTTCTGCAGATCGACGCCGACCTCGGTGAGGCCCTGGCGCACCCGGGCGTGGAAGCGCCGGCCGCCGGCCACGATCTCCTGGCCGATGCGGTCGGCCTCGGCCAGGTCGAACATCGCCATCCAGCCCTGGCTGCGCTCGACCAGGCGGTTGGCGAAGAGCTGGGCATCGACGATCTCGTCGATGTCGGGGATGCGCTTGGTCTCGGTCACCGGCACCGGGTTGATGGCGTGGCCGGTGGGGCGCGTGCGCTGGCCCACGATGTCGGCCATCAGGTACGACGCGAGACCGGCGTAGCTCACGCTCTCCTCGTCGCGATAGCTGACGGTGTTGCCGTAGACCATGCTGCCGGGCGTCGGGTTGGCCTCGGCCAGCGCGCGCTGGAAGGCCAGCCTGGTCAGCGGGTCCGAGAAGGTATGGCCGTAGCAATGCGTGACCGGGGCGCCGATCAGCCCCTCGACGATGTCGCGTTCCAGCAGCACCGCGCCCAGCGCGCAGGCCATGTCGGTGAACAGCGCCACGAACCCGTCGTCGAGGTTGGAGTGCACCAGCATCTCCACCGGCTGGGCGGCGATCAGCGCCAGGGCGGTGACGGTGGCTGACGTGGTCGCCACCTCGTCGTCCCACAGCGGCAGGCGGTAGGTGAAATACTGGCCGAGATTGCCGATCGAGGTCGATCCGGCCGCCAGGGCGGCGCAGACATTCTCCACCGCCGCCGGCAGGCCCAGCATGAAGTCGCCGTAGTGCGGCGCGACCGGCGCCTCCTGGGTCAGCGCCACGAAGTCCTCGACGCCCTTCAAGATCATGCCGGTGCCCTTGGGCATGGCTTTGCGGCGGGCCGCGGGGTAGCCCATGTTCTGGTCCAGGCAGATGCCGTAGCGGTGGACGCGGTGGCCGTGCTTCGCCACGCGCTCGGCAATCTCGGCCCAGGCGCGCCGGCTCTTAGCCATGTCGCGGAAGCCGATCTGGGCGTGCAGCATCACGGTGCCGTCCGCCGCCATGCGGCGCTTGTAGTCGGTTTCGCTGGCGACGCCGTACTCCTTGAGGAAGGGGCAGGAGCCGACGCGGTGGTCCTTCGCCAGCGCCTTGCCGGTCGCGACCAGCGCGGCGGCATCGGGCAAAGCCGATTCGGGGAACAGTATCTTGCGGTCGATCATGGCGGTTCTGGCGCTCCGTCCGTCCGCCGATAGAATAGCGCTCCTTGCACCACCGCCAATACCCGGGAGAGATCGTCCATGCCAAACCGCATCCACAACCCCTCCGGCGTCGCCGCGCCGATCGGCGCCTACAGCCACGGCATCGAGGTGCCGGCCAACGCGCGCTGGCTCTACATCTCCGGCCAGGTCGGCATCGCGCCGGACGGCAAGGTCGGCGAGACGTTCCAACGCCAGGCCGAGCTCGTGTGGCAGAACATTCTCGGCATCCTGAAGGCGGCGGGCATGGGGCCCGAGGACCTCGTGAAGGTAAACACATACTTAACGCGCGCGCAGGACATGGGCGATTCGCGCGCGGCACGCGCGAAGGCGCTGGGCGACGCGCGGCCGGCGTCGACGCTCGTCGTCATCTCGGCGCTCGCGGCGCCGCAGTACCTGATCGAGGTCGAGGCGCACGCCGCGAAGGCGTGAGCGCGACGACGCGATGCGCGCGAGAAGGAGTCTCGCGCGCGACTCGCGCCCGGAAAATTTTGCCGCTGACCCAAAAAACTCTTTACATCGCGCGCGATCGGCGTATTAGACGAATTCAAGTCGCTCGCGCACGTGCCACTGGCCCCCTGGGGTTATGCAACGACGTAACGCGTACTTCCCGTGCCGGCCGGGTCTAGTGGTCGGTGCCCAAGAGGAGGTTACGATGTTCGCTGTTGTCCTCGGC
>JADZDN010000031.1 GCA_020851015.1 Alphaproteobacteria bacterium | reverse complement strand
GCGTGTTGTAGCCGTGCATGTCGGCGCCCAGCGTGTCGGGCACGAAGCCGGTCTCCAGCACCTTCTTGCACATGGCGAAGCTGAAATGCGAGCCGTGGCCGACATCGGTCTTGATGCCCTTCTTTAGCGCCTCGGCGACGATCGGGTGCATACGGCCCGTCTTGTCGACGAAGCCGCCGGGATGGCGCGTGAAGGGGTGCGCCAATATGTCGCCGGGGTCCAGCAGCGCGGTCACCTGGGGCAGGATGGAATCCGGGTCGACCTTCGCGCCGCCATCGGCGGGCAGGGCCCAGAGCTGCCCGAAATGGATGTAGAGCGGCAGCTTGGTCTCGCGCGAGATCTGCTTGGCGAGTTTGATGACCTCGAGCCCCCAGCGCGACATGCCGCCGATCTCGGCGTGCGCCTTGATGCCCTTGACCAGGTCGCGGTTCGCCAGCGCCGCCTTGATGGTCCCCTTCACGTCCACGCCGTTTGGCCCGTAGAGCTGGGGATAGTAGTGGCCCTCCAGCCCGCCCACGACATATGCCGAGATGAAGGCCAGCACGCGCGAATCCGACCGCTCGCTGATGAAATGCCGGAAGGCGGGAAAGGTCATCAAGCTGGCGCCGCCCTGGTCGACCAGGGTGGTGACGCCGGAATGCACGCCCGCCAGGTCCGGCTCCAGCCCGAAGCGGCCGCTGACATGGTGGAAGACATGCGCGTGGGTGTCGATCATGCCGGGCAGAACAAGCCGGTCGCGCACGTCGGCGATCTTCTTGGCGCTCGCGCGCGGGATATCGGCCGCCACCGCCGCGATGCGCCCGTCCTTGACCGCGACGTCGAGTTTCCCGTCCATGCCCTGGGCCGGGTCGATCGCCCGCCCGCCTTTCAGCAGCAGGTCATAGGTCGGCTGCATGTTCTTAACCCCGGATTTACCGAATTGGCAGCACGTTACGCCCGCCCTGGCGCAGCGGCAATGCGGTCAGCCGCCCTTGCCCGGCGCCGGCGGATCGGGCATCGTCCACAATCCTTCCTAATGGCTAGAAAATCCCATGGCGGACACTCAATACGATCTGGTCGTCATCGGCGGCGGGCCGGGCGGCTATGTCTGCGCGATCCGCGCGGCGCAGCTCGGCATGAAGGTGGCCTGCGTCGAGAAGCGCGGGTCGCTGGGCGGCACCTGCCTCAATGTCGGCTGCATTCCGTCCAAGGCGCTGCTGATCTCCTCGGAGAAATTCGCCGAGGCGCAGCACGACCTGGCGGCGCACGGGGTCAAGGTCGCGGGGGTCGAGCTGGATCTCAAGACGATGATGGCGCGCAAGGACAAGGTCGTGGTCGACCTGACCAAGGGCATCGAGTTCCTCTTCAAGAAGAACAAGGTCGACTACAAGGTGGGCAGCGGCGCGATCGCCGCGCCCGGCAAGGTCAAGGTGGCCTTGAACGCGGGTGGCGAGGAGACGCTGGCGGCGAAGAACATCGTGATCGCCACCGGCTCGGACCATGTCGACCTGCCCACGGTGGCAGTGGACGAAAAGCGCATCGTGTCATCCACGGGCGCGCTGGCGCTCGCCAGCGTGCCGAAGCACCTTGTGGTGGTGGGCGCCGGCTATATCGGGCTTGAGATGGGATCGGTGTGGCGGCGCCTGGGCGCCGAGGTGACGGTGGTCGAGTTCCTCGACCGCATCACGCCGGGAATGGACGGCGAGGTGGCCAAGCAGTTCCAGCGCATCCTGACGCGCCAGGGCTTCAAGTTCCGCCTGGCCACCAAGGTGACGGGCGCCAAGCCGGGCAAGGCGGGCATCGACCTGACCGTGGAGCCCGCCGGCGGAGGCGCGCCGGAAACGATCAGCGCCGACATCGTGCTGGTGGCGATCGGGCGCAAGCCGCACACCGCGGGGCTGGGGCTCGACCGCGCCGGCGTCAAGACCGACGCCAAGGGGCGCGTGGAGGTCGATGACCATTTCCGCACCAGCCTGCCCGGCGTCTACGCGATCGGCGACGTGATCCGCGGGCCGATGCTGGCGCACAAGGCCGAGGACGAGGGCGTGGTGGTGGCCGAGATCATCGCCGGCCAGTCCGGGCATATCGACTACGACGCCATCCCCGGCGTGGTCTACACGTGGCCCGAGGTTGCCGCGGTGGGCAAGACCGAGGAGGAGCTGAAGGCCGCGAACGTGGCGTACAAGGTGGGGAAGTTTCCTTTCGCCGCCGGCAGCCGCGCGCGCGCCAACGGCTTCACCGAGGGCTTCGTGAAGATACTGGCCGACGCCAGGACCGACCGCGTGCTGGGCGCCCACATCATCGGGCCGGATGCCGGCACGCTGATCGCCGAACTGGTGCTGGGCATGGAATTCAAGGCGGCGGCCGAGGACATCGCGCGCACCTGCCACGCCCATCCCACGCAGAACGAGGCGGTGAAGGAAGCGGCCCTTGCCGTCGCGGGTCGCGCGATCCACGTATAGGCCGATCGCCATGAAAGACTCGCTGAAACCTGGCCTGACCCATACCCGCCGCTTCGTCGTCACCGACGCCAAGACGGTGCCGAATATCTATCCCGAGTCCGAGGTGATCGCCGGCATGCCGCGCGTCTTCGCGACCGGGTTCATGGTCGGGCTGATGGAATGGGCATGCATCGAGCTGATGCGTCCGCATCTCGACCCGGGCGAGGGCAGCCTGGGCATCCACATCGACGTGTCGCACACCGCCGCCACGCCGCCCGGCATGACCGTCACCGTGGAGGCGCGGGTCGAGGCGGTGGACGGCAAGCGCATCGACTTTACCGTCGTTGCGCGCGACGATCTCGACGAGATCAGCCGCGGCCGGCACCGCCGCGCCGTCGTGGCCGAGGACAAGTTCAAGGCGCGCGTGGCTGAAAAAGCGGCGAAGATGAAGCGCGCCTAGCGGCCCAGGCGTTCGATCGTCTTCGACGCCAGTAGAGTCTGCGCGGCAACTTCGTGGCCGGCGGGATTCCAGTGCCCATCCTGGCGATAGTTGAACGCCTCGCGAGTCCGCGCCTCGCGCGCGAAGAACAGCGGATCGAGATCGATCGCCTCGTAGCCGGCCTCGCGCGCCTTGGCGATGAAGGCGCGGCGCATCAGGTCGAAATAGCTGCCGGCGCCCTGCCGGGCCGCCGCGGGATTGCGGAACCCGTCGATGGTGAAGACGACCCGTCCGGGCGGCAGCCCCGTCATCGCCGGCAGGTCGCGCAGGAAGGCATCGATCACCGCCTGGGACGCAGCCAGCCGCGCAGGCGAGATTTCGGCCGAGGTGTTCCCCGTAAATCCGGGCGCGTGATCCGCCGCGGCCGCCATCGAGGGACCGATCAGCATGCCGACCGCGCGCGCCAGCATCTGCGATCCAACATGGAGGTTGAAGACCAGGTACCGCGCCAGCGCGCTATGCTGGGCCAGGCGGCGAAGCAGGCCCGGGCGGTATTCGGTCAGGACCAAGGCAAGGCTGCCGTCGGATCGCGGGGCGTAGCGCCAGAACCCTGGCCCCGCACCGTAGGCGACATGGCTCTCGTCGAAATCATTGCCGACAACGTTGATCGCCAGCGCATTTGCGCCGTAGGTCTGCACCGCATGGCGCGCCCAGACCAGGTATTGGCTGAGTGGCGCGCCCGACGCGCCGAAGCTGTAGACGCGCGATTGCGGCGCCAGCGCCTTGGCCAGCCGGCCATGGAAAGTCTGGGCGTAGGGCACCATCGCCGCCTCGACATAGGAATCGCCGATCGCCGCGAGAAGCGGGCGCGGATCGTCGCGGCGATAGTCCTGGTCGTTGACGAAGCCGGCATTGTTGACCCGGCCGCGATTGACGATCTCGAAGTTCCAGCCGCTGGAGAAAACGAACGGACGGCCGGGCGCGAAGTGCATCACCGGCTCGTCCGCCGTTACCGGCATGGTCCGCAGCCCGGTCGCGACCGGCAGGAAGCGCAGTACCGCCTCGGCCAGAACTAGGAACAGCGCGAACCCGACCAGCATCGATGCGCCGGCGAGCAGCGCTTCGCGCCCCCGCGTCATCGGTCTTTCGGGGCGGAAACGCTGGCTGCGGCCGCCGCGACGAGCATCAGCGTCGCGAGCCACCAGGTCTGCCACGCGCCGTAGCTGACATTCGAGATCGCCATGCCGGCATAGACCAGCGCCACGCTCCCCGCGCCGCCCGCGCCGGCGCGCGTGACCAGCAGCCAGGCCAGCGCCGCCAGCGCCAGCGCCCCGATCGCGCCCAGCTCCAGCCAGACCTGCAGCGCCAGCGAATGGGGATGCAGCGGCATCACCTGCACCACCGACATGCGGTCGCCCGGATCGCGCGGGTCGGGATCCATCTGCCAGGCGATGGTCTCGCGCCCCCCCGGGATCTTGCGCGACGCATCCAGGCCCCAGCCCAGGACCGGCCGCTCGGCGATGCGCTTCGCGGCGAACTGCCAGATCACGATGCGATGGCTCCACGATCCCGGCAGCGCCCGGTTGGCGGCGTGGATCGGGTCCGGCGCCGGGACGGCCAGCACGACAACGGGCGCCACCAGGCAGAACCCGGCCAGCAGAAGCGCAAAGCCCTGGCGCCAGCACCCCTGCGTGGCGCACCACGCCAGGTAGACCGCGCCGCCCAGCGACCAGACCATCGCCGCGGCGCCGCTGCGGAACTTGACGGCCACCAGCGCGCCGATGCCGAGATAGATCGCCGCCGCGATCCACCGCTGTCCCCGGCGGTCGAGCCCGATCGTGGTCAGCACCGCGAACAGCAGCATCACCGTGGCGCCGCGGCTGTAGAAGCCGTGGCGCGGCTGGAAGCCCGGCTCCAGATCGTCCAGCACCTCGAACAGCAGGAAACGGTCGGTCATCGCCAAGCCGGCGGCGATCGCGAGCCCCAGCAGGATCGCCGCCAGCGCATGGCGCGGGTCGGGGCGTGCCGGTCCACGGGCGGCAACGAAGACCGCGAGTCCGCCGCCCACGAGGCCCAGCAGCTTCAGCGCGCGCAATGCGCTTTCGCCCGGCATCAGCGACCAGGCGGCCGAGACCAGGCCGATCGCGGGCAGAGCCAACATCGCGGCCAGGACCAGGCGGTCGGGCCGGTTCTCCGGCCGTCGCGCCGCGGGCGTCAGCGCGATCACCGCCAAGGCCGCGGCCGCGTCGATGCACAGCAGCACGGTCGCGGCGGGCGAACCGATCAGGGTCATAGCCGGCAGCAGCACGAGGCTCGCCAGCAGCACCGCGCGGAACAAGGTCGCGGTCATCCGCGATCAGCCCGGTTTGCGCAGCACGATGTAGACGCCGACGGTGAAGAACCGCTCCAGCGCAGGCACGCGCCGCAGGACGTCGAACACGCCCATTACGATGCGCTTGCTCCACTGCTCGGCCGGATTGATCCGCAAATGCGCCGTGACGAATCCCAGCGCGTCGAAGCGGGCGCGGAATTGGCGCGGGGTCAGCATATTGAACCCTGCTTCGACCAGGCTACGGAAATCGCTGTGGTTGGTGCGGTTGAACGCCGCCAGCACGCGCGCCTCGCCGGCCAGCAAATGCGCCCAAGGCAGGGGTGTGCGCAGCTCGCCATGGTCGCCGAACGGGCTGCAATAGAGCGGGCTGAAGCCAAGGTAGAGCGAACCGCCGGGCCGAAGCAGACGGGCCATCGCCGCCAGGACCGGCTCGAGCGGCCACACATGCTCCATCGTGTCGCGCGAGACGATAAGGTCGAAGCTTGCGCTTTCATCCATGTCCGCGATGTCGCCACGGCGCAACTCCAGCACGCCTTGCGGCGCGCCGGGCAGGACCTTGTCGCGGCAATAGGCGATCCGCTCCGCCGAGCAGTCGATCGCGACGACCCGCGCGGCCCCCGCCTCCGCCATCTCGATCGCCAGCGCGCCATGCCCGCAGCCGAAGTCGAGCACCGTCCGTCCGCGCAGCGGCGGGCGGCCGCCCAGCCGGGTCCAGAACCGGCGGTTGTCGCGAAGGCGCTCCTGGAAATACGCGTCGACGTCGTGGAGCGCGCTTTCCGCGATCACGGGTTGCCGCTCAATACGCGCGTTCGATGCAGAAGTCGACGACGTCCAGCAGGATGCGTTTCTCGTTGCCGTCCGGGAAGATGCCCAACGAGTCGCGGGCAATGGCACCATAATGCCGCGCGCGCTCGATCGTGTCGCGCATCGCGCCGTGCCTGTTGATGAGGTCGATCGCGCGCGCCAGGTCGCCGTCGCGCTGTTCCATCGCCTCGACGGTGCGCTGCCAGAACTGGCGCTCCTCCTCGTTGCCGCGGCGGAACGCCAGGATCACCGGCAGGGTGATCTTGCCCTCGCGGAAGTCGTCGCCGATGGTCTTGCCCAGCTCGGCCTGGCGCGCGGAGTAGTCGAGCACGTCGTCGATCAGCTGGAACGCGATGCCGAGGTTGAGGCCATAGCCGTCGAGCGCCTCCTCCTCGGCCTTCGGGCGGCTGGCGACGACCGCCCCGATGCGCGACGCGGCCGCGAAAAGCTGCGCGGTCTTCGAGCGGATGACGTCGAGATAGGCGGTCTCGCTGGTCGTCGTGTCGTTGGTGGTGGTGAGCTGCAGCACCTCGCCCTCGGCGATCACGGCCGAGGCGTGCGACAGGATTCCCAGCACGGACAGCGAGCCGTCCTGCACCATCAGCTCGAAGGCGCGGCTGAACAGGAAATCGCCCACCAGCACGCTCGCCTTGTTTCCCCACACCGCGTTGGCCGAAGACTGGCCGCGGCGCAGCTCGCTTTCGTCCACCACGTCGTCGTGCAGCAGCGTCGCCGTATGGATGAACTCGACGGCCGCCGCCAGGCCGATATGGCGGTCGGCGTGATAGCCGCACAGCCGCGCCGCGGCGAGGGTCAGCATGGGCCTGAGGCGCTTGCCCCCGGCCGCCACCAGGTGCCCCGCCAATTGCGGGATCAGCGCGACGGGACTGTGCATCTTCTGGACGATCAGCGCATTGACGCGCTTCATGTCCTCGGCCACCAGGGCCGTCAGTGCGTCGAGCGAGGTCCTGGCCCGTGCGCGTTCGCTCTCGAGATTGACGACGACAGCCACCCCACCCGGCTCCCGATTGTCGGTATACAAGGGCCGGAGCATAAGCCAGCGCCCCCGCCGGTCAAGGTCGCAGCCCGGGTGCGACCGGTTGTCTTGTGCGTGCTTGACGGCACCGACCGCCAAGCGGACGATGCCCCGTGGCGCCCCAGCATATACCGGTGCCAAGGATGGACCGATCGCGTGAAGGAAGTCATTCGCAGCAACGATTTGGTGGTGCTTTCCTGGGCGCAGGCGCTGCTGGCCGGCTCCGGCATTCCTTGCGTCGTGCTGGACGCGCATACCAGCGCGGTGGAAGGGTCCATTGGCGCCATCGCGCGCCGCGTCATGGTCGACGACGAAGACCACCAGCCCGCCCGACGGTTGATCGACGATGCGACCCCGCCTAGTTGTTGACCGCGACAAGGAGGAGGCGCCGCCCGGGCTTTCGACCGATGGCGCCCTGCTCGACGGCCGGATCAAGCTGCGCCAGCCAGCCAAGGGCTATCGCGTGGCGATCGATCCGATCCTGCTGGCCGCGGCGACGCCGGCCTCGGCCGGCGACCGCGTGCTCGACCTGGGGGCAGGCGTCGGCGCGGCGGCGCTGTGCCTCGCGGCGCGCGTGCCGGATTGCCGCGTCGACTGCCTGGAGGCGCAGCAGGCCCTGGCGCGGCTTGCCGCCGAGAACGTCTCGGCCAACGGGCTGGACCGGCGCATCATCGTCCATGTCGGCGACCTGCGCCGGCCGCCGCCGGACATGCCGCGCGGCGGCTTCGACCTGGTCATGACCAACCCACCCTACCATCCGGCCAGTGCCGCGGATGGGCCGCCCGACCCGTCCAAGCGCCGGGCGACGGTGGATGAACTCGGCCTCGAGGCCTGGATCGACGCGGCGCTGAAATTCCTGAAGCCGCGCGGGCGGCTGGTGGTGGTGCACCGCGCCGACCGGATGGACGACCTGGTGACATCGCTGGATGGCCGCTGCGGCGAGGTGACGATGATCCCCTTCTGGCCGCGCGCGGGCCTGCCGGCGCGGCGCGTCATCCTGCGCGCGCGCAAGGGCGTGCGCTCGCCGGCCCAGCTTCTGGCGGGGCTGGTGCTGCATGGCGATGACGGAAAATTCACGCCGGCGGCGGAAGCCGTGCTGCGCGGCGGGGCGGGGCTGGACTGAGCCAGCGGCGCCTATTGCACTGCGCCCGCCACCTCGTTCGCGCCTTCCCAGATCATCTGCACCGCAACCCACAGCACGATCGCCAGGCCGATATAGGCGATCCAGTGATGGCGCTGCAGCAGCCGCGCGATCAGGGTCGACGCCGCGCCCATCAGCGTGATCGAGAGCGCCAGGCCGACCAGCAGCACCCAGGCGTGCTCGCGGGCGGCGCCGGCCACGGCCAAGACGTTGTCGAGCGACATCGAGATGTCGGCCACCATGATCTGCGTGACCGCCTGGCGGAAGGTCTTGGGCGGAGCGCCGTCGACCGGTTTGCCTTCCAGCACCGCCTCGCCGCGCTCCTTGTCATGCGTGCGATGCTCGCGGATCTCGCGCCACATCTTCCACGCCACCCACATCAGCAGGATGCCGCCCGCCAGCACCAGGCCGATTACCTGCAATAGCTGCGTCGTGAAGCCGGCGAAGACCACGCGCATCAGCGTGGCGGCGACGATGCCGATCAGGATGGCGCGCCGGCGCTGCTCGGCCGGCAGCCCGGCCGCCGCCATGCCCACCACGACGGCGTTGTCGCCGGCCAGGGCCAGGTCGATCAGGATCACCTCGCCCAGCGCGGCCAGCGCGCCGGGAGCGACAAGGTCGAACATGCTGCTTTACGGATCCGTGGGGTTGTTCACAGGGACTTGATGGTAGCGACGTGCGGGGAGATATAGACTTCGCCCCCATGGTTGCAACCCGCATAAACCCGTATCCAGCCCTGCTGGCCCTCCTGATCCTGTCGGGCGGGACGGGCTTGGCGGCGGCCGACCACAAGCCGGGACCGCCGCCGTCGCCGGCGATGGTCGCGGCGCTGCGCCAGGGCGGAATGGTGCTCTACCTGCGCCACGGCGAAACCGAGAAGAAGCCCGACGCCGACAGCGTTGATTTCGACAATTGCGCCACCCAGCGCAACCTCAGCGATGCCGGCCGGCGCATGGCCAAGACGATCGGCGATGGGGTCGAGCGGCTGGGCATCCCGATCGCCGAGGTGCGGACAAGCCCGTTCTGCCGCGCGCGGGACACCGGGCTGATCGCCTTCGGCCAGGCGCGGATCGACCTGGCTTTGCTGTCGCGCGGCAAGCCGGACGAGCCCGAGGAGCAGGCCCGCCTGCCGCAATTGCGCCTGCTGTTGTCCTCGGCGCCGGGGCGGCCGGGCAACGAGGTGCTGGTCGGCCATTCCCCGCCGATGGACCGACTGGCGCAAGTGCATCTCGACGAGGGCGAGATGGCGGTATTCCGGCCGCTGGGCGACGGCCGGTTCGCGTTCCTGGGCCGGATCCGGCCCGAGCACTGGCGCAAGCTGCGCCTGCCGCAGCGTTCCGCTACACCGCTCTAATCCAGCAACATCAATTGGTTGGCTTGCGGTTGCCGGCCGCTTGCGGTGGCGGGGTCGGCCGACTACACTCCGCCGCCTTTTCCCGAGGGGGTTTGCAGGCATGGCCGAGGCCAAATTGCCGCGCGACGTCGCGGCGATGAGCTTCGAGGACGCGCTGGCCGAGCTGGAACAGATCGTCCGCCGCCTGGAGGACGGCAAGAGCCGGCTCGACGACGCGATCGCGTCCTACGAGCGGGGCGCAGCGCTTAAACGGCACTGCGAGGCGAAGCTGCGCGAAGCGCAGATGAAGATCGAGAAGATCAGCCTGGGTCCGGACGGCGCCGTGGGCGCGGGCCCAGCAGGAATGGACCGGGGAGAGACTTGACCGACTTGAATGCGGCCATGGCCGATGCGGCGGGGAAGGTTAACGCGCTTCTCACGTCCCTGATCCCACACACCGACGCACCCGAAAACCGGCTCTACGAAGCGATGCGCTATTCCTCGATGGCGGGGGGCAAGCGCTTGCGGCCGTTCCTGGTGATCCAGGGCGCGTCCCTGTTCAACGTTTCGGAAAGCTGCGCGCTGCGTGCCGCCGCTGCGGTCGAAATGGTCCATACCTATTCGCTGATTCACGACGATCTGCCGGCGATGGACAATGCCGATCTGCGGCGCGGCAAGCCCACCTGCCACAAGCAGTTCGACGAGGCGACGGCGGTGCTGGCGGGGGACGCGCTCTTGACCCAGGCGTTCGGCGTACTGGCCGATCCCAAGACCCATGGCGACCCGCAGGTGCGTTGCGACCTGATCGCGTCCCTGGCGCATGCGGCGGGCGCGCTTGGCATGTGCGGCGGCCAGCAATTCGACCTGATGGCCGAAAAGATGAAGCTCGACATGGGCTCCATCACCCGACTGCAGCGTTTGAAGACTGGCGAGTTGATCGCCTGGAGCTGCGAGGCCGGCGCCATTCTGGGCAAGCAGCCCACGGAGATCCGCCACCGCCTGCAGCTCTATGCGCATGACCTGGGGCTGGCGTTCCAGATCGCCGACGACCTCCTGGACGCCCAGGGCAGCGAGGCCGAGGTCGGCAAGTCGGTCGGACGCGATGCCGAAGCGGGCAAGGCCACCTTCGTATCGATCCTGGGCATCGAACGGGCGCGCGCCCAGGCCGCCATGCTGGCCGAGCAGGCGGCAAAACATCTTGATTTGTGTGGGGAAAAGGGGAAACTGTTGCGCGATGCTGCGCGCTTTGTGGTTGAACGACGGACCTGAGGCAGGGCAGCGGCAGACGATAGGGGGCCGGTCCGCCGCGGTGGCCAGAGGGAACGCGGCGGCCCGTAGACAATTTTCATCCGAGCAACAATCGGGGATGAGGCCATGACCGACCAGACCAGCAAGACGCCCTTGCTCGATCAGTGCAAGGTGCCGGCGGACCTGCGCAAGCTGAAGGAGACCCAGCTCAGGCAGTTCGCCGACGAACTGCGCGTCGAACTGGTCGACGCCGTGTCGGTCACCGGCGGCCATCTGGGTGCCGGGCTCGGCGTGGTCGAGCTGACCACGGCGCTGCACTACGTGTTCAACACGCCCGAAGACCGCATCATCTGGGACGTCGGTCACCAGGCCTATCCGCACAAGATCGTTACCGGCCGGCGCGACCGCATCCGCACCCTGCGCCAGGGCGGTGGCCTCAGCGGCTTCACCAAGCGCTCCGAGAGCGTCTACGACCCGTTCGGCACGGCGCACAGCTCGACCTCGATCTCCGCCGCGCTGGGCATGGCCGTGGCGCGCGACATGGACGGCAAGAAGAACCACTGCATCGCCGTGATCGGCGACGGCGCCATGTCGGCCGGCATGGCCTACGAGGCGATGAACAACGCCGGCGCGATGGACAGCCGCCTGATCGTCATCCTCAACGACAACGACATGTCGATCGCCCCGCCGGTGGGCGCGATGAACGCCTACCTATCGAAGGTGCTGTCCTCGAAGCCCTACCACAAGCTGCGCCATGTCGGCGAAGACCTGGTGAAGATCCTGCCGCGAGAATTGACCAAGCGCGCGCTGCAGGCCGAGGAATACGCCCGCGGCATCGTGATGGGCGGCGGCACGCTGTTCGAGGAACTGGGCTTCTTCTACGTCGGCCCGATCGACGGCCACAACCTCGACCACCTGCTGCCCGTGCTGAAAAACGTGCGCGACAACCTCGAGCTCGGGCCGGTGCTGATCCACGTGGTGACGCAGAAGGGCAAGGGCTACGCCCCGGCCGAGAAGTCGGCCGACAAGTACCACGGCGTTAACAAGTTCGACGTTATCACCGGCAAGCAGGACAAGCCGCCGGCGAACGCGCCGAACTACCAGAACGTGTTCGCCAAGGGACTGATCGCCGAGGCCGAGCAGGACGACAAGATCGTCGCCATCACCGCGGCGATGCCGTCGGGCACCGGCTTGAACCTGTTCGGCGACAAGTTCCCGCAGCGCACCTTCGACGTGGGCATCGCCGAGCAGCACGCCGTCACCTTCGCCGCTGGGCTTGCCTGCGAGGGCTACAAGCCGTTCTGCGCGATCTACTCGACCTTCCTGCAGCGCGGCTACGACCAGGTCGTCCACGACGTGGCGATCCAGAACCTGCCGGTGCGCTTCGCGATGGACCGCGCCGGGCTGGTGGGCGCCGACGGCCAGACCCATGCCGGCTCGTTCGACGGCGCCTATCTCGGCTGCCTGCCGGGCTTCGTGCTGATGGCGGCCTCGGACGAGGCCGAGTTGATGCACATGGTGGCGACCTCGGCCGCGATCAACGACCGCCCGTCGGCGCTGCGCTACCCGCGCGGCGAGGGCGTGGGGGTCGAGCTGCCCGAGCGCGGCTCGGTGCTCGAGATCGGCAAGGGCCGCATCATCCGCGAAGGCACCAAGATCGCGATCCTGAGCTATGGCACGCGGCTGCAGGAATGCCTGAGGGCCGCCGACGAGCTGCAGACCCGCGGCCTGTCGACCACCGTGGCCGATGCGCGCTTCCACAAGCCGCTCGATACCGAGCTGGTGCGCCGCCTGGCCAAGGAGCACGAGGTGCTGATCACGATCGAGGAAGGCTCGATCGGCGGCTTCGGCAGCCACGTGCTGCACTACCTGGCGACCATCGGCGCGCTCGACGCGGGCCTGAAGATCCGCCCGATGGTGCTGCCCGACAAGTTCCAGGACCACAACAAGCCGCAGCTCCAGTACGACGAGGCGGCGCTCAACGCCCAGCACATCGTCCAGACCGCGATCGGCGCGCTGGGCCACGTCGAGGCCGCCGCCGCGGACCGGCGCGCGTAAGACTTTCGGCTATCCGCAAGAACAAGCGGCGCGGGGAGGCAACGTCCCGCGCCGTTTGATTTTGGATTCGGTCAGGATCGTGCCCGCAGGAGGAATGCTTGAACGGCATCCAGGAAGCCTGCGGCGTTCTCCACATGCGCTCTTGCATCCTCAAGCGTCAATTCGCGGCGAACGTCATAGTCGACGACGACGCGGTCATTCCAAGCATCGATCAACCAGGTATGCAAGTGCTTGGGCAGGATGTTCTTGAGGATCACCTCGGTGCCAAAAGCAGAATGAGTCGCACTGTGTGGCTTGAACCGCAGCCCCTGTTCCAACAGAACCGCTCTCGCACCATTGAACATCGCGTAGTAGGCGCGCGAGATGCTTGCGTCGACATAGCCGTTGCCGAGCAAGGATTGCGCGGCATCGCGGCTCTTGATCGCCTTAGCAAGCAGGAGCTCCTGATCCGTGCTCAAACAGGCCGGCCTTCCTGCTGAACCGTGCGGTAGAACAGATGCCTATCCGACGCCATTTCTGCCGGATTCGCGAACGATCGTGAAATATCTACGCCATAGGCAAGATCGACGTCGGTGGTTGCGGGGCCCGTGCGTCGCGTCTCTGCCCCGTGGTCGATCGGCCCGTCGAGCACGATCATCAGATCGATATCGGAATCCTCGCGCGCGTCGCCCCGGGCACGCGAACCGAAGAGAATGAGCTGTCGCAGCCGGCTACCGTAGATGGATTCCAGCCGGGCACGGTAGGCAGCAAGCACTACGGACAGCGGGGCATTCATCGGAGCAGTATACTGCACTCAATGCCGCCGCCGAAGCCCCCCACCAAGCGCCGCCTCGACCAGCTTCTGGTCGAGCGCGGGCTGTTCGAGAGCCGGGCCAAGGCGCAGGCCTCGATCATGGCGGGGCTGGTGTTCGTAGCCGGCAAGCGCGTGGACAAGCCGGGCGCCTCGGTCGCGTCCGACGCGGCGGTCGAAGTCAAGGGCAAGGAGCATCCCTATGTCTCGCGCGGGGGCCTGAAGCTCGCCGGCGCGCTCGACCATTTCGCCGTCGATCTGGCGGGCCGGACCTGCCTGGACATCGGCGCCTCGACCGGCGGCTTCACCGACGTGCTGCTGCGGTGCGGCGCCGCCAGGGTCTATGCGGTCGATGTCGGGCATGGGCAGCTCGACTGGCGCCTGCGCAACGATCCGCGGGTGGTGGTGCTGGAGCGCGTCAACGCGCGCCGCCTCACGCGCGGCGAAGTGCCGGAGCCGGTCGACCTGATCGTCTGCGACGCCAGCTTCATCGGGCTCGAGACGGTCCTGCCGGCCGCGCTGGCGCTGGCTGCGCCCGGCGCGCAGGTGGTGGCGCTGATCAAGCCGCAGTTCGAGGTCGG
Source organism: Alphaproteobacteria bacterium (assembly GCA_020851015.1). The sequence continues at coordinate 6,561 of JADZDN010000031.1, read as the reverse complement.
GCCCGACAAGGTCGGCAAGGGCGGCATCGTGCGCGATCCGGAATTGCACGCGGCGGTATGCGCGCGGATCGCGGCATGGCTGGGCGCGCAGCCCGGCTGGACGGTGCTGGGCGTGGTCCCCAGCCCGATTGAAGGCGCGGACGGCAACCGCGAGTTCCTGATCGCCGGCCGACGGACCTCGGACTGACTCTTCAGCGCCGGGCCGCGAGCGCGCGCGCGACGCCCGAGGCCAGCACCACGCCCGAGGCGGTCAGGGCGACCGCGATCCAGGTCGCCGGCGCCGGCCATTCGCCCAGCACCGGAATGCCCAGCAGCGCCGCCATCACCGGCACCAGCGCGCTGAACGCCGATCCGCGCGCCGGACCCAAGAGCGCGATGCCGCGCATATAGGCGATCAGCGACACGACGCTGGTCATCACGCCCTGGTAAAACCCGTGGAAGACGGCTTCGGCCAAGGGCAGGCTCAGGACGTGACGGCCGGTCAAAATCAGATAGGGCGGCAGATAGAGCAGCAGCGACGTCACGGCGACCACGGCGGTGCCGTGCAGCGGCGCAAGCCCGCCGCGCTTCATCGCCAGGGTAGAGCAAGCCCACATGAAAGCCGCCAGCAGGAACAGAAGGTCGCCGGCGACCGCATCGCCGCCGCCGCTGCCGGGCCGCAGCACTTCGTTGCCGAGCAGCACGGCGATGCCCGACACGGTCAGCGACAGTCCCGCCAGCCGGTCCCACTGCATCCGCTCGCGCAGCAGCGCGAAGGCAAGGACCGCGACGAACAGCGGCATGGTACCGGGCAGCAGCGCTCCCCCATGGGCGGCCGGCGCGAAGATCAGCGCCCAGGTCACGACGACGACGTAGGGCGCGCCGGCGCCGGCCACCAGCACCGCGAACCAGGGCCCGCCCAGCTTGCGCCAGGCGAATCCGCGACGCAGCACGACCGGCGCCAGCAGCAGACCGGCCACCAGGAAGCGCAGCGCCGTGATGTCCCAGGCCGACAGGCGCGTCGGTCCGGCGGTCGCGACGCCCAGCCGCGTGGTTACCATCCATCCGGCCCAGATCGTCACGGCGAAAACCACCCACAGCGCGCCGGCCAGCGCGCGGCGCGGCTGAGCGGCATGCTCGGGCGGAATTGTCGCGGCGCTTGTGTCGGCGCGTGGACGGCGCGCGGGCTGCATGGCGCGAGTAGGCGGGGGAAGCCAGCCCCCGTCAATCGGCAAACCGGCATGGCCGGCTTGCGCGGCGCGGCCGGCGGCGGGGCGCGCCCGAGTGTCAGTCGGCGACCGCGGCGATCGACGGGGCGGCGCGCCGGTCGGCGGTCGTGTCGGCGACAATGCGCCGCGACGGCAGGTACAGGCGTGCGATCGTGCCGGCACCCAGCTTGCTCTCCAACGTCAACGTGCCGCCATGCGCCTCGACCAGCGCGCGACTGATCGCCAGGCCAAGCCCGGTGCCGCCGAAGCGGCGCGCGATGCTGGAATCGGCCTGCTGGAACGGCTGGAAGATCCGAGCCAGGGCCTCCTCGGAGATTCCGATCCCGGTGTCGGCGACGGTCATGCCAACCGCGCCATCCGGGCCGATGTCGAGCGACAGGCGGACGCAGCCGCCGCCGGGCGTGAACTTGATGGCGTTGGCCACCAGGTTGAGCGTGATCTGACGCAAGGCGCGCCGGTCCGCATGCACGATCGGCGCGGCGGCGCCGATCTCCGCGGCGAGCGTCACCCCGCCCTCGGACGCGCGGTTTTGCAGCAGACGGCAGCAGTCCTCGACGACCTCGGCCAGGTTGACGTCCTCGTAGTACATTTCCAGTCGGCCGGCCTCGATCTTCGACATGTCGAGCAGCTGGCTGATCAATTCGAGAAGCTGCTGGCCGCTGCTGTGAATGATGCGCGCGTAGTCGACATAGCGCGCCGTGGCGGACGGGCCGAACCGCTGATCCGCGATCACCTCCGAAAAGCCGATGATGGCGTTCAGCGGCGTGCGCAGTTCGTGGCTCATCATGGCGAGAAAGCGCGACTTGCTGGCGCTGGCGGCTTCGGCGGCCGCCTTGGCGTCGCGCAGATCGCGTTCGCGCCGTTTCTCGCCGGTCACCACCTGGGTGATGCCGCGGTATCCCCGGATGCGTCCGAACAGGTCGCGCAGCGGCTTGGCGCTGATGCGGAAATGCTCGCGCTCGCCGCCGCGCTTGACGATCGAATACTCGAAGCCGGCGAAGCGATGGCCGGCGCGCATCAGCTCTTCCATGCGGTTCAGCGACGTCAACTCCTCGGGGTCGCCGATCCGTTCCGCGATCGAGCGCCGCGTCTTGCCCACCACGCTGGGGGTAACGTCGGCCCGCATGCCGCCGGTGCTCTTCACGAAGAAGGTGAAGCGCAGGTTCCGGTCGTGCTCCCACAGCCAGTCCGTCGCCATCTGCGCGTAGTCGCGGAAGCGTCGCTCGCCCCGCCGCGCGCGGTCCAGCGTGCGCAGCGTCATGAACAGCAGCATGCTGATGGTCGCGCCGCCGGTCAGGACCAGCAGCGGCACCAGCCGCGTGGCGGCGCTGGCCGACCGGCCGGGCGCCAGGATCTCGGCCGTCCACAGCCTGCCGCCGGCGGCGAAGGTCCGCAGTTCGCGCATCGGACCGGGCAGCATCGTGGCCCAAAGCCCGTTGGGCGTCGCCGCCGCGCGCGAAGCGGCCGTGCCGTCGTAGAGCAGCAGGACGATATCGGAGGCGGCGGGCGCGACGACGGCGCGGATAAACTCGTCTACATCGAGCGGCGCAAAGGCGACGCCGAGGAATTCGCCGTCGCGCTTGGCGGGCGCATAGATCTCCAGCTGCGTGATCGACCGCGTCGACAGCGGCGAGGCGATGGGGCGGCGGCTGGTGAGCGTGGGGCGATCGACCGACATCGCCTGCATGATCGCCTGCCAGCGGGTCGTGTCGTCGAAAAGATCGTGGCCCAGCGTGCTCTCGCCCGAAACCACGGGCGGTTCGCTGAAAATCACCGGCGTGTAGACCGGCCGCGCGCCCGGCGGCCGCACGGCGAACGCGGCGTCGCCGTCCGCGCGCCGGCGTTCGACGAGCGCCGGCAGGTCCCGCTGCTCGACGTGCTCGGCAAAGCCGATCGATTGCACCTCGGGAAAGCGCTCGGCGATCCGCTGAATGGTCACGTAGCGGCGCCATTCCGCGGCGGTCACCTGGTCGCTGGCGACCACCAGGGCCGCCGCACCCAGAAGGATCTGCTCGTAGGACTGGACGCGCGCGGTGATGGACCAGGTGATGCGGTCGGCGTCCTGGGCAACGCTGCGGCGCGCTTCCTCGAGGCCGGCCTGCACGGCGTAATGCCAGCCGACCCCAGTGGCGGCAAGCGCGAGCGCGAGCACCAGCCAGGCCCCCAGATGCTCCATCAGAAGCTTGAAGAAGACCCGGTGAACCATCGACCGAATCTCCTATTTCCTAGGTTAAAGTACCCTTAAAAACCAACACGCAATAGGAGACCGCCCCGCGCGGCCGGAACGCTCCGCAGGCCGCGGCTCGATGATTGGGATGATGGCGATGCAAACGGCGGGCGGGAAAGGGCCGCCCATTCAGGCGCGGCGGACAGGCTTCGTGCGGGATGGACCCGGCCCGGACGCGGCGGCGCGGCGGCGGTCATCCCGGTTGCCGCGTCTCTTCGCGCAATGCCGGCGATGCTGTTCGCCGGCCGCCCGCTATCGGCCTGGTTGGAAAAATCTAGACTTTGTCGGCGCCCCGGCGGGACTTTGCGCCCGCGGCGGCGGCCCGGCGCACACCGCCGCGCCGGTCGATCGCATAGCCGGCGACGCTCAGCGCGTTCACCAGTTCCTGCATGCGTGCCCGGTATGACGCGCGTGTTTCCGCTGCCGCGCGGTCCCATGGCGCCCGCTTGGGATGCGCCCGGAACTCATAGATCGCGCGGCCGCCGATCTCCAGGACGTCCTTGTCCATCGTCATCTCCGCTTTCATCGTCCATTGATGTCGCCCCGTCCCCGAACAAGCGATCGTTTCGGGCGGATGCTGCCGACAGTTCATCTAGAACCGCGCGACACGCCGATCGGTTGCAGATGGCATCGGCCCCGGCACCATCCGCTCACGAACCGTGGAATATTCCCGATGGCAAATCCGTCAGGCAAGCGATGCTTTCATTTCTACGCCATATGGATAGGGTTTCGACTATGCAAGCGCTTACAACATGCGCCATAAAATACGGGTATTAGAAATCGGCGGCGCCTTGGCGAAGTCTTGCGCGCGCAGCGCCGGCTATTCCGCTACCAAAAACAACCGGGGCGGCGGTCCCGTCCACCCTTGTTGAACCGGCCGGATCGAGGGCGAATCAGAAGCTGACCGTGTCCGTGCCGCCCGAACCTGGGCACTTGAAGTTAGTCGCCGCGCGCCGGGTGCCGTTCTTCCTCGGCCAGGCACTGATCGAGAATGCCCAGCGCGCGGGCGATCTCGTCGCGGTTGACGGTCAGCGGCGGCGAGAGCGCGATCACGTTGCCCATCGTCAGCTTGAAGTTGAGCCCGCGCGTCAAGGCCCGATAGAGCACCCGGTCGGCCGCTTCGTTCGCCGGCGTCTTGGCGTCGCGGTCGCGCACCAGCTCGATGCCGATCGCCAGCCCCTTGCCGCGGATGTCGCCGATCAGCCGCCGCCGCGTCTTCATGTCGTTGAGGATTTCCTGCGCGTAGGCGCCCATCGCCGCCGCGTTGTCGACCAGTCCCTCGTCCTCGATGATCTCGATCGTCGCCAGCGCTGCGGCGGCCGTGACCGGATTCTTCTCGTGCGTGTAATGGCCGAAGGCCTGGGTGCCGGCGACATCCAGATCGGCGCGTGCCAGCATCGCCGCGATCGGCAGCATGCCGCCGCCAAGCGCCTTGCCCAGCACCAGGATGTCGGGCGCGACGCCGAAATGCTCGGCGACGAACATGCGCCCGGTCTTGCCCAGCCCCAGCGGGATCTCGTCGAAGATCAGCAGCGCGCCATGCGCGTGGCAGGCCGCGCGCACCTGCCGCCAGAAGTCGGGCGGCGGCACGTAGGGCACGGCGCGGATCGGCTCGGCGATCACCGCCGCCACGTCGCCCTCCTTCTCCAGCACGTACTTGACCATGTTGGCGCAGGCCATGCGGCACAGCGCCAGGTCGGGCGCGCCATCCGCGTCGACCGGATAGCCATAGGGGCAGCGGTAGCAGGCGAAGGGCGCGACATGCGACGTGCCGGGCAGCAGCGGCCCGATCTTGCCCGAGCGGAAGATCGCCTCGCCGCCGACGCTGGCGCCGCCGAAGCCCGCGCCATGGAACGCGTCCCAGAACGAGAGGGTCTTGTGGCGGCCGGTGAACGCCCGCGCATACTTGATCGCCACGTCGATCGCGTCCGACCCGCCGGTCGTGAACAGCGCCTTGTCGAGGCCGTCAGGGGCGATCGAGGTCAGCTTGCGCGCCAGCGCGGTGGCGACCGGGTTGGCGAAGCGGCGCGGGCTGAACGGCAGGGCGTCGATCTGGCGCTTGACCGCCGCGACCAGACGCGGATGGCCATAGCCGATGTGGTGCACGTTGTTGCCGTGGAAATCCATGTAACGCCGGCCCGCCGTGTCCTCGAGCCAGATCCCCTCGGCTTTGGCCACGGCGGCCAGGCAAGGCGAGGAGAGGGACTGGCTCATGAACAGGCGTGCATCCTCGGCCACCAGGGCCTGAGCGTCGCGGTCGAGCGCGCGGGCCTGCCAGCTCCGGCGCTCGGGCGAGGTGTTCACGTCGCCTTCCGCCAGCCGCCAGTCACCAGGATCGGGGGCAGCATCCATGCTTGCCAGTGTCCACAGGTCGATCTATCAATCAAATCGAAATTATGCTGGCAACACATTGGAATAATCTATGAATTACGCGCATCTCCGCGCCTTTCACGCCGTGGTGGAGCAGGGCGGCGTCACCCAGGCGGCAAGCTGGCTCGGTCTGACCCAGCCGACGCTTTCCAGCCAGGTGAAGGCCCTGCAGGCCCGCTACGGCGTGCGGCTGGTCGAACGCAGCGGGCGCGGCGTCGAGCCGACCGAACTCGGCCGGGCGCTGCATGCGATGACCCGCCGCTTCTTCGCGGTCGAGGCCGAGATGGCGGAAATGCTGGAGCAGGCGCGCGATCCCAAGCGCGGGCGCCTGCGGCTGGGGGCGGACGCGCCGGCTCATGTCGTTCCCGAATTGGCGCTGTTCAGCCGGCGCCATCCCGGCATCCGCCTGTCGGTCACCCTCGGCAACAGCCGGGCGGTCTTGGAAGCGCTGCTCGACCGGCGCTGCGACGTGGCGGTCATCGCCGATCCGCCGCGCGACCGGCGGCTCCATGCATTGCCGTTGCGTAGCGACCGGCTGATGGCGCTGGTCCCGGCCGGCCACCCCTGGGCGGGGCGGCGCGCCGTGGCTTTCAGCCAATTCGCGCGCGAGAAGCTGGTGCTGCGCGAGCCGGGATCGCGCACGCGTGCCGTGCTGGAAGCGGCGCTCGCCGCCGCCGGCGCGAAGCCAGAGGACGCGCTGGAGATGGGCAGCCGCGAAGGCGTGCTGGAATCGATCGCGGCGGGGCTCGGCGTCGG
>JADZDN010000030.1 GCA_020851015.1 Alphaproteobacteria bacterium | reverse complement strand
TCGTCTCGTCCGCCAGCAGCGGCTCCAGCGGCCCCAGCCCCAGCATGTCGTTGAGCATCGTCGCGACCAGCGCGCGCTGCTCGACCAGGTTGATGCTGAGCTTCTCCTCCAGCAGGATTTCCGACACGACGTCGGTGATCTGGCGCTGCAGTTCGTCGCGCGGCAGTTCGGCCGCGACGGCCAGATCCAGCCGCTTCAGCAGGATCGGCTGGATCCGGCGCTTGATCTCCTCGACCGCGTTCGACAGCGGCGCGTCGTTGCCGCCGGTCGCCATGGTGACGACGGTCTCGCCGGTCTGCTCGAACGGCAGCGGCGCGGCGAGATCGGGCTTGTGGGTTCCGTTGGCCTGGGGGCCGTTGGCGCGTTGGGGGCCGGCCTGCTTGCCATTGACCGCCGCGCCGGCGGCGGCGGCGCCGTTTGCTGCGGGAGGCGGGACCGGGCCCCCCGCGGGTCCGCTTCCTGCCGCGTCGGTGCGGCGGCCGAACATGGCCTATCAGGCCGCCTTGCCGAGCAGGCGCCGCCACAGCGGCGGCTTGGCGACCGTACCCAGGCCGCAGACCTCGAGCGCGAGTTCGCGGATGATCGCGCTGGCCTTGCTCTTGCCGGCCGCGACGACCATCGGCTTGCCGGCCTGGCTGCTTTCGGCGGCCGTCTTCTGATCGTGCGGAATCTCGACGTCGACCTTGGCCTCCAGCGCCTTTTCCAGGTCGGGGCGCTTGATCTCGCCGTGGCCGGGCGCGCCGACGCGGTTGACCACGACCTTCACCAGGCCTTTCGGCCCCAGTTCGCGCACGCGCTTCAGGCGGCGCGGGCAGTCGCGGTCGGCAACCCGCGTGTAGTCGGCGACGACCAGCACGGCGTCGGCGGCCGCCACCAGCTTGGCCTGCGCGGGCACCAGCGCGCGCGGCATCTCGATGACGACGCAGTCGAAGGCCGCGCGCAGGCGGTCGATCAGCGATTCGATCGCGGCGGGATCGATGTGCAGCGTGCCTTCCAGCCCTTCCTCGGCGCACAGGACGGACAGGTTGTCGTCGACCTTGACCGCCGCGCGCTCGACCAGCAGGTCGTCGATGCGCGACGGCGTGCGCAGCGCCTCGGCCAGGCCGCGGCCCGGCTCGATGTCCAGCGCCAGCGCGGCGCTGCCGAACTGCAAGTCGAGATCGACCAGCGCGGCACGCTTGGCCTTGTCCTCGTGGCTGGCGATCCAGGCGAGGTTGGAGGCCAGCGCCGAAGCGCCGACGCCGCCGCGCGTGCCGATCACGACGACCATGCGGCCGGGCGTCGCCGCCTGGCGCGGCGCCGCGCGCTCGCGCGTCAACTGGGCGAAGGAATGGTTCAGCGTTTCCGGCGTGACGGGCTTGACCAGGTAGTCGTCGACGCCGGCATGGATCAGCCGGCGGAACAGGGCAACGTCGTTCATGCTGCCCAGCGCCACGACATGGGTCCCTTCCTGGCACACCTCGGCCAGGCGGTTGATGTCCTGGATCGGGTCCTCGCTGTCGGAGACGTCGATCAGCAGCACGCGCGGCGTGGGCACGTCGCCCAATTGCTCGATCGCGCCGCCGATCCCGCCCTCGGTGATCCGCACGCCGGTCCAACCCTGCTGGTTGGCCGCGGTGATTGCCGCCTGCCGCGAAGCGTCGTCAAGGACGAACGCGGCGAATGGGTCGCGCGCGCGCAGCGCGCCGCCGCCGCCGGCATCGGCCGGGGAAAAGAGGAATTTGTCCATGAACAAGAGGTAGCAAACGGCGGTTAATAAAGAGTCACCACGCCCGCCGTCGATCGATTGCGCTTATAGCAAATTCAACAGGTTACTGGCCACCCCCGCCGCCGCCGCCAACCACCTGGGATGTCGTGATCGTGGTAAGCGGCTTGCCGGGCGGCTGGGCCGGGACCCGGATGTCGCGCCGATAGCGCAGCGTCTGCAGCGCGTCGACCTCGCCGTCCGTGCCCACCGCGAGCGGGCGGCCTTCGATCAGGTCGCGCTTGCTGGCGACCATCTGCTGCAGGTTGAACGCGTCGGCGCAGCCGAAATTGCGGTGCGTCGCGTTGTTCGGATTGCCGCCGCGCGGCTGCGTCCAGTTGGGGCAGTCCAGCGCCACCAGCACCGGGCGCTCGATCACCACCGTCACCGTGTCGCGGATCTGCGGCACGTCCGGCGCCAGGCGCGCGGCCTCGGCCGGAACCCGGCGGCGTGCCAGGTAGGTGCGAACCGACTCCAGGCGCTGGCCGGCCCAGGGCGATCCGGAATCGCGGTCCAGCACCAGCACGCGGTCCTGCTGCAGGTCGGTGCCGACGGAATGGAGGAATTCGTCCAGCGCCCGCCCGCCGGAGTCCGACAGGTACTGCTCGTCCGGCCGGAACGGCACGTCGTAGGCGACCTGCACCAGCTCGGCCCTGGGTTCCGGCGGCGCCGCGCTGTGGAAATCCTTGATGTACGGGGCGCAGGCGCCAAGCGTGACCGCCAGCAGCGTCGCAACCGCCCCTCTCGCCTTTCGCCAGCCTTCCATCCTGCTACTCCAACTGGAAACCGGCCGGGCCGGCCAGCCGGCCCTGCGGCACCACCGGCTGCGTATTCCCGGGCTGCAACGTCCGCCGCCACTGCGCGCCGTAGAAGATCCGGTCGACGTCGTGCGGCGCCTGGAAGCCGTCGGTCGGCGCGGCGACCTTGTTGTTCGCCACCGGCTCGACCAGGTAAGGCGTGACGATGATGATCAGCTCGCTCTCGCGGCGCTGGAACAGATCCGAGCGGAACAGCGTGCCCAGGATCGGGATGTCGGCCAGGCCCGGCCACTTGCTGATCGAATGCGTCACGTCGTTGCGCAGCAGCCCGGCGATCGCGAAGCTCTGGCCGCTGGCGATCTCGATGATCGTCTCGGCGCGGCGCACCTGCAGCGCCGGAATGGTGAGGCCGCCGATCGAGATCGCCCCCTGGTCGCTCAGCTCGCTCACCTCGGGCCGCACGTGAAGGCTCATGCGGTTGTCGCTCAATACCGTCGGCTGGAAGGCCAGCGACACGCCGAACGTCTTGAACTCGATGCCGATCGCGCCGTTGCCCTGCGGCACCAGGATCGGGAACTCGCCGCCCACAAGGAAGCTCGCGGTCTGGCCGGACATCGCGGTCAGGTTGGGCTGCGCCAGGATCTTGACCAGACGGTCTTCCTCCAGCGCGTCGATGATCGACTGGACGGTGGTCGCCCCCTCGGTGGCCGTCAGGCGGAAATTGTTCGGCACCGCGAGCTGGTTGGGGTTCAGCACCGTGAAGCCGATCGTCATCGCGTCGGTCGCGTTGACGACGTTCCAGTTGAAGCCGAGCTGCTTGGAGACGTCCTTCGACATCTCGGCAACGCGCACGCGCAGCATCACCTGGGTCGGCGAGCTGACCTTCAGCCGGTTGATGATCTTCTTCTCGTCGCCGGTGATGGCGGCGGCCAGCCGGCGCACGTTCTCGGCGTCGGCCGGCGACTGCACCGAGCCTTCCAGCACCAGCTGCTCGCCCACCGTGCTGATCGCGACGTCGCGCTCGCGGTCGCCCAGCGCCTGGCGCAGGCTGTCGCGCAGGCGGCCGTGGTTGTTGGTCACGACCACGCGCGACTCCAGCATCACCCCGTCGTCGCTGTCGACCGCGATCAGCGTGGTCTCGCCGCCCTTCTTGGCGAAGACGTAGACCAGGTTGGGCGACTTCACCTGCACGTCGGCGATCTCGGGATTGGCGATGAACACGGTCGCGGCCGGACGCGGCAGGCGCACCACCTGGCCGCGATTGATCTCGATCTGGATCGTGGCGCCGCTGTCGCCCTGCACCGTGGGCGTCGTCGCCGACACCGGCTGCACGCCCGGCATGGGCACGCCCGGCATGGGCACGCCCGGCATGGGCCGCGCGGGTTGCGGCGGCGCAATCGCCGTGGGCAGCGGCGGCTTCGGCGCCGGCTTGGCGCTGCCCGTGGCACCACCCATGGCGCCGCTGGCGGCGCCCGCCGCCTTGCCCAGGACATCGGCCGGCCGCGCCTGCGCCAGCGACGGGCGCGGCGCGACGGCGACCGCCGGCAGCGGCTTCGGCGCGTCGCCGGGGATGGCGAGGACCCGTGGCGGCTCGCTCGGCGCCGCGTCGCGCGCCACCGGGTCGCGCGGAGGTGCCGTCGCGCCGGCCGGCGGGGGCGTGCCTGCGGACCGGGTGGTGCCGGCCTGGGTCGGGCGCGCCGCGGTGTCGGCGACCGGCTCGGCCGGTGCGCCGGCCGATGGCTCGGCGCGCAGGATCGTCACCTCGGGCTCGCCTTCGGGCGGCGGCGACGGCGGCGACGAACCCGCCAGCACCGTTACGCCGGCCCACGATCCGGCATTGCCTGCCGGAGCAACCGGCGCGGCGACGGTGGTGGCCGGCGGCGGCGCTACCGCCGCGCTGCCGGTGGATAACTTCGGCGCGATCGGAAGGGCGACTCTAGTCTGGGCGACGCCGATAGATTCGATTCCCATCGACAGCGCGATGAGTACGGATACGCCCAGTCCAACGACAGCAACAAGCCGCTTGGCCAAAAACAGACCCCCGCCGAATCCGGCGGGTCTGACGGCCGTTACTTGTCCGCGGACCCGCGCAGGATGGTGACACCCGGATTGGACTTAGCTCGCTCTTGGAGCATGAACTTCAATTCCTTGTCCAGGACATAGCTACCGGCCTTATCCTGCTTGGCTTTCGCGGTTTGCGATTCGCCGTCGGCGGCTTCGGCGACGACAAGTGATTCGCCGTCCTTGCTGCGATTGACCTCGTTCGCGGCGATATCCGTGGCGCCCG
>JADZDN010000029.1 GCA_020851015.1 Alphaproteobacteria bacterium | reverse complement strand
GCTGGCCATCAGGATGATGCGCCCGCCCAGCTTTTCGATCGCGCCGCACTGCTCCTCGTAGGCCTGGATCACCTGGTCGATCGTGACGCCCGGCCCCGGCGCCAGGTGGTCGGTGCCGGCGCCACAGGCGATGCCGGCGCCCGGCACGTCCCTGGCCGCGTCGAGCGCGCGGCGGATCAGCTCGAGCGACATGGCCCAGTCGAGTCCCATGCCGCGCTGCGCCGTGTCCATCGCCTCGGCCACGCCCAGCCCCAGCTTCCACAGGTGCTTGCGGTAGGCGATGGTCTTGTCCCAGTCGATGCTGATCCCGATCCACGGATCGATGTCGGCCAGCGGATCGGCCACGACATGCGCCGCGCCGATGGCGACGCGGTTGAACTTCCCTTCTGCCTTCGGAAACGCGCGCGGCGGGCGCGTGGTGTAGCGCGCGAGCTTTCCGCCGGCGACCGGCAGATCCAAGGTCGGCATGGCTCAGGTCATCTCCTATTCGTCGGCGCGGCGGGCCGCGTAGCGGGTTGGTCCATCGGGCGGCGTGCCGGCGATCTCCATGATCAGCTTGGTCAGGATCGCGTCGGCGAACTTCTCGAACCCGTCGGCGACGATCATGAACGATCCCGGCCCGCCGATCACGTTCTCCTCGTAGTACTTGTCGAGGAACACCTCGGGCGCGCCGCCCCACATGGTGGGACGGTCGTTGATGATCGGCAGACCGTTGACGATGACGCCCGCCTTCAGCACGTCGTCGCGCGCCTCGCGGACCGAGCGTCCGTTGTTGTTCGAGCCGTCGCCAGAAATATCGATCACCCGGCGCGTGCCTTCGAACGGGCTCTGCGCGAACAGCGTCATGGCATAGTCCATCGCGCCGCTGATCGACGTCCAGCGCTGGTTGGTCGGCGGCACGTCGGCCAGGCGCGCGATGAACTGCTTGGCCGACTCGGCGTTGTTGATCAGGGTCCAGTCGATCACCGTGCGCTGGTAGTGCGAGCCCGCCCATTCCATGTAGATCACGCCGATGCGGCCGAGCACGCCCGATTCGATGGCGCGCACCACCTTGGGGCTGGTCAGCGCGGCGTAGTAGCCGTCGCGCTGCATGCGCGCCTCGAATGGATCGATGCTGCCCGACACGTCGATCGCCAGTACGAGTTCGATATCGACCGGCGTCCGCTGCGCCTGGGCTGGCGACCACGTCAGAAGGGTCAGGATCGGGACGCCGGCAATGCACCAAAGGCGGGCAAGGGTCCGAAGCGATTTGCGCAGGATCGGCATGGAGAGCACCTCGCGCGATCACCGATCCCGCATGCTAGCGCAAGATCGCGCCGCCGTCTTGCCGCCGCCGGCGGCGCGAACCGGCTATTCCGCAAGCACCTTCTGTAGAAAGCGCATGCCCAGCATCAGCCCCTGCTCGTCGATGCTGTGGGGCAGGCCGGGACGCACATGCAACTCGACCGGAAATCCCTGCGCGGCGAGGGCCGTCTTGGCGGCCTGCGAGGCCTGGACCGGCAGCACCTCGTCGGCGTCGCCATGGACCAGCAGGACCGGCGGGCGCGATCTGGCCTCGCTCGCCAGCAGGTGCTCGCCCACCAGGCGGCCGGAATAGCCGAGCACGCCCGCGACCGGCTTGGCGCGACGCGGCGCCGTGTAGAGCGACATCATCGTGCCCTGCGAGAAGCCGACCAGGGCCATGTCCGATTCCGCGAGGCCGAACCGCTGGAGGAGCTGCGTGATGTAGGCGTCGAGAACCTGGGCCGCCGCCTGGACGCCCGAGAGGATCGCGTGCGGATCGCGGTCCTGCAGGCTGAACCACTGGTAGCCATAAGGCGCCATGTCGCAGGGAAACGGCGCGTTGGGCGAGACGAACTGCGCGGTGGGCAGCATGCGGGCGAAATGCGGCGCCAGCCCGATCAGGTCGTTGCCGTCCGAGCCCAGCCCGTGCAGCAGCAGCACCAGCTTCCTGGGCTTGCCGCCGGCCGCCGGCCCCTGCTCCGGCCCTTCGAGGTCGAACGGTCCCGTCATCGCGCTGTCCTCTTGCTCTTGCGCGGTCACGTCTAGCCGATCCGCCATGATAGTGTCACGCCCTATGCTCGAAACCACGCGCTTCGCGCCCAGCCCGACCGGCTACCTGCATCTCGGCCACGCCTACTCCGCCCTGTTCGCGCGGCGCGCGGCGGGGCGCGACGGCCGGTTCCTGCTGCGGATCGAGGACATCGACCCCACGCGCTGCCGGGCCGAGTATGCGACGGCGATCCGCGAGGACCTGGCCTGGCTCGGCTTGCGCTGGGAAGAGCCGGTGCGCGTGCAGAGCAGTCACTTCGCCGACTACCGCGCGGCGCTCGACAAGCTGCTGGCCGCGGGGCTGCTCTATCCCTGCTTCTGCACCCGCGCCGATATCCAGGCGGAGATCGCGCGGTCGGGCGAGGCGCCGCACGGCCCGGATGGATTGCTCTATCCCGGCACCTGCCGGCATCTCGACGCATCCGCGCGCGCGGCGCGGATCGCGTCGGGCACGCCCTATGCGCTCCGCCTGGACATGGCGCAGGCGTCGTCGCGCGCGGGCGATCTCGGTTGGCGCGACGCGGCGCGCGGCGAAGTAGGGGCGACGCCCCGCGTCTTCGGCGACGTGGTGCTGGCGCGCAAGGAAACGCCCGCGAGCTATCACCTTGCCGTCACCATGGACGACGCGCTGCAGGGCGTAAGCCTGGTGACGCGCGGCGAGGACCTGTTCGCGGCGACGCATATCCACCGGCTGCTGCAGGCGCTGCTCGGCCTGCCGACGCCGCGCTACCACCACCACGCGCTGCTCGTGAGCGCGGACGGCAAGCGCCTGGCCAAGCGCGACCGTGCCGCCACGCTGCGCGACCTGCGCGCGGCGGGAACGACGGCGGCGCAGGTACGCGCGATGGCGGGGTTCGCGGATTAGGCGACCGGTTCGCGTTTTTCATCCCTCGAGATGGGCCTCCGGCCCTCCTCAGGATGACGCAATTTTTCTGTGCGCACCCAACAAGCGTGTCATCCTTCGAGACGGCGCTTCGCGCCTCCTCAGGATGACGCGATTTGCGGGAGTCCATGAAGAACGCGTCATCCTGAGGAGCGAGCGCAGCGAGCGTCTCGAAGGATGAGGAGGCCCCGCAGGGGCCGTCTCGAAGGATGAGGAGCGCAGACGAGGCGCGCTTAAGCGAACCTGACATACGCGAAATCGAGCGGCAGGCCCTCGATGCCCTTGGCCGGCGGCGCGATCCAGTTGGCGAACTTGCCGGGCTCGGTCACGCGGCCCATCAGCGACTGCACGTAGGCGCGGTCCTCGTCCGTCGGCAGGAACTGGCGCCCGCGGCGCTTCCATTCCTCGGCCGACATCACCGAGCCGTCGGGGCCGACATGCAGCCCCGCATAGGCGCCGATCCGGCGGTTGAAGGCCTTGTGCGGCGTGTGGAAGGTGAAATCGACGCCGTGGCTGCGCGCGACCTTGTTCCAGCGCGCCATGCCGGCGTCGGTGTCCTTGATGAAATCGTCGCGCAGGCGCTCGTTGAGCGCGTTGACCGCGGGCGCCCGGCGCTCGACCAGCCTGCCGTCCTCAACCGCCAGCACCGGGTATTCGGCGTCGAGCAGCACATGATCGTCGCCCAGCTTCTCCTCCTGGAAGCGGCCCTTGATGCCGGCGGTGAAGAAGGTGGCGGCGTTCGACGACACTTCGCCGCCGAACAGGTCGAGCGTGACGGAGAAATGGAAGTTGAGATAGCGCTGCACCGTCGGCAGGTCGATGACGCCGCGCGCGCGCAGCTTCTGCGGATCGTCGGTCCGGTGCGCGCGCATCGCCTCGCAGGTCCGCTGGATCACGCGCCTGATGCCCGTCTCGCCGACGAACATGTGGTGCGCTTCCTCGGTCAGCATGAAGCGGCAGGTGCGCGCCAGGGGATCGAAGCCGGATTCGGCCAGCGCGCAGAGCTGGTACTTGCCGTCGCGGTCGGTGAAGAAGGTGAACATGTAGAAGCTGAGCCAGTCCGGCGTCTTCTCGTTGAAGGCGCCGAGGATGCGCGGGTTGTCGCGGTCGCCCGACCGGCGGACCAGCAGCGCCTCGGCTTCCTCGCGCCCGTCGCGGCCGAAATGCGCGTGCAGCAGGTAGACCATGGCCCAGAGGTGCCGCCCCTCCTCGACGTTCACCTGGAACAGGTTGCGCAGGTCATAGAGCGACGGGCAGGTCATGCCCAGGTGGTGCTGCTGCTCGACCGAGGCGGGCTCGGTGTCGCCCTGCGTGACGAT
>JADZDN010000028.1 GCA_020851015.1 Alphaproteobacteria bacterium | reverse complement strand
GGCGATGCAGGCCGATATCGATGTCGGTCTCCGCCAGTACATGCTGCGGGTCTACAACTACATGGCCTCGGGCCTGGCGTTGACCGGGATCGTGGCCTACATGGTCGCGAATTCCAGCCTGCTCGGGCTGTTCTTCGCCGCTACGCCGCGCGGCGTGGCCCCCACGCTCCTCGGCTGGGTGGCGATGATCGCGCCGATCGGCATCGTCTTCCTGCTCAGCTTCCGCGTCCACGCGATGAGCGCGGCGGCGGCGCAGGCGGCGTTCTGGGCCTATGCGGCGATCAACGGCATCGGGCTCACCACGATCTTCCTGCAGTTCACCGGCGTCAGCGTGGTGCGCGTGTTCTTCATCACCGCGGCGACGTTCGGCGCGATGAGCCTCTACGGCTACACGACCAAGCGCGATCTGACCGGCATGGGGACGTTCCTGTTCGCCGGCCTGATCGGCATCCTGGTGGCGGGGCTGGTCAACATCTTCCTGCAGAGCCCGGCCGTGATGTTCGCCATCTCGGTGATCGGCGTGGTCGTGTTCGTGGGCCTTACCGCCTACGACACGCAGCGGATCAAGGAGATCTACTTCGAGGGCGACGGCGAGGAGATCGCGGCCAAGAAGTCGATCATGGGCGCGCTGACGCTCTACCTCGACTTCATCAACATCTTCATCATGATGATGCAGCTGTTCGGCGACCGGAAGTAGCCGCCGGCAGTAGCCGAAAAGAAACCGCCCGGGAGCGATCCCGGGCGGTTTTGTTTTGTGCATCCCTCTCCCATCGGGAGAGGGTGGCCCGAAGGGCCGGGTGAGGGAAGCACAGCGGCAGCGACGCCGCGCTCTCGATTCCCTCACCCTCCCAGCGCTTCGCGCCGGGCCCCACCCTCTCCCGATGGGAGAGGGACATCTCAAATGCACCGTCCGCCGTCGACCTCCACGCAGATGCCGGTCAGGAACTCGGCCTCGTCCGAGCACAGGAACAGCGCGGTGTTGGCGATGTCCTTGGGGGTCGACATGCGGCCCATCGGGATGGTGGCGACGAACTTGGCGCGGATCTCCGGCGTGTCCTTGCCGAGGAACTGGGCCAGCATGCCCGTGGCGCTCACCACCGGGTTGATCGCGACCACGCGGATCTTGTCGGGCGCCAGCTCGACCGCCATCGAGCGCGTGGCGGTGATCGCCGCGCCTTTGCTGGCGTTGTACCAGGTCAGGCCGGGGCGCGGGCGCACGCCGGCCGTCGATGCCGTGTTCAGGATCACGCCGCCGCCCTGTTTCTTCATGACCGGCACGGCGTGGCGGGCCGCCAGGAAGATCGCCTTCACGTTGACCGCGAAAATGCGGTCGAACTCCTTTTCGCTGACGCCGGTCATCGGCTGGTTGCGGTGGGTGAAGCCCGCGTTGTTGACCACGATGTCGAGCCGCCCGTAGCGCTTCAGCGCCGCGCCCACCATCGCCTTGACCTGCGCGTCCCGGGCGACGTCGGCCTTCTGGAACGCGGCCGTGCCGCCGGCCTTTCTGATCGCCTCGACCACGCGCTTGCCACCCTCGACGTTGATGTCGGCGACAACGACCTTGGCGCCCTCCTGGGCGAAGCGCTTGGCCATGCCCTCGCCAAACCCCGACCCGCCGCCGGTGATGATGGCGACCTTGTTGGTCAGACGCATCCGTTTTCCCCCCGATTGACCGTGCAGTCGTCCTTCGACAGGCTCAGGACGAGGAATGAGAATCAGGATCGAGTCGAGGCACAAGAAAGAGTCCTCATCCTGAGCCTGTCGAAGGATGAGCCTCCGAATCTAGCCGTGCTTGATGGCGACGGTCTTCAGCGCGGTGAAGCCGTAGAGCGCCTCGAAGCCCTTCTCGCGGCCGAAGCCCGAGCGCTTGACGCCGCCGAACGGCAATTCCACGCCGCCGCCCGCGCCGTAGTTGTTGACGAACACCTGGCCGCAGCGCAGCGCGCGGGCCATGCGGAGCTGGCGCCCGCCGTCGGCGGTCCACACGCCGGCGACCAGGCCATAGGCGGTGCCGTTGGCGATGCGCACCGCCTCGGCCTCGTCGGCGAAGCGGATCGCGGCCAGCACGGGGCCGAACACCTCTTCCTGCCCCAGCTTGCTGTCGGGCTGCACGGGACCGAAGAAGCTCGGCGCCACGTAGTAGCCGCCCGGCGGGGTGTTGGGCGCGATCACCCCTTCCGCCAGCTTGGCCACGCCGTCCTTGCGCGCCCCGTCGATGAAGCCGTCCACGCGCGACTTCTGCTGCTTGTTGATCAAGGGCCCGCAATCCAGGTCCATGTCCCAGGGCCCGACGCGCAAGGTCTTGAACCGCTGCGACACCGCCTCGGCCACGCGGTCGTAGACCTTGGCCTCGACCAGGAGGCGGCTGCCGGCCGAGCAGGTCTGGCCGGCGTTCTGGATGATCGCGCCGGTGATGAAGGGCAGGGCCTCGTCGAGATTGGCGTCGGCGAAGACGAGCTGCGGCGACTTGCCGCCCAGCTCCATCGTCACCGGGATGTTGTGCCGGGCCGCCGCCTGCTGCACCAGCGTGCCGACTTCGGGCGAGCCGGTGAAGGAGATGTGGTCGATGCCGGGATGGGCGCTGAGCGCCGCGCCCGCCTCCTCGCCATAGCCCGGCACCACGTTGATGGCGCCGGGCGGGAAGCCCACCTCGGTCGCGAGCTCGCCGATGCGCAAGGACGACATCGAGGCGTCCTCCGCCGGCTTCAGCACGCAGGCATTGCCGGCGGCCAGCGCCGCGCCCACGCTGCGCCCGAGGATCTGCATCGGGTAGTTCCAGGGGATGATGTGGCCGGTGACGCCGTGCGGCTCGCGGATCGTCATCACCGTGTAGCCCGGCTGGTAGGGCAGGGTCTCGCCGTGCAGCTTGTCGGCGGCACCGCCGTAGAACTCGAAATACCGCGCGCAGGCGAGCGAGTCGGCGCGGGCCTGCTTCAAGGGCTTGCCGGTGTCGCGCGCCTCGATCCTGGCCAGCTCCTCCGCGTTGGCGGCGATCGCGTTGGACAGCTTGACCAAGAGGCGCCCGCGTTCGACCGCCGGCATCCGCCCCCAGGCGCCGTCCTGCGCGTCGCGCGCCGCCCTGACCGCGCGGTCGATATCCTCGGTGCCGCCGCGACCGATGCGGGCATATTCCGCCCCGTCGCTGGGGTCGAGCACCGGAATGGTGTCGCCGCTCAACGCCTCGCGCCAGTCGCCCGCGATCAGCAGTTTCGTCGTCATGGCTGCATTTCCCCCTGTTCGGTCAGGCAAAACTAGCGCCACGCGGCGGCGCGCGCAAAGCGCCGACCCGCCGGGCCGGCCATGCCCGATCCCGATGTCTTAGGGGCTGCGGCCGGTGGTCAGGGTTTCGGTGTTGATCCGCGCGGCGCCCAGGATGGCGCCGGAATCCTCGACCTGCACGATCACGGCCCAGCTTCGCATCGTCCCGATGTCGAGCTTCGGCAGGTCGATCGTGGCGGCCTGGCCGGACCAGAAGCCGACATGCTGGAAGTCGCGCACGACGTTGTAGTTGTTGAGCGTGCGGCCGCCGTTCTCGCCGCGCAGCACCTTGGTCATGTGCAGCGGATCGAAGCCGATCAGGAACACGTCGCACAGCACGTTGGAGTCGCTCTGCGGCAGGTCGACCCGCAGCAGCCCCTTGGCCGTGGCCGCGACGCGGACGGCGACGCGCGGGCCGGGCGTCGCGCGGGCGGTCGCGACCGCGCGCTCGACCGCCGCCCGGTCCGAGCCGACCGCCTCGGCGATGCCGTCGACGACCATCTGCGGCGTGTAGACATAGCCGCGGCCCAGGCGCTGGTTATAGCGCCGCTGGCGGTCGGTCGTCGCCGACAGCGCGAACGGGTCCTTCCAGCCGATATAGTCCCAGTAGTCGACATGCTGCTCCAGCGCCAGCAGGTCGTTGCGCTTGGCAAGCTCGCCCAGATAGGCCTCGGCCGGCGGGCAGGACGAGCAGCCCTGCGAGGTGAACAGCTCGACGACCAGAAGCGGGCGTTCGCCCGCCTGCGCGGCGCCGGGCTTCAAGGCAGCGCCCGCCAGGATCGAAACGGCGGCAATTGCGACGGCAAGCGCTTTCATGCGCGGACCATAGGCGCGGCCGGCGTTCACCGACAAATCACCCTTCGGTGACCCCGCCGGCGGCCGAAAGCAGAGCGGCCCGGCGTTCACGCCGCTTTGAGCAGGCCGCGCAGCACGTAGTGCAGGATGCCGCCGTGGCGGAAGTATTCGACCTCGTCCAGCGTGTCGATCCGGCACATCAGCGAGACTTTCTCGGTCTTGCCGTCGGCGCGCTTGATCGTCATCTGGACGTCCATGCCCGGCTTGATGCCATGGGCGATGCCTGTCAGGTCGAAGCTCTCCGTGCCGTCCAGCTTCAGGTCCTTGCGGGTCATGCCGCCCTTGAATACCAGCGGCAGCACGCCCATGCCCACGAGGTTCGAGCGGTGAATTCGCTCGAAGCTCTCGGCGATGACCGCCTTGACTCCCAGCAGCAAGGTGCCCTTGGCGGCCCAGTCGCGCGACGAGCCGGTGCCGTATTCCTTGCCGGCAAAGATCACCAGCGGAATCTTGTCCTTCTGGTACAGCATCGACGCGTCGTAGATCGGCATCACCTTGCCGGTGCCGGCGTGCTTGGTGACGCCGCCCTCGGTGCCGGGCGCCAGCTCGTTCTTGATGCGGATATTGGCGAAGGTGCCGCGCATCATCACTTCGTGGTTTCCGCGCCGCGCGCCGTAGGAATTGAAGTCGTCCGGCCGCACCTGGTAGCTCATCAGGTACTCGCCCGCGGGGCTGGCCTTGCGGATGTTGCCGGCGGGCGAGATGTGGTCGGTCGTGATGCTGTCGGCCAGCACCGCCAGCGCCTTGGCGCCCAGGATGTCGCTCAGCGACTTCGGGTCTTTCGGCATGCCGACGAAATAGGGCGGGTTGGCGACATAGGTCGAACCCGGGTTCCACGCATAGGTCATGCTGGGCTTGGTCTTGATCTTCTGCCATTCCGGCGTGCCGGCGAACACGTTGGAATAGCGCTTGCGGAACATCTCGGCGTTCAGCGCCTTGTCGAGCGTCGCCTGGACCTCCTTGTTGGTCGGCCAGATGTCCTTCAGGTAGACGTCCTTGCCGTCCTTGCCCGTGCCCAGGGGCTGCGTGGTCAGGTCCCGCGCCACCGAGCCCGACAGGGCGTAAGCCACCACCAGCGGCGGCGAGGCCAGGTAGTTGACACGGGTCTGCGGGTTGACGCGGCCTTCGAAGTTGCGGTTGCCCGACAGCACGGCGCCGACCACCAGGTTGCCCTCGTCGATCGCCTTGGAGATCGGCTCGTTGAGCGGACCGGAGTTGCCGATGCAGGTGGTGCAGCCGTAGCCCACCAGGTTGAAGCCCAGCGCGTCGAGCGGCTGCTGCAAGCCGGCGGCCTCGAGGTAGTCGGTCACGACCTGCGAGCCGGGGGCGAGCGAGGTCTTGACCCAGGGCTTGGACTTCAAGCCCTTCTCGTGCGCGTTCTTGGCCACCAGCCCGGCCGCGATCAGGACCGAGGGATTGGAGGTGTTGGTGCACGAGGTGATCGCGGCGATCACCACCGCGCCGTGGTCGATCGCGTAGTTGCTGCCGGCCACGGGAACCGGCTTGGCCGATTTCTCGCCCGGCGCCTCCTTGTAGGCGAGTTCGTAGCTGTCCTTGACCTTGCCGAGGCTGACGCGGTCCTGCGGGCGCTTCGGGCCGGCGAGCGAG
>JADZDN010000027.1 GCA_020851015.1 Alphaproteobacteria bacterium | reverse complement strand
GGGTGTCGACGGTGGTGGCGATCGCCTGCACCTCGCCCGCCGCCATGGCGACGTGGCGCGCCTGGGTCGGCATCTTCTTGATCTCGACCTCCAGGCCGTTCTTCTTGAAGATGCCCTTTTCCTTGGCCAGCGTGATCGGCGCGAAGCCGGTCCACCCGCTCATGCCGACGACGATCTTCGGCGCGGTCTGCGCCCCCGCGGCGCCGACCGATGCCAGCACCAGCACCGCGCCCGCGACCGTCGATTTCAGGGTTCCCGTACCACGCATCGACCCGACCTCCTCGATTGGATTGCGGCTCGAGGCCGCTGTTGCAGCGAACCCTAGCCAGTCGCGCAACGCATAGCAACAAACGCCCCGGCGCCGGTTGCCTCGTCAAGCGGCCTGCGTCAAAGTCCCGGACCGCGCCGCCGGCGGCGGCGCTCGAAAGGGAAGATCCGACATGGCCAATTCCGCGCGCAATCCCGTCGCCCTGGTCACCGGGGGCCGGCGCGGCATCGGCGCCGCCATCGCCCAGGCCTTGTCCGGCCGCGGCTTCGATGTCGCGGTGGTCGACCTGGAGCGGGACGAGGCCGCCGAGCGCACCGTGGCGACGATCAAGGCGCTGGGACGCCGGGCGATTTTCGCCGCCGGCGATATCCGCGACATCGCCTCGCACGGCGCGATGCTGGACAAGGTCTGGGCCGAATTCGGCACGCTGGACTGCCTGGTCAACAATGCCGGCGTGCAGGTCAAGACGCGCGGCGACCTGCTGGACGTGACGCCCGCGAGCTTCGACCACCTGCTGGGCGTCAATCTGCGCGGCACGTTCTTCCTGACCCAGGCGGCGGCCAGGCGCATGACGGCGGAGAGCCGCGGGCCGGACGAACCGCACCGCTCGATCGTCACGATCTCGTCGGTCAACGCGGTCAAGGCGTCGATCAACCGCGGCGAATACTGCGTCTCGAAGGCCGGGCTGACGATGATGAACAAGCTGTTCGCGCTCCGCCTGGCCGAGCACGCCATCCATTGCTATGAAATCCGGCCCGGCGTGATCGCGACCGAGATGACCGCGCCAGCCAAGGAGCACTATGACAAGCAGATGGCCGAGGGCGTGTTTCCGATCGCGCGCTGGGGCCAGCCGGACGACATCGCCGGCGCGGTCGCCACGCTCGCCACGGGCGCCGTACCCTTTTCGACCGGAGCCGCGTTTCCGATCGATGGGGGACTTCACATCGAAAAGCTGTAGACTTCGGCCATGGTGACGCGAATCGCCCTGCGGCCCGGCCGTCTGACGCTACCCCTGCTGCGGCAGGCGTACGAGCAGCCGGTCCGCGTGTCGGTCGACCCGCGGGTCTGGCGCGGCGTCGCCGCCTCGGCGGCAACCGTCGCGCGGCTGGCGGGTGGCGAGGCGGCCGTCTACGGCGTCAATACCGGCTTCGGCATCCTGGCGCGCAAGCGCATTTCCCGCGCGGACCTGAGCGAGCTGCAGCGCCGCCTGGTGCTGTCCCACGCGATCGGCACGGGACCGCTGCTGCCCGACCCGGTCGTGCGGCTGATCCTGCTGCTGAAGATCGCCAGCCTGGCGCGCGGCAATTCCGGGGTCCGCCGCGCCGTGATCGACGCGCTGCTGCGGCTGCTGAACGCGGGCGTCTATCCCTGCATCCCCGCCAAGGGGTCGGTCGGCGCATCGGGCGATTTGGCGCCGCTGGCGCCTTTGTCGGCCGCGCTGCTGGGCGTCGGCGAGGCCCGAGTCGCCGGCCGGGCGATGCCGGCCCGGGCCGCACTGGCCAGGGCCGGGCTAAAACCCTTGACGCTCGCCGCCAAGGAGGGCCTGGCGCTGCTCAACGGCACCCAGGTATCGACCGCGCTGGCGCTGGCCGGGCTGTTCGCGGCCGAGGACGTGTTCGCCGCGGCGATCACGGCGGGCGCGCTGTCGGGCGACGCGATGCTGGCGAGCGACGTGCCGTTCGACCCGCGCATCCAGGACGTGCGCGGCCAGCCCGGCCAGACGACGGTCGCGCGGCTGCTGAAGGGCCTGTCGCGCGGCAGCGCCATCCGCCGCTCGCATATCGACTGCGACCGCGTTCAGGATCCCTACAGCCTGCGCTGCCAGCCCCAGGTGATGGGCGCGTGCCTGGACGTGATGGGCTTTGCCGCCGGCGTGTTCCTGCGCGAGGCGAACGCCGTGTCGGACAATCCGCTGGTCTTCGCGCGCGAAGGCGAGATCCTGTCGGGCGGCAATTTCCACGCCCAGCCGGTGGCGATGGCGTCGGACGCGCTGGCGACCGCGATCGCCGAGATCGGCGCCCTGTCCGAGCGCCGCATCGCGCTGCTGGTCGACGCGAATTTGAGCGCGCTGCCCGCCTTCCTGGTGGCAGCACCCGGTCTCAACTCGGGCTTCATGATCGCGCAGGTGACTGCCGCCGCGCTGGCGTCGGAGAACAAGACCCTGGCGCATCCCGCCTCGGTCGACAGCCTGCCGACCTCGGCCAACCAGGAAGACCATGTCAGCATGGCCGCCTTCGCCGCGCGGCGCCTGGCGGAAATGGCCGACAACACCGCGGGCGTCGTGGCGGTCGAGCTGATGGGCGCCGCGCAGGGCGTGGACTTCCGCAAGCCGCTCAAGACCAGCGCCAGGCTGCGGCAGGCGATGGCGGAACTGCGCCGGCACGTGAAGTTCCTCGACCGCGACCGCTACCTCGCGCCCGACCTGGCAGCCGCCAAGGCGCTCATCCAGTCGGGTTGGTGCCGCCGGTTCCTGGATTTTGCCGTGCAGCCCTGGCCCGGGCCGCGGGCGTAAGCGCCCCTACTTCATCTGCCGGTCGAGCGAGCGGCAGAGCAGCGCGTAGAGCCGCCCGATATCCGCGCCCAGGAAGGCCTGGGCGATCAGGTTGTCGTAGTCCCACTTGCGCGTCTGGTCGAGCAGTGCCTCGAACTCGTTGACGTAGCGCGAGACGTAGCTGCGGAAGTCGGTGTCGGTCTCGAATTTCTGGCGGATGCGCTGCAGGTCGCGGATCGCCGGCGTGCCGAGCAGGCGCTTGGTGAAGGCGGTCTTGTCGCCGTCGTAGAACGCCTTCCACACGCTGCGCGGTATGTCGGTCTCCAGCACGCGGTTGAGGTCGATGGCGAGCTGATTCAGCTTGTCGACGACATAGGTGGCCGAGCGCAGGAAGGTGTCGCGCCGCGCCTCGGCCTTCTTGTCCTCGATCGCGTTGATCTGGCTGAGCGCCAGGTCGCTGGACTTCTTGAGCGTCTCGGCCTGGGTGCGGAAGGCGTCGGTCGCCTTGGCCGCGTGCTCGACCGCCTGCTCGGCGGCCTTGATCATGGTCGTGGCCTGCTCGCGGACGGCGCGGTCGATCTGGCCCACGCGCTCGGCGGTGCGCTCGGTCGATTCGGCAAGCGCCACGGCCTGGCCGGAGAAGCTGTCCGAGAGCTGGCGCAGCCGGGCGGCCGCCTGGCCATAGGCGTCCGCCAGGTCGCGACCGCGCGTGCGCAGCGCGTCGCCCGCCTCGGACATCTGGTTCGACGCGGCGTCGGCGGCGCTGGTGATGCCCTGCGCCTCGGCGTTCAGCGCCCGGCCCAGGTCGCGCACCCGCTCGAGCGCCGCCTCGGTGCGCTGGCCCAGGTCGACGCCGCGGCGGTCGAGCTCCTCGATCGCCGTGCGGACCCGCGCGGTCGCCACGTCGGTCGCCGCGATCAGCGTCTCCGACTGCTTGCCGAGCGACTGGCCCGCCCCCTCGATGCGGTCGAGCAGCTGCTCCGAGCGCTCGAACAGCGTATGCGTGTGTTCGCGGTAGGACTCGGCGATCTCGCGCCCCTTGGTGGCCACCCGATCCGTCGTGGTCAGTATCTCGTCGCCCAGGCGCTGCAGCTCGCCGCGCAGATCCGCGGTGCGCCCTTGCGCGCGCTCGGTGATGCCGAGGATCGACTCGGATTCCAGGCGCAGGTTCTCGCGCGCCTCGGCCGCGCGCAGCGCAGCGGTGTCGGCGGCGCCGGTCAGCGCCGACGCCTGGCGCTCCAGCGCATCGGCGATGGCGCGGGCCTGGGCGGTCGCCCGCGTGGCCGTATCGTCCAGCTTCACGCGGCTGTCGACGAAGCTCTCCTTCAGGTCCTGCACGCTGGACTGCGCGCGCTCGGTCACCCCGGTCAGGTCGCGCGCGTATTCGCGCACCGATTCGCCGATCAGCATGGCGCGCTGGGCGGCCTGCTCGGCGGCGTCGACCAGGATGTTGGACTGCGCGCGCAAATTCTCGCCGGCGCTCGCCACCTTAGCGGTGGCGCGGTCCGAGGCGGCCGACAGCACGGCGATGTGCCGGCCCAGCGTGGTGCCGAGATCGCCGATCTCGGCGGCCGCCTTGCCCGAGATGCCCACCAGCGCGTCGGTCTCGGCGCGGATGCGCAGCGCGTGCTCGGCGAAGCCGGTGGCGATGCGGCCGGCCGCCGCCACCGACTCGTCCGCCAGCGCGTGGGTGTTTTCCGACAGGGTGGCGCCGACGCGGCCGAACTCGCCGGTCAGGCGCTGCGCGACCGCGGAGATCGCCGTCGCGATCTCGTCCGAGCCGCGGCGCATTTCGTCACCGGCCTGCTGGAAGTTCGCCGCGATCATCGACGCCGCGCCGGCGGCGTCGGTGACGATCCGCTCGGCGGCGCCGGAAATGCGGCTCGCCAGGACCTCGGTGCTCGCGCGGACCTCCTCGGCGCTCGACGCCATCGCCTGGCGCCATTGCGCGGCGGCGCGCTCGCCGTCGGCCACGGTCAGCTCGTTCTCGCGGCGGATGTCGGCGCTGCCGCTGGCGAAGGAGCCGGCGATCCGCTGCACCGCCGCGGCGGCCTCGGCCGCCAGCGCCTCGGTGCGCCGGCGCATCTCGTCGGCGCTGGTGGCGATCGTGTTGGTCATGCGCGCGACCGTCGCCTCGGCGCCGGCGGCGGCGGAATCGCCGTGCCGCCGGATGTCCTCGCTGCCCTTGGCGAAGGTCGTGATCACGCGGTTGGCCGCGGTCGCGGCCTGTTCCAGCATGGCGTCGGCGGCGGCGCGTATTTCGCCGCTGGTCTCGACGAAGCGCGTCGCCACGCGGGTAGCGGCGGCGTCGACGCGCTGCTCGAGCCCGCCGGTCTGGACCTCGATCGCGCCGGAGGCATCGGCGACCTTCTGCACCAGCGCCTGGGCCGATTCGGCGACGCGCTGCTCCAGCGCGAGCGTGCGGTCGACGATGGCGCCGGCGCTGTCGGCGACCCGCGCGGTCGACTGCTGGGCGGCCGCTTCGAACCGCTTCTCGACCAGCGCGGCCTGGCCTAGGATCGCGTCCGCCGCCTCGCCGATCTTGCCGGCGGCGCGCTGGGCGGCGTCGGCGACGCGCGCCTCGATGTCGCGGGTCTGGCCGGCGATGGCGTCGGAGGCGGCGGTGAACCGGCCGACCACGCGCTGGGCGGAATCGTCGACCCGCGCCTCCATCTCGCGCGCCTTGCCGACCAGCGCACTGGTAGTCTCGGCGAAGCGCCCGGTGACGCTGTCGGCGGCGGCGGCGCTGGCGATGACGATCTCGCTGGTGCGCCGGCGGATATCCTCCGCGCCCGTCTCCAGGGCTGCGTTGAGCCGGCTGGCGGCGTCCGCGGTGACGACCACCAGGTCCTCGGCGCGGCGCCGGAAAGCCTCGCCGCCGTCGTCCAGCGCGGCGTTGACGCGGCGCACCAGGTCGCCAGTGGCGCCGGCCATGTCCTCGGCGTGCTGCTGCAGCGCCTCGCCGCTGCTGGTGAAGGTGGCCGCCACGCGCATCGCCGCGGCGTTGGCGGCGCCGACCATCGACTCGGCTTCCTGGCGGATCGCCTGTCCGTTGGCGGCGAAGGCGGCCAGCATGCGCTCGCCTGCCTCGGCCGCGGTGACGACCACGCCCTCGCCATGCGCGCGGATGCTCTTGTCGGCGAGCGCGAAGGTCTGCGCGATCTGCGTCGCGGCGACCTCGGCCTCGCTCGCCAGCGCCGCGGCGCGTTCCTGCACCTGGTCGCCGGCGCCGGTCAGGCTCTTCGCCATGCGCTGGCCGGCCTGGTCGGCGGTATGCACCAGCTCCTCGGCGCGCCGGCGCAGCTCGTCGCCGGCCGAACCCAGGTTGCGCACGATGCGGTCGCGGGTGTCGAGCGAGACGGCGACCGTTTCCTCGGTATGACGGCGCACCAGATCGACGCCGCCGGCGAAGCTGTCGGCGACGCGCCGCGCCGTCGCCTGGCCCTGCTGCTCCAGCGCCACGGCCTGGCGCTGCAATTCGGCGCCGGACGCCGCGAATCCGGATTGCCACCGGTCGGCCGAGCGGTCCAGCGCCACGGTCAGGTCGTCGGCGCGCTGGCGCAGCTCATCGTCGGCCTTGGCGAAGCTGGCGGCCATCATCGACGCGGCGGTGGCGGCATCGCCGGTCATCGTCTCGCCCGCACGTTTCAGCTCGGCCGCCACCGCGTCGGCCTTGGCGGCGATCAGCTCCTCGGCCTCGGCGACCGCGCCGGCCTGCATCTGCACGCGCTGGCGCATGTCCTGGTCCGCCCGGGCGAAGCTCTCGGCGATGCGGCCGGCGGCAACGGCCGCGTCGTCGACCATCGTCGCGCCGGCCTGCTTCACCTCGGCGGCGATCTCGGTCGCCCGCCGCGCGATCTGGGCCTGGGCGCCGGCGATCACGTCGGCCTGCGCCAAGGTCCGGCGGCGCACGTCCTCGTCCGCCCGCGCGAAGCTGGCGGCGATCGACGCCGCCGCGCCCTCGGCGACGCCGACCATGGCGTCGCCGGCGCTGCGCATGTCGACCGCGATCCCGGCCGCGCGCTCGGCGATGCGCGCCTCGGCCGCCGCGACGACGCCGGCCTGGGCCTCGATGCGCTGGCGCACCGCCTCGTCGACGCGCTCGAAGCTGGCGGCGATCGCCTGGGCAGCCTCGGCCGCGCCGCCCGCCATCGACTCGCTCGCCCGGCGCGTTTCGGCCGCGGCTTCCGCCGCGCGCTCGGCGATGCTGGCCTCGGCCTGCGCAATGGCGCCGGCCTGGGCCTGGATGCGCTGGCGCATGGCGTCGTCGGTCTGCGCGAAGCTGGCCGCGATCGCCTGGGCGGCCTCGGCGGCGCGCTCGGCGATCCGTGTCTCGGCCTCGGCGATCGCGGCCGACTGCGCCTGCAGGCGATGGCGGGCGGCCTCGTCGGCTCGCGCCAAGCTGCCGGCGACCGCGGTGGCCGCGTTTTCGGCGGCGCCCACCATCGACTCCGCCGCGCGCCGCACCTCGGCCGCCGTTTCCGCCGCCCGACCCGCGATGCGCACCTCCGCGCCCTCGACCATCCCGGCATGGGCCTGGAAGCGCTGGCGCGCGGACTCGTCGACCCTGGCGAGATTCTCCGCGAGCGAAGCGGCTGCGGCCTCGGCCGTCCCCGCCATCGCCTCGCTCACTCGCTTCACCTCGGCGGCGATCTCCGCCGCCTTGCCGGCGACGCGCGCCTCGGCGCCTTCCAGCGCGCCGATCTGCGCCTGGGCGCGCTCGCCCAGCCCCTCGACCGCCTCCTGGAAGCGCACGGTGATGCGCTGGCTGGCGTCGGTGCTGAGGCCCAGGATCTGGTCGATCTGCAGCCTGATCGTGGCGCTGGCGGAGCCGAACTGCTCGCCGATCCGGCCGACCGAGCCGGTCGCGATCTCGACCACGTCGCCCACGCGCGTGCGGATGTCCTCGTGCACCGTGTCGAAGGCGGCATAGATGCGGTTGGCGGCGCCCGACGCCTCGCCCACCATCGCGGCGGCGCGCTGGCGCATCGCCGCGTCGGTGTCCGCGAAGGCGGCGCCGACCCGCTCGGCCGTGTCGCGCCCGACCGATTCCATGTCCTCCATCTGCCGGTTGAGCAGCTCGCTCTCGTCCTTGAGGCGCGAGGCGGCCTTGGCGG
>JADZDN010000026.1 GCA_020851015.1 Alphaproteobacteria bacterium | reverse complement strand
TTGCCCGACCGCACCAGGATGAAAGACAGCGGATAGCCGATCAGCAGCGAGATGACCGTGACCAGGATGCTGGAATACATCGTCTTGCTGAACACCTTCCAGTTCAGCTCGTCGGTGAACACCTTGGCGAAATTGGCGACCGTGTAGACGTCCTTGGGCCCGCCCACGTCGGCCGGGTTTGGCAGATAGGGATGGAAGGCCATGTCGACCATCAGCAGCATGGGCCCGGCGATCAGCATCAGCGCCCAGAACGCCACGCCGAACAGGATCGCGCCGACCCCGGCCGCGCCGAAGCGCTGCAGCGCCTCCCTCACGCGTGGCCTCCGGCGCCGTGCGCGGCGCCATAGGGCGGCAGCAGGATCGCATCGTCGGGCGAGAAGGCGACGCGGCGGCGCTCGCCGCGCGCCACGCGCGGGGTCGCGCCGTCGTTGGTCAGGGTGACGGTGATCGGTCGCTTGTCGCCCTGGTTGGCCAGCAGGATGTTGGCGACCGGCCCTTCGAACACCCCGTCCAGCACCTGGCTCTCGATCGCGTTTTCGCCGCCGTTGGCGCCGTTCGCCCCGGCCATATGCACTCGCTCGGGCCGCACGAACAGGATCGCGGCCTCGCCCGGCCTCATGCCCCGCGGATTGGCCGCCCGCAGCCGACCGAACGGCGTGTCGATCGCGCCATAGCCGTCTTCGGCGGCCGTCACCTTGCCGCCGATCGCGTTGTTCTCGCCGACGAAAGCGGCGACGAAGGCGGTCTGCGGGCTGTTGTAGATCTCGGTCGAGGTGCCGATCTGCTCGATGCGTCCCTGCGACATGACCGCGACGCGGTCGGACATCGCCAGCGCCTCGCCCTGGTCGTGCGTGATGTAGATGAAGGTGACGCCGGTGCGGCGCTGCAACGCGCGCAACTCCTGGCGCATGTGCTGGCGCAGCTTGAGGTCGAGCGCCGACAGCGGCTCGTCGAGCAAGAGCACCTTGGGCTCGACCGCCAGCGCGCGGGCGATCGCCACGCGCTGCTTCTGCCCGCCCGACAATTCGTCGATCCGCTTGTCGCCGTAGCCCTTGAGCGCGATCAGCTCGAGCATCCGGTCGACGACCTGCCGGCGCTCCGTCTTGCCGACGCCGCGCACCATCAGCCCGTAGCCGATATTGTCGGCAACCGACATCAGCGGGAACAGGGCCAGGTTCTGGAAGATCAGCGCGGTCGGCCGCTTGTTCGGCCCGATGCCGTTCAGGTCGCGACCGCCCAGCCGGATGGCGCCCGCGCTGGGATCGATGAAGCCGGAGATCATGCGCAGGATCGTCGTCTTGCCGCAGCCCGAAGGGCCGAGGAAGCTGAAGAACTCGCCCTGCGGCATGGTCACGGTGACGCCGTGGACCGCGGTGAAGTCCCCGAATTTCTTGACGACGTCGATCAATTCAAGGTCGTTCGCCATCCCGCCCCCTGCCTGACGTGGCGAAGCATTGCACGCAAGTTCCGGTCCGCCGATGGAAAGGCAGCGGAGCGCCCGGCCGAACGGGCGCTCCGCCTTTCGTCAGATCGGCGGCGCCGGCGTCAGGCCGCTTGCAGCTTCGCCGCGAACTCCTGGCGCTTGGCGATGAACCAGGGCTTCTCCTCGCCCTGGAACCACAGCTTGTCGATCGCGTCGCCCGGATAGGCTTCGCTGAAGTTGCGCTGGTAGTTCGGGTTAGTGTGCTTCTCGGCGCCGACGACGATGCTGTTGTAGCCCGTCTCGTTCGCCATCAGTCCGCCGACCTCGGGCTGCAGCGCCCACTGCATGTATTCGTAGACCTGCTCGAGGTTCTTGGCGCCCTTGGTGATCGACAGCGTGTCGCACCACGTCAGCGCGCCTTCCTTGGGCGCCAGGTACTTGATCGGATCGCCCTCGTTGCGCATCGTGTTGGGCGGCCCGTCCCAGGTCTGGCCGATCACGCAGCCTTCCTGACGATAGGCGACGACCGTGTCGTTGGTGCCCTGCCAGAATGTGCCGATCTGGGCCTTGTTCTTGATCGAGTACTCCAGCGCCATGCCGTAGTACTTCACCATCGTGGCCTCGTCGTCGTAGGACTTCTTCATCGACCCGGCCGGGATATCGCCCTTGCCTTCCATCCACAGGCCGGTGCCGAGCATGATCGAGCGCGGACGGCACACCATCTTGCCCTTCCACTTCGGATCCCACAGGTCGCCGAAGCTGGCCTTGCCGTATTCCAGGTTCATCGCCTTGGTGCTGAACGCCAGCGCCTCGGTGCCCCACGTGTAGGGCATGCAGTAGTACTTGCCGTCGCGCTGCGCGCCCTGGTCGCCGGGCAGCTTCTGGAAGGTCTTCTGCAAGTTGCTGACGGTCTTGATCTTGCCCCAGTCCACCGGCTGGATGTTGCCGGCGTCGATATGGGCGCCGACCCAGGTCACGGTCGGCGTGCACATGTCGAAGCCCTCGCCGCGGGCGGCGCGCAGCTTGTTGAGCTGGGTCTCGTTCGAGTCGAACAAGGTCACGTTGATCTTGATGCCCGTGTCCTTGGTGAACTTGTCCATCAGGGCCTTGGGCGCGTAGTCCTCCCAGGTGAACCAATTCAGTTCGCCCGACGACGAGCGCGCGTCGCGCACGAACCACGGCCCGACCGACGCCACGGCGCCGGCCGCCACCGCCCGCTTCAGGACGGAGCGGCGCGTTACGGTCTTCTTCGCGAAGATGATCATCCTCTGGTCTCCTCTGTTGCAGTTCGACGATAGCCTTCCCTGTGGGCGGTCTCGCCGCGCCACTTGACGAAACCATAGTGCGAAGCCCGCGCCTGCGTCACGCATAGGCCCCGCTCTTGCGCTTCAACCCGCGCGCAGCCGCGGGCGCCAGCCGGAATCATAGGCCGCGACCCCGTCCCGGGCCATGTCGTGGAAGCCTTTGAGCGCATGCTCGTGCTTCGGCGACAACCGGCCGCGATCGTAGATGCCCGCGTTGAGGTTGCGCTGCACCCCGGCGACGATCGCGATGTCCTCGCTGACGATCTCGATCGCCCACTCGACGATCCGGTCGCGCTCGGCCTGCGTCGCCGGCGACAGGTCCTCGAACAGGTACCAGTTGCTGTGGCGCATCCGCCCGGGCGCCAGCGCGTCGATCGTGGCGATCGACGCGCCCCAGTCGTAGAGATTCAGCATCAGCACCGGGAAGCGGTAGAAATAGAATCCCTGCGTCAATCCGTCGTCGCGCCTGGGTCCGTAGAGGTAGAAGAACTCCTCGCGGCGATGGACGTCGATCCTGTACTGGCTGACGTCGATCGCGGCGCACAGGCCGGGATGCATCAATTCCAGGTGATAGCCCTCGAGGTAGTTGTCGCCATAGGCCTTCCAGTCCACCGCCACGTCGCGCACCTTGTCGCGGTAGAAGCGGTAGCGCTCCAGCGGATAGTCCCTGGCCATCGCTGCGATCGGCCCCAGCCAGTCGATCAGCGACGGCGCGTCGATGTCGAAGCAGACGAAGACCAGCCCCTTCCAGGCCTCGGTACGGACCGGAAACAGGCGCATCGCGCCGGTATCGAGGCCCGGATCGTCGCCGAAATCGCGCGCGCGGATCAGCTTGCCGTCGCCGTCGTACGACCAGCCGTGATAGGGACACACCAGCGACTTGGCATGGCCCACGCCCTCCGGCACCAGCTGGGCCGCGCGATGGCGGCACACATTGTGGAAGCCGCGCAGCTTGCCGTCGCGGCCGCGTATCACGACGATCGGAAATCCCGCAAGCACGCCCGCGAGGTAGTCGCCAGGCGCGGGCAGCCGGCTTTCATCCGCGAAAAGCTGCCAATGGCGGTGGAAGATCGCCGTGCGTTCCTTGGCGAAGATCGCCGGGTCGGCGTACCAGGCAGCGGGCAGCGTGTCGCCCAGCGGCGCCGCAGCCGCACCCAGCCCCTGGCGGACCGGCAGATCGTTCATGAAGGCCCCTGCTGCGAAGCGATTTGTATCGAAATTTGTTACCGTAATTCTGCCTAGGCTCGCGGGGGAATGTCAAAGGGAATGGTTGCCCGCGCCCGGCGCTAGGCGTTGATGACGGCGGCCCCCAGCACGATCAGCGCCACGGCCGCCCACCGGCGCAGCGGAGGCCGCTCCTCCAGTAGGAAGCGGGCGATCAGGATCGTGAACACCGTCGTCAACTCGCGCAGCGCCGCTACCGACGCGAAGGAATCGAGCGAGAGCGCGCACACCACCGCGCCGTATCCCCCGACCATGACGGCGCCGCTGGCGACGCCGTGGCGCCAGTTGCGCCGCCATGCGCGCGCGAAGGCGCCGCGCCGCAGAACCGTCACCGCGACCGTCACGGGCACGCCGCTGAGCAGGAACATCCAGGCGACATAGCCGAGCGGATCGGGCGAACGCCGCGCGCCGAAACCGTCGGCGAGAAGATAGATGCCCACGCAGAATCCGGTCACGGCGGCATAGAGCGCGGGGCGGCGCGCGCCGGGCCGCCGCCAAGCGCGCAGGTCCACGGCCAGCGCGATCCCCGCGAACAGCAGCGCAAGCCCGCCGGCCTTGGACAGGGTCACGGGCTCGCCCGCGCCGGCGACCGAAAATCCGACGATGACCGCCAGGGACGTTCCGCGCATGACCGGATAGACCAGCGAAAGATCGCCGTCCCGGTATGCCTCGACGATGATGAAATAATAGGCGGTCTGAGCCGCAATCGACACCGCAAGAAAGGGCCAAGCGGCCGGCGGCGGCGGCGCGACGAACGGCAGCGCCAGGGCCGCCAGGCCGAACGCCACGCCGCCGGCCATCGCGCCAACCACCAGCCGGTCCTCGCCGACCTTGATGATCGTATTGTAGGCGGCGCTGAACAGCGCCGCACAGATCACCAGCAGCGCGGCCAGCGCGGTCGGCGTCATCGGCCAGCCCTGGAGCCAGTCCTAGAGGTCGCGGATCTTGGTCCCGTTAAGCTCGGCCAGGATGCCCGGCAGCACGGGCAGGTAGCGCTCGCCATGGCCGCGCGCGTTGCAGAGCTGCAGCCACTGGTTCACCGCCTGGCCGATGAACGAGGCGACCTGCGCCTGCTCGGCCAGCTTGTTGTAGAAGCGCAGGTCCTTGCCGGCGATGCGCAGCG